>MVCW01000060.1 GCA_002049895.1 Candidatus Omnitrophica bacterium 4484_171 | reverse complement strand
GCTTGCCCGCCGTAGTCCGAAGGACGAAGGAGGTGCTTGCCCGCCGTAGTCCGAAGGACGAAGGAGGTGCCTGCCCTTAGGGTACAGCATTTTCCCGGTTAATACAAATAACAATTTATAAATCCTTTTTTATAAATCCTTAAGGCGCTTATTTGCCGGTGATTTATCTAATATATTTGATAAATTATTCAAAGAATCCGACAGAGCCCTTAAAGTATTTGTCTCTGTAACAGGTATATTTTCTATACCTCTTCTATCCAAAGCGTCCATAACGTACTTTATTGTGAAAATATTAATATCTTTAGCGGGCTGGTAAGCAACATTCTTGTATTCTTTTGTTTTAATCTCATAAATAATCCCCGCTTCGACAAGCTCGTATAATATCTGGCGCACAAGACGAATAGGAATATCCAGGGCGTGTGATATCGCTTCTCCGGTAGGCGGAGTATCCCCCGAAGAAAAACTTTTTATTATAAAATGGGCTATGGAAAGTGCGAGCAGACGCTTGAATGAATAACTTATTCTTAAACAATCCGGTTCAAACTCATAAGTATCAACATTCTGATGGGCAAAAGAAACCTCCGCTCCGAAAAGAACAACAAGCCAGCTTAACTGGAGCCATACCAAAAACAACGGCAAAGCGGCAAAGCTGCCGTATATCGCGTTATACCTTGCCACGCCAATCTGGAAATTCACATACGCCCACTGCAAAACCTGATAAAGAGTTCCTGCCGCTATACCCGCTAAAACTGCGGATTTAAAATTAACCTTAGTATTTGGCATAAACATGTATATAAATGTGAATAAAAGCCACAAAACAGCATAAGGCAGTAACTTTAGCGCAAAGAAAACTAATCCGCTGAAAACTCCAAGAAAAGAGAACTTGTGAATAATGTTTGTAATTTGTGCGGCTATAAATACAGTCGCACTGCTTGATATAACAACAAGAAAGGGACATATAAGCATAATGGAAAGATAATCACTGAATTTACGTGCCAGACCTCTTTGTTCTTTAATACCCCATATATCGTTAAATGACTTTTCAATATTGCCTAAAACTTTTATCACCGTCCAGAAAAGTACCGCCACCCCTATTCCTGCGACTAAACCTCCTTTGGTATTCGAAAGCAAGGCATTAGAGAAACTTATAACCTGTTTTATAACTTCTTCCTGACCCGGGGCTCTGTTTAAAAGCTGCTGCTCAAGAATTTTATCAAAACCGAACCCCTTTGCCACGCCAAATGCCATAGCGACAACAGGAACAATAGAAAGAAGGGAATAAAAGGTTAAAGCGGATGCCCGCAGCTGACACTTATCCTCATCAAAACCACGCAGAGCAACCAATATCACCCGCATGTTCTTTATAAGAAATGATTTTCTCCGCGGAAGACTTTTTAGACGTATCCTCCATATATCATTCTTAACAAAATTTATAACCTTCTTTACCATAATTAACAAATACTTTTACTGTTAGTTATTTTAACGCTTCTGAAATCTCATGAAGCAGTCCTGCCGCAATCTTAGGCTTGGGCAAAACATACTGCCTTGCCGAAACATTGACTTTTATAATACCGTTATCCTTTTTTGTAATACTTATCGCTACGCCTGTTAAACCGATATTTCCCCTTATCGCTCCTTTAGATTTGTTTTCCGATTTTAGACTGCCCATCTTTTTCATAACATTAAGGGCTTTGTTGTAAACATTGTCGAAACTGTTCTTAAACTCTGCGGTGGAATTATCTCTGCCTATGATAACCGCCGCTGCCCCAACAGGAAGAACCGCAGTGCCTAAAGCAGCCGCCACTCCGTAAATAGCTCCTCCCTTTATTCCTGCCTGCTTAATAGGCCCAGCCAATATAAGAATTGCCAGTTTCCGAACACTGCTGATATCGCGGTATACTTTATTTTTAATATTTATCTCTGATACACTGACAGAAGGCTTGCCGCCGGAACTAAAATCCTTATACACAAGTTTTCCTATAGTCAACCGTAATGTATCAATCTTAATCGCTAATGGTTCTGATTTCCTGCTCTTCTTAGAGGTATTCTTTTTATTATTATTCTTAAGAGGGCCTAAAGAGTTTATATTCACGGCATTATCTTTATTCTTGACAATATCTATCTCTTTAAGGTTAAAGACAACATCCTCCAGATGAAGTTTCTTTTTTAGCAAAGCTCTCAAGTCATATTTTACGCTTATCTCAGGCACATCGATCATAACTCCTTTAGGAAATCCCCTGGGATTATATACCTTAAAACCTTTTATTTTAATATACGGCCTCAATATGCCTAAAGATAATCCGTCAATCTTAACAGAAGTTCCGAGAAGAACCTCCGCAGCTCCTGCAACCACTGACTTTATCAGCTGGTTTTTGATAACGGCTAACCCTGCAAAGACAATAACGATTATTACCAGAAAAATAATAACCTTTTTAATACTTGCCTCCGTTTTTTATTCATTAATTGTTACATAATATTATATCCCCGTCAATGGCGTAATAATACGCTATGAAATTTGCGAATTCTCCGTCGCTACTTCCTGATTCTTCACCGCTCTTATCCTATTACTCGTACGAATGGCAGAATAGACCAACGATTCAACCCTGCTAAATTCTCTGTTCAACCTTCTGTACAGCTCTTTTCCCCGTCCTCCGGATGAAATAGGGAAGATTCCACTGCGTCTCGAAAAAGAATCAGGATTGTGCCTCAAAATTTCGGATTTCCATACAGACCAAATATTGTATGCCAAGATAAAAGGATGAAATGTGAAATACCCAATGGGCAAGCCCGCACCCTGCGAAGGCGGATAAAGCCGGGTTCAATTATGACACTCTATTTATTCTTATTGCTATTCTTTTCTTCTTTAATCCTCTCAGCAATCTCAAAAGGAACCTCCACATATTTCTCAAAATGCATAGAGTGTACCGCCCTGCCGCTGCTCAAAGAACGTAAAGTAGATGCGTATCCGAACAGTTCTGAAAGCGGAGCTTCGGCAGATATCACCTGCTGATTTGCTTTAACATCTATATTTAAGACTTTTCCTCTCTTCGAGCAAAGGTGTCCAACTATATTGCCAACATATTCTTCGGGAGTAGTAATCTCAAGCGACATATAGGGCTCTAAGATGACCGGCGAACATTTTGTGAAACCCTTTTTAAAACACTCTGCAGCGGCAATCTTAAAGGCAAGTTCCGAAGAATCCACGTCGTGGGAAGAACCATCCACAAGCTCTACCCTGACATCTACTACAGGATAGCCAGCATATATACCTTTGCGCATAGCATCAATAATACCCTTCTCTACCGCCGGTATGTACTCTTTAGGAACCGCACCGCCTGTAATCTTATTCTTAAACTCAAAACCTGCCCCTGGATTAGCAGGTGATATATTGAATACAACATGGGCATACTGGCCGTGGCCGCCTGTCTGTTTTATATGTTTATATTCCTGCGTTGCAGAATTTAATACGGTTTCTTTATAAGCTACTTTTGGATTACTGACCTGGGCTTCAACATTGAACTCGTGAAGCAGCCTGTCTACGATAACTTCAAGATGAAGTTCGCCCATACCTGAAATAATTGTTTCCTCTGTCTCGTGGTCTATATGGACAGTAAAGGTAGGGTCTTCTTCTGAAAGTTTGGCCAATGCCTTTGAAAGCTTATCCTGATCAACTCCTTTGGAAACGCCTATACTTATAGATACAACAGGAGAAGGAAATTCGATAGCTTCAAGAAGTATTGGATTATCAACAGAAGACAGGGTATCCCCTGTTACGGTATGGCTTAAACCAACGATAGCGGCTATATCTCCGGCATAAATATCCGAACGGTTCTCCCTCTGATTAGCATGCATCTGCAAAATCCTGCCTACCCTTTCTTTTTTGTTCTTGGTAACATTAAGGATATATGAACCGGCCTCGAGTTTACCCGAATACACGCGGCAGTAAACAAGTTTACCCATATGAGGGTCTGCCTGAACTTTAAAAGAAAGAGCTGAGAATGGATCCTCATCGCTAGGATTGCGCCGCAGTATTTTGTTTGAATCCGAAGGATCTTTTCCCTCTATGGGAGGTAAATCCAAAGGGGAAGGAAGATACAAAGTAACGGCATCAAGAAGCCTTTGTATACCTTTATTTCTAAATGCTGAACCGCAAAGAAGAGGAACAATATTATTACTAATCGTACCTTTTCTTACGGCTGAGATAAGTTCTTCTTTTGAAATAGAATCCTCTGACTCCAGATACTTCTCCATAAGAACATCATCAAGCTCAACAGCTTTCTCTACCATAATATGGTGATATTTATCAGCGGTTTCCTTATATTCTTCGGGAATATCTTCTACGTGAAAGTTTCTGCCCAAAGATTCATCATCATATATGTAAGCTTTCATTTCCATAAGGTCGATTATACCCCTGAATTTATCCTCTGCTCCTATAGGCACCTGGAGAGGTATCACATTGGCGCCAAGGTCTTTTTTTACACTTTCCATAACGCCGAAGAAATCAGCGCCCACACGGTCCATTTTGTTTATAAACGCTATTCTGGGAACTTTATACTTATCAGACTGGCGCCATACTGTTTCCGACTGAGACTCTACTCCTCCGACAGCGCAGAATACAGCAATAGCACCGTCAAGGACACGGAGGCTCCTTTCAACCTCAACTGTGAAATCAACGTGTCCGGGAGTATCAATAATATTTATACGATGGTCTTTCCAATAACAGGTTGTCGCCGCCGAAGTAATGGTTATGCCGCGCTCCTGCTCCTGTTTCATCCAGTCCATCTGGGCTTTGCCATCATGAACTTCGCCTAACTTATGAGAACGGCCGGTATAGAAAAGTATTCTTTCAGTAATCGTGGTCTTGCCGGCATCAATATGCGCCATAATGCCGATATTCCTCATTTTGTTCAATTCAATCATACGACTCATGTTAAATTACTCCTTTCTATCAACCATATGTGAAATATAGTTTATCTTTCAAGAAACACACAAAGAGAAAGTATTATAATGAATTAATTACATAAATCAACTGTTTTTATGGATTCTTTATCGGGCCGGATTTAACCTTAACAGGCTAAATTAATTTCCTCAACTATTTTAAAGTTATTGCTGCTCCCATAGATTATTCCGAAATAACAGATTCCATCTGTTTCAGGAATTCTTTATCATTAATAAGGTTAATAAATTTAGGGCTCGATAAAAGCTTATTATAATCTTTATTTTTAATGCTATTCATAATATCCTTATCTTCCAGCAATACCTTAAAAGAAGAGTTGTTTTGAAGTTTTTCTATAATGTTTTTATTTACCATTATTTTTTTATCTTTGTCTGTAGTAAAAATATCCTTGTTTTTCGCCAGGGCCTCTACAATGTTTAAACTCCCGATTAAATCGTGGCCGTGGATAAGAGAACAGAAAAAAGAATGTTTGATAAAATTATTTGTAAAAGTACTGTTGTTCAAAAGCATAACAGAAAGCATATAAACACTAACAAGGTAAAATCCGCCTACAAGCGCCCCTCTGAGGCCGCCCGCAGCAGCTCCCAATGTACGCGAATAGAATGAAATTTTTCTTCCTTCGTCACCAGGGCTAAAACATAAACTCCTTACTACCCGCGCAATTATCATAAACAGTACTGCCGCTGCGATAACAACCAAAGGCAATATAAGCAAATTGCCATTTACTTTATAAAACAAATACCCCGTCAGAGCAACCGCCGCAAGTCTTACCCAGCCTAAAATCTGTGTTAGGAACCCGCTTAAGAATCCAATAAGCCCGTAAACAAGAACCATTCCGATAAATATATAATCTATTATATTAAAATTGGCCGTAAGGCTTTCTGCTGTCATTATGCTACATTTTTTTAATATCCGGGTCGTCTTTGCGGCGCCCCGGCGCGTTAAATACCTTCTTTAGGAAATGAAACATCTTCTTTAGAAACCATACAGAAAACAGAATAAAAAGTATAACAGCTACAAACGCGATAACAGGATGCTTGGCAATAAGATACAGTACTCCCACTACTGATGCGTCTTCTCCTATGCTGGCTACGGAATTTGTTATGGGCTCATGGGAAGTATTTACCGCAACGCGCGCAGTTGCTTTTGTAAGATGGGAATCAGCAGCTACTGTGCCGGCAAGCAATGCCGCAGGAACCTGAAAAACAGGACCCATATTTGATGCCGCCATATACCCTAGGACCGCGCTTCCCAAAGGACGAATAAAAGTATGCACTGAATCCCATACAGAATCAACATAGGGTATCTTATCGGCAAAAAACTCTATACAATACAGAATAAGGGCAAAAATTATTATCAGAGGATGCGATATCGCGCTCATATTACCGGGAAGGTTAACCCACTCCATACGCTGAGCAATGCCAAGGCCTGCTACCGTAAGATAAAGGTTAACTCCCGAAGCCCACGAACTCCCAAAAAGCATTCCTAAAGAATTCAACATATTTGAACTTCTTTTAGCAATAGTCTGAAATCAGGGTATTTCTCATATACAAAATTATTATAACATAAAACAAAAAATTGATTATAAAATATCTTTGCAGTGCAGCGCAAGCAAACCCCGTTAGAGAACTTCGTTCTTTAACGGTCCGCGGCGGCGGATTTAAACCACCGTCGCCTTCAATCGGTAATGACCACCGATTAACCCCGTTAGAGTCCGGTTGTCGAAGGCAATCGTCAGACGTCTGCGACATCTTATCTCTAACGGGGTTAAAATCGGCGGCTTTCTCTAACGGGGTAAAATGGTATTGTCTTATGCTTAAATTTTTGCGATAATATTTTTGTGAATAAAATAAGGAATATTCTTATTATAACCCCCGACACTGCCCTTAAAGAAGTCCTTAATTTCTGCTTTGACGGCTGGGGATATGAAGTTTTTCTATGGGAAGAATATACTGGCGATATAGCTTCTATAAAAAAAATATTGCCTGACGTCGTCGTAATAGACATACACTCCGCGCACAAAGAAGACCTTAAAATATGCGAAGTGCTTAAAGATGACCCTCTGACATCTTCTATTCCCGTCATAACTTTGATTGACAAACGCCATCTTAAAACTCAACTGCTCACTTTAAAACACGGTATTGACGATTATTTAATAAAGCCCCCCGACCCTCTGGATTTAAGGGTGAGAATAGAAATGGCTATAAGAAGGGCTCAATACAATTTATACTCCAGTCCCCTGACGGGCCTTCCAGGAGGAAAAATTATAGAAGAAAAACTTAAAGAGAAAATAGAATCGTGATTTTATAGGGCACATCGGCGGAGACGACTTTGTATTTATGACTACACCCGATAAATATGAATTAATATGCAAAAATTTTATAATGATGTTCGATAAAATTATGCCTTTTCATTACTCGCAGCAGGACAGAAAGCAAAAATTCATAATCGCAAGAGACAGAACCCATAAAATGAAGAAAATACCGCTGGTAAGCGTATCAATAGGCATAGTAAATAGTAACAGCGGCCACAGCATTGAGAGCGTAATAGATGTGAACGATAAGATTGCACAATTGAAAAAATACCTGAAGAAAATCGAAGGAAGCACTTATATGATAGACAGAAGAATGTCCGTAGATAAGAACTATCTTTCCCCGTGGACATACAATAAAAAAATCAGGTTAAAAATGCATTACAAACCTCTGGGGCAAATATTACTTGATAGAAAAGTTGTCTCGCAAAAACAACTTGATGAAGCGCTTAACATACATTGGAAACAAGGAATTATACTGGGAGAAGTACTGAAAGAATTGAGATTTCTTAAAGATGAAGAACTAACCAGGGCTCTTAATATACAAATGTTCTCTATATACAACTTAATGTCTAATAGTTAACCGGGAAAATGCTGCACCCTAAGGGCAGGCACCTCCTTCGTCCTTCGGACTACGGCGGGCAGGCACCTCCTTCGCTAAAGCTTCGGCGGGCAGGCTTCGTACTTAAGAGGGCTATTTGTTAGTAACGCTCGGCAAATTAAAGGAGGGTGCCGAATAGAAATTGTACTGAAGAGTACACAGCATTCCCCCCTTAGGTAACCCCGGCCTTTTACCCTTATACCCTTACGGGCACAGGCGGGCAAATAATACTGACCGTATTATTTGGGTTAACTGAAAATCTGCCGGCGGTTTTGGGCACGAATAGTAACAAAATAATAGCCGGCACTGGATAATTATGCTGCGGCATGCGGTTTGCATTCCGGCAAGTGTCTGTTTTTGGCATTTCTTTTTATTATTCTATTTTGTCTACCGAGCCTGCAGAAAAACTCTATTTATGACGAAAGATGCAAAAAGGCCATTCCATAACTCATTATCTTTCAATATGTTATAATTTGTTACTTTTAGCAAAATTGTATTTTTGGGCTCTTCCTACAGCCTCGACACCGACATCAGCGGCGAAAAAGCGCAGCTTTTTTGTCCGCTGAATGAAGTGGTTAGATATTTAATTGTGTAATTTCGCTTTTAAGGGATATTTTTCAGGATTTTCAAGATTATCTATTTCTAGATCAACATCTAATTTAGGCCAGTATAAGTGAAAACCGTGTAACAGTTTTACATTTTGTATGGATTTTATAGTTTGGTTTTTAAACCAGGGGTAATCTTTATATTTCAAGAAATATTCCTTCCCTTTAACTAATAACCAAATACCAAAAGGTGTGATATTTTCAACGCTTACCGAAATATTTTTTCCATTCTTTAACGATTTCATCTTTCTTCCATTCTACGATTCTTTGTATTTCGTTTAATTTATGAGACTTCAACCTGCAATATGTCGCAAGTGAAACTATCGGCTCTATCCAGAATTTTGCTTCACCATCTTCACATTCAATATGAATATGCATGCGAGATTCTTCGTTTGAAAGAAAATAAAACCTGTAGCCTTTAATACGAAATATGTCGGACTCATAAATTAATTATATCATATTTTGGTTTATTTTTAATCTTTTTATTTCTAACATTTGAACTCAGCGGTTCGCCGAAGCCCCGAAGGGACGAAGGAAAATCCGCTGAAATGCCTTGTTATGCAATTATAATTTTTTTATACGTAGAAGCATTTCCTTATAAACCTTTTCGTCACGACGCATGCCTGCCTTTAATACCAATACCTTAATTGTATCCTTTTCTATTCTATATATAACTCTATAATGAGATATTTTTAATTTCCAATACTCTTTTAGTTTGTTGCGCAAAGGGAAACCGTATTTTTCAGGAGCGATACTTAATTTCTTGTAGATAGTTTTGAGGATTATAGAGCGGTCGTGTTTGTTGATTTTCTTGAAATCTTCGTCAATAACGAGACGGTGAATTTTTATTTGCCACATTGGCTATTTAAGGAGATTTTCAATGTCAATGTAATCTTTATCCTTGCTGCCTTTAAATCTTTTGCGGGCAATAAATCCTAATACAATATCCTCGGCAGTTTCTAAGATGTTTTGGATATTTTCGTATTCTTCACCAGACATTAGTACTGCTGCAGGTTTATGTCTTTTCTCAATAATAACCAATCCCTTTTGAGCCTTCTCAAGTATTTTTTCAATACCCTTACGGAGTTCTGAAACACCCACCAATGTAGTATTTTGTTTGATAGTAATCATTTTCTCACCTCTCTTTTAGCTAATTAAAGTATACCATATGGCAGTTGAATTGTCAAGTAATGAGTCAAATTAACTGTCAAATAATGTATACGTTTTATTTGGTTTTTGCATATCATAAAAATCAGCTGCCCGATTACGCTAAAGTCAGCCTACGTTGAAACTTCGGCAGCTCCGCCGAAACTTTAG
>MVCW01000059.1 GCA_002049895.1 Candidatus Omnitrophica bacterium 4484_171 | reverse complement strand
TCACGGCGGTGGCCTACACTAATGATGAAAACTATATTTTTAGAAGGGTAAATCTCGTAAATAACACGGTAATCGCCTTCTCTGAGAGAATAGCATCATTTTTTATTCCCCGTAAGAGGTTTTCCCTTAAAAGGAGCGGTTATGAGAGAGTCTATTGATTTTATAAGCCGGGAAACAATGGAGGGATTATTACGGTATAATTTCTTAAATTCTCTCGCGGCTTTAGTATCAAACTCAATGCGGAATTTTCTTAATGTCATTTTTGATTTTTTCCCAACGGACAGTTTTCCCTTTTTTAAATCTTTTTCTTGCCCGGGTAATTTCTTTATCAAGCTTTGGAGTGGGAGAAAATCCTGCTTCCTTAAGAAGCAGCTCATATTCTTCAACGGGAATAAGTACCATCGGATGATTGATTGTTATGGGCTTTTGTGCGTAAATCTTACTCATTTTAACCACCTCGTTTTAAATAATACCATAGAATTTAAGGAGTGTCAAAAAGGGGGGTAAGGGGATTCTCGTTTAAAGGGCAGAGTGTATTCGTTGTGATTATCTCGTCGTGCGTAATGCGTTACGCGTCCTACGCGCCAGATGCAAATGTAGTCTTATACGAATACGTAATACACACTTACGTTTGTTTAGCAGGCGCTGTTTGTTTCTCTATAAGCTGTCAACTATAACATGAATATTCAAATGGTAAGACAATATCTTCATCAATAATGGTTAATGAAGCGATGAACTGGATAAATTCCCGAAAAACCTCAGGGATTAGATTTCTCTTAACTTCCTCTACGATTGTGCGTGGTATACGTAACTTATATCGTGAAGGAGAGGTAGCTAACAAATTTATGAGAACTTTGCAGGATGGTTTCTTAGAAGTGGTGAAAGCATATATGTATACATTTGTATCAAGAACGAGGAGCAAGTTTTTCCTCCCACAGCTTTTCTCTCGTTTTACGCAATCGGGTAATCACTTCTTCTTCGCTCATATTTTCAAAAGGAGATTTCTTTTGAGACATAAGTTGATAGATTTTCTTCAGGTGTTTTTGGGCCTTTTGGGAACTGTATCTTGGTGTTTTCATTTAATATCACCTCTGTCTAAAGTCTACTATAGCAGCAGGTATTTGTCAATAACGAGAAAAAGATTAATAATTCTTTGAAGTGGCGGGTAACTATATACGAAAGACTGTGAGGCGCGCCGCGAGATACGCGATACGCGCAACGCAATACGCGATACGAGATACGCGATATACAATACGCCATACGCAATACAATATACGGTAGTATGATTAAAATAATCTTTTGGTCTTCATTTTTAATTTTATTCTATATCTATATCGGGTATCCGGTATTAGTCTGGGCGCTGAGTAAAGCGTTTAGCAGGCCGGTTCAAAAAGAGCAAGTTAGCCCGTCTGTAACTTTTGTTGTAGTGGCTTATAACGAGGAAGAATATATTGGCAGGAAAATAGATAATATACTTTCTTTGGATTATCCTAAGGATAAATTGGAGATTATTGTCGGCTCGGACGGCTCAACGGACAATACGAATGAGATACTAGACATAAGGTCAGCAAGTCACCAGGTCACAAAGTCACACGTAGGGTATAGGGTGGTAATTTCAAAGCAAAGGCGGGGGAAGGTTAGTCTGTTAAATGAAATTGTTCCCGAGGCTAAAGGAGAAATAATCGTTTTTTCCGATGCGCGCCAGATGTTTGATGTTGCTGCTTTGAAGGAGCTTGTTGCGAACTTTGCCGATGATTCGGTTGGATGTGTAAGCGGAGAGTTGATTTTTAAGGAAGAAGGCGCAAGCGGCGTCGGAAAAGGTGTTAACATCTATTGGAGATATGAGAAGTGGATGCGCAAGGCTGAAGGCAGTATTCACTCTATGATTGGGGCAACCGGGGCAATTTATGCGATAAGAAAAGACCTGTTTGCGCCGCCTCCTAAGGATACTATTTTAGACGATGTTTTTATACCTTTAAAGATTGTTGAACAAGGTTTCAGGGCTGTTTTTGACCCCGAAGCAAAAGCGTTTGATAAAGCCGCTTCTACTTCACGCGAGGAGTTTACGAGGAAAGTCCGGACTATCGCAGGCAATTTTCAGCTTTTTGTTTTGTGTAGAAAATTATTCAACCCTTTCAGGAGCCCGGTTGCCTTTCAGTTCTTCTCTCATAAGTTATTAAGGGCGGCCGCGTTCTTATTTTTAATGGCGCTGTTTATATCAAATTTACTCTTGATGACTCATTTCCCGTATAATCTCATTATAACAGCCCAGGGCCTTTTCTATTTCCTTGCTATAGCCGGATGGGCCCTGGAAAAGTTATCGGTGAAAAGCAAATTATGCTCAATTCCCTATGTCTTCTGTGTGTTGAATTTTGCGGCATTAAAGGGTTTTTTGAATTTCTTAACCGGTTCCCATAGCGTAAAGTGGGAGAAGGCAATGGATAGGGTGTAGGAAATTAGCTCATAGCTCATTTTAGGGTATGGGAGATAGCTCATAGCTCATTTCCTTATGCAACATTTCGTTACGGACAGTTTTGTTGCATAAGGTGAATAAAAAGATTGCGTTCCGAAGCAATTATATGTTATAATTGTATCAGAAATTGAAGCGATTACTGGTGTTAATCGCTTCAAAGATATAGAGACAGAGCAGGAAGATGAAATATATCTGGGAACGTAAAAAGTGGTTTGACTTTAAGTATGACAAGAATAGTTTGCTTGTGCCTTTAAGCCGTCTTCGTATGGCGCAGGGTAAACTATTGGGCAGAGCCGGCTCACTCGATATCAAGCTGGAAGCCGAAGCTCATGCTGAGGTTTTGGTTGAAGAGGTTGTTCGGACCGCGGAGATTGAAGGAGAGAAACTTAATAGGGACGCGGTTCGTTCATCCGTGGCGAAAAGGCTTGGTTTGCCGCTGGGGGTGGGAGTACAGGATAGGAGTGTTGACGGATTGGTGGATGTTTTGCTGGACGCGGTGCGTTTTTACAACAAGCCTTTAACATTAAGGAGGCTTAATAGATGGCATGCGGCGTTGTTTCCCTCGGGTTATTCCGGTTTAAGAAGAATACGGACTGGGAAATTGCGTGGTTATGAACCTATGCAGGTAGTATCCGGGCCTCTTGGTAAAGAAAAGGTTTATTTTGAAGCCTTACCCAGAGAACGCCTTGATGAAGAGATGAAGCTTTTCTTGGAGTGGTGGCGTTCATCTTTAGATAATACTGATGGTATACTGCGTGCTGCCGCGGCCCATTTACGTTTTGTGACAATTCATCCTTATGAGGATGGTAATGGGCGTTTAGCAAGGGCATTGACAGATATGGCTTTAGCCCAGGATGAGAAATTAAATGTCAGGTTTTACAGTGTGTCATCTGCGATTATGCTTGCAAGAAGAGAGTACTATAGAATCTTGGAAGATGTTCAGAGATGCCGTGTAGATGTTACGGAATGGTTTCTGTGGTTTATCAAATGTGTTACAGCGTCTGTCCAACATTCTTATGATATTGTAGGCAATACATTAATGAAGGCTGAATTTTGGAAAGAGCACGCGCAAGTTGAGATTAATAAGCGTCAGAGGAAAGTGATAAGCCGTATTCTGGAAGCCGGTCCGGGTAATTTTGCGGGCGGCTTGACAACACGTAAATATGTTAGTATCGCGAAAGTTAGCCGTGCGACAGCCTTCCGGGAAATTACGGATATGCTTAATAAGAAAATACTACGTCAATTACCCGGCAAAGGCCGCAGTGTCCATTATGATTTGAGTTGGCCGCGGATGAAATAAGGAGCTTAAAGAACCAGACCCACCTACGCGGTGGTCTTTAGGAGGTGGTCTTAAGGCGGAAAAGCCCTTCGTACCACCCCCTCCCTGTACCACCCGCCGGGTGGAACGAAATAGGTGGAACATTGCAGCCAAGCCCACCTACGCGGTGGTCTTGAACGTATTAACCGTTCTAACCTACGCGGTTGGAAGAGCGGCAAAGGCAAGTTATGAGTTTCTAACTTGACATATCCTTTTCAAAAGAATATGTCAACTTAGCTTTGGAGGAAAAGAGGGAAGAGTATCAAAGCTTATGCGACAAAGCTGTCCGTAACGATATGTTGCGTAAGGGGGAAGAAAGTTTTTATATAGAGGTACTTTGAATAAACACACGATTTGACATTTTTTAGACTCTATGTTATTATACCAAAAGGTATAATACTAATTGGTATAATAAAGGAGGCGTTATGGATAATCCCTTTTTTTATGGGAAGACAGTAAGTGGCGGGTTCTTCACTGACAGGGAAAAAGAGATAAAAGAACTAAAAGAAGATATCAAAAATGGCCAGAATGTAATTATCTGGTCTCCTCGCAGGTACGGTAAGACATCTCTTATTAAAAAGGTACTTTTGGAACTTAAAGGCGAAGGCTTGATAACGATTTATATAGATTTGTTTATGGTTACATCAATGGATAAATTTATAGATATTTACGCGAGGGCTGTCGCGCGCGGTATAGAGGGCGGGGTTGAAAAGATAATTAAAGCCGTAAAAAAACTTCTGCCGAGGATATTACCTAAGATAATTATCCGCCATGATCAAACTGCTGATTTTGAGTTTAGTTACGATGTCCGCGCGGATACAGGGCCTATATTGGAAGATCTTTTCGAGGCAGTTTCGAATTACGCCGCTAAAAAGAGAAAGAAGGCCGTGGTATGTTTCGATGAATTTCAAGAAATTAATAACTTTCAGGAGAAGGATGAGATAGAAAAAAGTATGCGTTCACTTTTTCAGTTTCATAAGAACGTTGCCTATGTCTTTTTAGGATCGAAATACCATCTTATGCAGAAAATGTTTCAAGACAGATCTCGTCCATTTTATAATAGCGGGAGAGTTTTTTCTTTGAGGCGTATATCGAGAGAAGTATTTTGCCGATGGATAGAAAAAAGGTTTAAACAAACCAATGTTGGCATAAGCAAAGATATCATAGATAAAATTATGGACATTACAAAATGCCATCCTTATCATACGCAGCAGTTATGTTATGTAATATGGAAAATAGCCCATGATTCAGGTATAGTGGTAAAATCGCACATTCAAGAAGCAATTAGTGAAATTCTGGCTGAGCAAGGAGCAAATTTTACTAATTTATGGGATAGTTTAAGCGCGAAACAGAGAAACTTCTTAGTTGCTTTTGCCTTAAGTAGACCCGTAAATCTTTATGGCAAGGATTTCATACTAAAGAATAATCTTGGGACATCTTCTTCCTTACAGAAAATAATAAAGGCGTTAGTAAACAAGCAAGTCATTGAAAAGGACAATGGGGATGTTGTATTTAATGATATATTTTTCCCTGAGTGGATTAAAGAAAAGACAATCTTGTGAGTTTAAAGACAGGGGGCAGGTCTAAACATTTAACATTGCACAGCTAACTTGACATATCCTTTTCAAAAGAATATGTCAAGTTAGCCCTTTATAAGATTTTTCTTGACTTTTCACAGGTTAAGAGTATATTTCGTATTGGTGCTAAAAATAGCACTTTGAAGAAATGTAATGCGGTATATTGAGTTAAAAGAAGCGCTTAAGAATTGGACGGTTTTCTCTCTTTCTGATATCAAAAGGCTTGACGCTAATTTTCACAGAAGGAGATTAAACGAATGGCAGGATAAAGGATATATCAAGAAATTGATAAAAGGATATTATATATTTACGGATTTAGCACTGAAAGAAGAGGCGATTTTTGAGATTGCCAATAGAATTTACAAACCTTCATATATTTCTTTTGAAACCGCCTTTTATTATTATGGATTGATTCCTGAAAGTGTATATGGTATTACATCGGCTTCAACAATACGGACTTATAAATTTAGAACACCGGTAGCCGAATTTTCCTATAGAACGCTGAACCGGCGTTTATTTTTTGGTTATAACATTGTCAAGTACAATAACAATAAGTGTTTTAAGATAGCCAGTATGGAAAAAGCCATCCTGGATTATTTTTATATCAATGTTCACATAAAAAATAGGGAAGATATTATGGGTATCCGGTTTAACAGAGAAATATTGTTGAGTAAGATAAACAAGAAAAAAATGGAAAGATTTCTTGCGGTTTATGGCCGTAAAAGTCTCCTCAAACGAATACATTTGCTGTGGGAGGTCATAAAAGATGCTGGATATTGAACAAATACAAAGTTTTTATCCTGATTATCTAAAGCCGTTCAAAAGAAACCTATTGCGTGAATACCTGCAATATAAGATCTTAGAAGCTATATTTGATTCTAAGTTTGGTGATTTCTTGTCTTTTATGGGCGGCACGGCAATTCACATTATTCATGGAAATAGCCGTTTCTCCGAAGACCTGGATTTTGACAATCTAGGGTTAAGCAAAACAAACTTTAAAAAAATGGCAGGTCTTGTTGCAAAGAGATTGAGCAGGGAAGGGTATTCCGTTGAAGTTAAGAACATTTTCGCAGGAGCCAGCACTGCTTATGTAAAAATAGCAGGGGTGCTTCAAAGATATGGGATTTCTCGCAATAAAGGCGAAAAGCTTTTAATTAAAATTGATGCCGAACCGCAAAATTTTAAATACGAGAGCGAAGGAATTATAATAAACAAGTTTGATGTTTTAACCAGAATAAAAGCAGTGCCTATAGATATACTGCTTTCACAGAAACTTTACGCGATTATTACGCGTAAGCGTCCGATGGGCAGAGATTTTTTTGATGCGCTTTTTCTCTTTGGGAAAACAAAACCCGATATGGTTTATTTGATGAGAAAATTAAAGTTAAAAGGTGCCAATGGGTTAAAGAAGATACTTTCGCGAAAATGCCAAAAATTAGATTTTAAACAACTATCTAAGGATACGGAGCCGTTTTTATTTGTCCCTGAGCATTCAAAGAAAATCTTGTTGTTCAATGAATATATAGAAAAGATGAATATTTAATTTTATTTATGCTCGAAGTATATCATCGCAGTAAGGACAGCTATAAAGAGAAAGGGGTCAGGTCTCCACATTTGGCATAAGGTTATAAGCGGAGAGGCCTGGATGCTGGATACTGGATTCTTGATCCTGGACGCTGGAGAGAGAGAAAAGTCATATGAAGAGTTAAATGTAGTCACGCGGCGGTCAAAGAAGAAGAGGTTGAAATCCGGCGTAGAGTAGTGTATATTTGTTTTAGCAAGTAGACGAAAAGGTATACTTAGTAAAATGAAATTTAAAGATTTTTATAAAATTTTGGAAAAGAACAAATATTTTTTTCTGTACCGTTCCATTAAACCTCTTGCCTTTACGGGGTATTATGTTGAAAAACACGGCAATTTTGATATTCTTATCGCTTCGCCGGAAAAAGCGCTTATTGACTATTTGTATTTCAAGACATATCGTAATAGAAGTTTTAATCCAAAGGAGGAAAGGCTGGATAAAGATGCCGTTTTACGCCTTAAAAGAAGGAAATTAGATAAATACGCGGGCTTGTACAACCTGAATTTAAAGGAGTTTTATGCTTACTTATGAGTCGTTGATAGAACAGGCTAAATATAGAGGAATGCCTCATACAAAGAACCGGGGAATTTTAAGGGAATACCTTCAAATTCTTATTTTAAAAGAGCTTTATAAAACTGAATTTGGGAAAAAGCTTTATTTTACCGGAGGAACATATTTAAGGTTAGTCCATAATCTTAAAAGATTTTCTGAAGACTTGGATTTCAACTCAAACGAAATAACAAAGACGGGATTTGAGAGTCTTTTAAAGAAAATAAGAATTGGATTGAAAAAGGCAGGTATAAATTCTCAAGTAAAATTTGCTCATTGGGATAATATTTACGTTTCGAAATTAATTTTTCCTGAAGCGGAAAAGTTTTATAATATCATATCAAAATATTCAAAAAAAGGCGGCATAATGATAAAAGTAAAAACGAATAATCCTAAATGGCGGATAAAGAGTAAAACTCAGCTAATATCCGGATTTGGTGAATTTTATCCCGGTATATGTACGGATGAAAGTGTTTTGTTTGCCGATAAAATCGACGCCTTTAACAAGAAAACCAGAGGAAGGCATTTATACGATATTATATTTATGCTTTCGAATAACTATCCGATAGACAGAAGTATTTTGAAAAAGCTCGGCATAAAACAAGACCCGATGAAAGTTATACTCGAGAGAATAAACAAATTTTCAAAAACTGAGCTGAAAAAACAAGCTGAAATATTAAGGCCGTTTCTTTTTGATGAAAGTGAGGCTGACTTAATCATAAGCGCCAGGGAAATAATGCCGTCTTTAATAGAGAGATACGTAAGAAGGCCTCAGGTCTCAAGATTTGGTATAAGAAAGGTCGATAAGCTATAGTTTTAAATATCCGGTTATGTATTTCGCAAATTTGGCGAAGTCATCGAGGCTGGTTTGAAGATATCGATAGACGATATCCAAATCTAAGGCAATGTATTCGTAGACCAGGATATTACGGAAATTAGCGACAGGGGCAAAAGATTCCGCGAAATTTTGAGGGATTACGTTTTCTTCGCCTAAAACGGTGATAATATCCCGATAATCTTCGGGATTGCGAAAGGATTAGACAGAA
>MVCW01000058.1 GCA_002049895.1 Candidatus Omnitrophica bacterium 4484_171 | reverse complement strand
GGCATGCGCGATATGCTGGTTGTAGAAAGTTCTGATTCGATTCTTGTAATGAAGAAGGGTGAATCTGATAAGGTAAAGCAACTCACTCAGTATTTAAAGAAAAAGAGAATCCCTCATATTGAGGACAGCCTTACGGTATACCGTCCATGGGGTTATTATGCTATTCTTAATGAAAGCAGCGGCTACAAGGTAAAAGAGATTGGTGTTTATCCTAAAAAGTTTGTATCTTTACAGAAGCATAAATACAGAAGCGAACACTGGAATGTTGTTAGAGGCAAAGCAGAGGTAACCCTTGGCAGTAAGAAGTTCGCCGTCAATAAAAACGAGAGTATTTTTGTGCCTAAGGGCATTAAACATAAGATTTATAATCCGACGAATAAAATGGCGGTTATAATCGAGGTGCAAATAGGCAGTTATCTGGGAGAGGATGACATAAAAAGATATACTTCTTATTGAGAAAGGAGCGGAAATGGCAGAGACATTGGGCAGTCTTGTTGATAAACTAGCGATAAAATCGATAAGAGAACTTTGCATAAAGAGAATGTTAAAGCAGAAACGGCTAAAGTTTACCAGGAATGACCTAAAGAGGAAGCTTGATATTTTAAGAAAGCAGAAAAAATATTTGTGCAGGGAGATAGAAGATTTTATTGTGTTGGCGGCACGCAGGAAGGTTACAGTTAAAGATGATAAGTTAAAACTTTATAATAGCCTTGATATAATAGGTAAAGTTAAAGGTGTTAATTCTATATCGCGGGGCATAGAGGCGCTTACTAAGAAAAATTTGGAGCTTTGGAGTTTAGAAGATGAGGCCAGGCGTCGAGATGTGCCGCTTTCTTATATAGGAAGAATAAAGAGAAAGATAGATGTCGCCAACCAGAAAAGGAATGATTTAATCGATAGAATTGATGAGCTTCTGGAGAGTAAGCTTAAGGAGATTAAAAAACAGTAATGGAACGCGTGCGCAAATCATTTCTTATAATAAATCCTTTCGGTATAGGAGATGTTTTATTCTCAACTCCTCTTATAAGAAACATAAAAGAAAGGTTCCCTTCAGCAAAAATATTTTATCTTTGCAACAAACGTACCTTGCCAATATTGGAAACAAATCCCTTGATTTATAAGGCATTTGTGTATGAGCGTGATGACTTTGACAGGTTAAAAAAAACATCAAAGATTTTGTGGATAAAGAAGTTCTTAGATTTTCTTTCTCAGATGAAGAAAGAAAAAATAGATGTGGCTTTCGATTTGTCTCTTAATTCACAGTTTGGGTTCTTTTCCTGGTACGCGGGCATTAAGAAAAGGATAGGACTTGATTATAAGAAAAGAGGCCGTTTCTTAACCCATAAGATAAGAATTGATGGTTATAGCGATAAGCATGTCGTGGAGTATTACCTTGACTTATTGTCCTTGCTGGGGGTAGATAAGAAGGAGCATGGCCTGGAAATATATTCTGATGAGAAAAGCAGGGAATGGAGCGAAGAGTTTATGAGCAGGGAAAGCCTTAATGGCAAATTTATTATCGGTATAGCTCCCTGTGGAGGGCAGGCTTTCGGAAAAGATGCTTATGTAAAACGCTGGCCGCAGAACAAGTTCGTTGTACTGATTCAGAAATTGATAAGGGAATTCAGTGCAACAATATTTATATTTGCCGGGACCAATGAAAAAGAAGAAACAGCAAGTATATTAAATTCTTTGGGCAAGGCGGCATTAAGTTGTTATGAGTTTACAAATGTGTCATTGAATAAAATAGTGGCGCTGGCAGATAAGTGTTCTTTGATTGTGGCTAACGATACAGGGCCGTTGCGGATCGGTGATGCTTTGGGCAAGAAGATTGTTGCTATTTTTGGGCCGACCGACGATAAGGTTTACGGTCCGTATCCTTATGATGAAATACGTACAATCACGGTTAAGAAGGATTTACCCTGCAGACCTTGTTATAAGAAATTTAAGCTTCCACCATGCCCGTATGACAAAAAATGCCTGAAGGACATTTCTGTTGATGAAGTATTTGATGCTGTAAAGAGATTATTAGCTCTTAGCTCATAGCTTGTAGATAGAGATAGTAGTTCGAAGTTTGTTGTTCGTATGAAGAAAACGAAGAAACTCACAGCTCACAGCTTAAAAGTTACCTCATATGCTCATTTTGTTCGCATCATACAATAGTCGAACTTCGAATCTCGAACTTCGAACAACTATCTATGAGCTTCTCTTTGTGCTTGTATACATTTTACTTTACAAAGTTTGGGGAAGACTGTATAATCTTAAATCGCTTTGAGGTTAATATGAAAATATTAAGACTGGGTATTCCAAAGGGGAGTTTACAGGAGAGCACTGTCTCTTTGTTTAAAAAGGCAGGATTCGATATTTCTGTAAGCCCACGCTCTTATTTCCCCGCTATTGATGATTCCAGCATCAAGCCGGTTCTGGTCAGGGCGCAGGATATGTCCCGTTATGTAGAAGAGGCAGTATTAGACTGCGGCATAACCGGTGAAGATTGGATTTTGGAGAATAACTCCAAAGTATTAAGATTAACAGAACTTATGTATGCCAAGCGTACAAACCGTCCTGTACGCTGGGTTGTTGCCGTAAAAGACGATTCGCGCATAAGAACCATAAAAGATTTGCGCGGTAAAAGGGTAGCCACAGAGCTTGTCAATTTTACAAAGCAGTTTTTTAAGAAAAAAAAGATTAGCGTTGATGTAGAATTCAGCTGGGGCGCTACAGAAGTTAAGGTAAAAAGCGGCCTCGTGGACGCGATTGTCGAGCTTACAGAAACAGGCCAGTCCCTTAAGGCCAACGGGTTAAAAGAGATAGCAACGGTATGTACTTCTACTACTAAATTTATTGCCAACAAAGAGTTTTATAAGGATAAGTGGAAGCGGCAGAAAATAGAATATATTATATTGCTTCTTAAAGGGGCTCTTGAGGCGGAAGGCAAGGTTGGCTTAAAACTTAATGCCAAAGGTAAAGACCTTGATAAGATATTAAAACTTCTGCCGGCACTTAAGAATCCTACTATATCTTCATTAACACTTAAAGACTGGTATGCTCTTGAGGTTATAATAAAAGAAAAGGAAGTTAGATATTTAATACCTAAGCTCAAAGATAATGGTGCTCAGGGTATTATCGAATATCCTTTAAATAAACTTATTTATTAGAAGCGCAAACGGAGAAGATAATATGCCTTGTGGACGCAAGAAGAAGCTAAAGAAAGTAAAACGCCATTGGTTCAGAAAAAGAAAAAAACAGCAGAGACATAAGAACAAATAATTACAATGAAAAGAAGTCTTGTTTTCGCGCTTCTGCTTTCTTTTGTGTTAGCAGATACATCGTTTGCCCTTAGTGAGGGCAAATTATCGTCTTTGTATGGAAGCTATCTAAAAGGGTTTGCCTATTTTAACAATGGCGAATATGAGAAGTCTCTTAAAGAATTCGGGCAAGCAAGCAGTATAGATCCTGTCTCAACCCACATACGTATAAAATTGGCGTTTGTCCTTATGCGGCTTGGCAAGTTTGGTGAAGCCGAGAAAGAGTTTGAGCATGTTAAGTCTATGGACCCGGATAATCTGGAAGCATCTTTAGGGCTTATTTTTATTTATTCTTATTTAGGTAAAGAAGATAAGCTGGAGTCCGAATATGGATATTTTCTTCAGAGAGCTCATAAACTACGCCCCGAAGATACAAGAATATCAGAATACCTGGCACAGTTTTATTTTTACAGAAAAAGGCTGGATGATGCTATAAGGATATATAAAACTATTGTTAAAGACCATCCCGATTATATTGAAGCAAAATATCTTTTGGGATATTTCTACGAAGAAAAAGGTATGCGCAGAGAGGCTATTCGAATATGGAAAGAGGTATTAGACAAAAATCCTTCCCACGTTGAGGCGCTTAATGCTCTTGGTTATCTTTATGCCGAAGAAGGAATCAACCTTGGCGAGGCAGAGAGTATGGTCAAGAAAGCCCTAAAGCAGGATCCGGGAAACGGCGCTTATCTTGATAGCTTAGGGTGGGTTTATTTTAAGAAAAATGATTATAAAAACGCTGAAAGATATCTTAAAAAAGCCATAGAGGGCGCAGAAGACCCTGTAATATATGAACACCTAGGCGATGTGTGCGTAAAACTTAATAATGTTAAAGAAGCAGTTAAGTATTACAATGAAGGTTTAAAACTCGATCCTAAAAATGAGGCTTTGAAGGAGAAAGTGGACAAATATGGAAGACAGGATAAGGCTTCTGAAGAAGAAAGCAAACCAGATAAGAAAGTTAATAATTGAAATGCTTGCCGCTGCCGGCAGCGGCCACCCCGGAGGTTCTTTATCAAGCGCGGATATAATCGCTTGTCTTTATTTTGATGTATTGCGCTATGACCCCAAGAATCCTTCATGGCCGGAGAGAGATAGATTTCATCTTTCTAAAGGCCATGCCTGCCCTGCTCTATATGCTGCCTTGGCGCTTGCCGGATATTTTGATACCGAAGAGCTATGGAAATTAAGGAAGCTCGGTGCTTTACTTCAGGGCCATTCTGACCGCCGCGTCCCCGGTATAGATGTAGGGAGCGGTTCACTGGGGCAGGGTTTAAGCGTTGCTTTGGGTATGGCACTTGCGGGGAAAATAGACAAGAGAGATTACCGTGTGTATTGCATTATGGGGGATGGAGAACTGCAGGAGGGCAATATCTGGGAGGCGGCAATGGCTGTTTCTCATTTCAGACTGGATAATCTCTGCGCGGTTATTGACTATAATCATTTTCAGATAGACGGAAGGGTTGATGAGGTTATGAACCCGGAGCCTTTAAGTGATAAATGGAAAGCATTCGGATGGAACGTCATTGAATGCAACGGGCACAGCATGAAAGAGCTGCTTGAGTCTTTTGATACGGCAAGAAAGGTTAAAGGTAAACCCACGATGATTATCGCTCATACCATAAAAGGTAAGGGGGTGTCTTTTATGGAAGGGGTGGTTGATTTCCATGGCAGGGCTCCTACAGAAGAGGAAAGAAAAATTGCCTTAAATGAATTGGAAAATAATGAGGCCTCTAAAGGGAAAGAATAGGATATAAAAAACTGGTAAGAAAAATATTTACAAAAGTGGAAAAGTTATACGCAAGGGATATATACGGGAAGACTCTGGTTGAGCTGGGGAAGAAAGACGACAACATTGTTGTTTTAGACGCCGACCTTTCTAATTCTACGCGCACTGCTTTCTTCAGAAAAGAATTTCCCGGCAGGTTTTTTAATTTCGGCGTTGCTGAACAAAATATGATGGCTTCCGCAGCCGGGCTGGCAAGCTGCGGCAAGATTGTATTCGTATCGACTTTTGCTATGTTTGCCACCGCACGCCCTCTGGATCAGCTAAGAAATACAGTATGCTACAATAATTTCAATGTGAAAATTGTTGCTACCCACAGCGGTATCACTGTTGGTGAGGACGGAGCATCCCATCAGGCTCTTGAGGATATAGCTATTTTGAGGTCTATTCCTCATATAAGAATAGTTGTCCCTGCCGATGCTATGGAAGCAAAAGATGCAGTAATAGCGGCGTATAAAGAAGAAGGCCCTTTTTACATAAGATTAGGCAGGCCAAAAGTAGCCGCCATAGAAGGCAGGAGAGAGTTTTCCCTGGGCAAAGGGTATATTTTAAGAAAAGGACGAGATTTAGCGATAATCGCGTGCGGCATTATGGTTGGCGAGGCGCTTAAAGCGCAGGAAATGCTTAAAAGCAAAGGAATTTACGCTACAGTAGCAAATGTGCATACTATAAAGCCTATTGATAAGAATTTTATCATTGAGTTAGCCAAAGAATATAAACATATTCTCGTATGTGAAGAACATCAGTCTGTCGGCGGTTTATGTTCAGCAGTATCTGAAGTATTAAGCCGGTCTTATCCTGTTAAGGTAGGCAGTATAGGAATTAACGATCGATTTGGACAATCGGGTTCACCGCAGGAGTTGTTGGATGCTTACCAGCTTTCAAGCCCCCATATTGCAAAGAGAGCCGAAGAACTTATACGGTCGTAATAGAGTTAAGGTTTATCCTCCCGCCAAGATAAATATTTACCTTAATATAATAGGAGAATACAGCAATGGTTTTCATAAAATCGAAAGTATTATAAACAGAATAAATCTGTTTGATGAGATAACGATAGAGCGCGCCGGCGGAAGCAGTATTAATTTTAGCTGTAATAATAAGAGTTTAGATAATGATAATAACTTATGCGTAAAGGCACTGCGGTTTTTAAGAAGAAGATTTGAGCTGGGCGGCCTCAAGATTCATCTCAACAAAGGTATTCCTATTGGAGCGGGGTTAGGAGGAGGCTCTTCTGATGCCGCCTATACCCTTTTAGGAGTAGATAAGCTTCTGGGCCTTGGGTTGTCTAAAAGAGAGTTGTTTAATATCGGTTCACACTTAGGCAGCGATGTTAATTTCTTTATCGCCCGGTCTTCCTGGGCGTATATAGGCAGGAAAGGAGAAGATGTTGAACCTCTTGATATTGACGCAAAGCTTAAGTATCTTTTGGTGTACCCTAATATAAGCACATCAACAAAGCTTGTATACGAAGGGGCAGGTTTGAATTTGACAAAATTTCTTGACAATGTTAATATATTAAAATACGCTTTAAGAAAGAGAGATTATCTTCTGGTGGAGGAATTGAGTTTCAACTGCTTAGAGAAGAGCGCTTTGTGTATCTATAAGGGGCTAGAAAGCGTTAGGACACTTTTTAGAAGGGGAGGTTTTTTTTGCCGGCTTAGTGGTTCGGGAAGTACATTCTTCACCATTCTAGGGTTCCCGCCTTATAAAAGAATAAATATAGATATCCTTGTAAACAAATTTAGAGAAAAGGGTTTTTTTGTCTTTGCAGCGCAAACTTATTAAAAGGAGGGGTTCTTTATGGAGATTACGGAAGTAAGGGTTTCTCTTCGCGAGGGTGATGGTAAAAGGCTAAAGGCATACGCAACGGTGACTTTTGATAATTCTTTCGTAGTGAGAAACATCAAGGTTATTGAAGGCAACAATGGCCTCTTCGTTGCTATGCCCGCAAGGAAGCTTAAGCAGTTTTGTCCTCGCTGTGGAAGAAAAGTTGACGTAGGAGGAAAATACTGCAGCTATTGTGGTGTGCAGCTGCCTATGCCCCCAAGGGATATGTCCAAAGACAAACAAGGTACTCATCAGGATTTGGCCCATCCCATCAATCAGGAATTCAGGGATTATCTTCAGAGCAAAGTTTTGGATGCATATTACAGCGAGAAGTCATCTCAAGGGACAGCTGAGGAATCTACACAGGAAGAGACACCGGCAGTTTAACTTAGCCTATAGTTATAAAGAAGTTCATAATTGGTTAAGCTGCAAGCTCCACGCTGCAAGTCGCAACATAGCTTGTGGCATGCGGCCTGTAGCTTGTGACCTCTAGATTGAAAGATGAATTGCCCGGTAGTGTAATCGGTAACACATCAGCTTTTGGAGCTGAGTTTTGAGGTTCGAGTCCTCACCGGGCAGTGATAAGCAGCAAAGTAAGTTTGTTTATTGTTGTGTTACAATTCTTTATTGA
>MVCW01000057.1 GCA_002049895.1 Candidatus Omnitrophica bacterium 4484_171 | reverse complement strand
ATCAGATAAAGATAAAAATGGCAAAGAAGCTGAAAGCGCCTCAAAGGAGATGGAAGCAATAAGGACACAAGAAGCAAAGAAGAATTTTGATATAGCTTCTTTCTATGAGAAACAGAATAGATTCAGGAGCGCATTGGTCTACTACCGTATTGTAGCGGATAAATATGGAGATACCTCTTTTGCAGAGATGTCCAGGAGGAAGATAAAAATATTGAAGGAAGTGGTAGAATGAAAAAAGCTATTTTCTTATGTTTTTTAATGTTAACGGGATGCGGTTATACAACAAGAGGGTTTGTTTATAAAGAAAAAACGATTTATATAAAACCCGTTGTTAACAAGGTCAATATTACGAGCGAGAAACGCGCCTACTCTTCTTACAATACCTACCCTATTCTTATAGAAAAAAGGCTTACTAATTCTTTGGTTAATAAATTCAATATCGACGGCAACCTTAAGGTTGTAAATACTAAAGAGGGTAGTCTAAGTTTACAGTGTGAAATACGAAATTATGATAAAGAAGCCTTGCGTTATGCAGACAATGATAGTGTTACAGAACAGAGGCTGCGCCTTTATGTCCACTGTGATTTATATGATGAAAACGGAATGCTGCTTAAGAGCAAGGATGTGGTCGGCGATACTGCTTATTTTCTATCAGGGAGACTTGCCAAGACAGAGTCTAGCGCTCAGACAGATGTGATTAATGATACAGCGCGTAGAATAGTTGAGGCGGTGGTTGAAGAGTGGTAGATGTTAAGAAAAAGGGTTTTTATTGTTATAGGTTTAGATTTTGCCAGCCGCAAGTCAGCCATCGACAGCCTTAAGAAAAGGCTTATCCCGCAAAAAAGTTCTTGTCTTAACCACCAGGTTTATTACGGCAGAGATATTGATTTTGATAAACTACGCAGCTTATTTTTAAGCTTCTCTTTCGAGAAAGAGCGCATTGTAGTTTTTAAGGAGCCTGGCTTGTTGAGCAAAGAAGTAAAAGATTTTCTATATAATAACATTAAAGATATCATAAAGAATAATTATCTCATTTTTGAGTTTGAGAAAGATTATTTTTTCTTTAAGAAAGACAAACAATTTATAAATGACAGGCTATTTGGGTATATTCTTAAATATGCCTCTCTTATTAAGATAGCGTCGTTTAGGAGCAACGTCTCCATAAGAAAACTTATGGACACAATAACAAACAACAGGCTGCAGGATGCTTTATATGTATTAGAATCGGTATTTGATAATGCCGGCAAGAATAAGGGTTTTATCGGGATGCAGATTCTGGGAGCCATAACAAGGAAGTTCTCTTATACACATAATCCAATAGAGAGAAAAAGATGCTTTGATCTCATATGGGATACAGAAAGAATGTTGAAAGGCAGAAAGATAGAAGATAAAACAGCCCTTCAGATTTTGATTACCAAGCTTTTGTTAAGATGATTTACTCCGTTAGAGGAAGTTCATCCTGTGAAGTATATTGATTCGGCTTATTCGGAGGCCATTACCGATTGAAGGCGGTGGCGGTTTAAAGCCGCCGCCGCGGGCCGCTCGCCCCGTTAGAAAGAATTTTTCTAACGGGGTTAAAGAACGAATTTTTCTAACGAGGTTTACTATACTGGATAAGTTATTTGGTCTGTCTGTTAGATGAATTCTCTTTGGGTTCTTGAGTATAGAGACGGTATTATGTGTGAGGTTGTTCCTGAAGTATTGCGTGTGCCAATTTGGCAATTCTACTTTTCTTACGTGCTGCGTTGTTGGGATGTATAATTTTCTTAGCCGCGGCTTTATCTATGGTTTTATAGACAGTTTTAACGCTTTCTTTTATAGATTCTGTATCTTTACCTTTGAGAGATTTCTTAAAACTCTTTATTGTTTTTTTTAAACCTGACTTAATAGTTAGATTTCTTTTTCTTCTTTTTATGTTTTTTTTCAGCTCTGTCTTTGCAGATTTTCTCTGGGGCATAATTTTCTCCCTTTGTGAATAGGTTTTATATCAGAATATAGCGGGTGTGTCAAGGTTTTTTTTAGAAAGCCGGTAGTTTGCATGTGCTATGTTTAAGAAATTAACCAAGAATACTACAATTCTAGGCCTGGGTACGCTTTTCTCGCGGATTCTTGGCCTTCTGAGGGATGTTTTAATCGCGAAGTATTTTGGAACATCCGGTATTTTAGAAGTATTTATTGTAGCTTTTAGGGCGCCCAATCTTTTAAGAAGCATATTCGGAGAGGGCTTTTCCGATTCTGTGGCGGTGCCGGCCTTATCCGTATACTCTAGAGACAAGAAAAAGCTTTTTAAAATAAGCAACAATCTTATTATTATATTCACACTCATACTTGCCGTGGTTACTTTACTGGGTATTGTATTGAGCCGTTATATAGTTACACTTATTGCTCCCGGATTTATATCAAACGCCTCAAAGTTCGGCATCGCTGTATCATTTATGAAGATTACTTTTCCCTACATTTTCTTTATAGGGCTTGCGTCAAACTTTACGGCGATACTCTATGCGGTTAAAAGATTTATCGGGCCTGCTATTATACCTTCTCTTCTCAATATTTCGTTTATTTTAGGTATGTTATTCTTTAGGCCTTTTATGGGTGATTTTATTCTTGCGGGATGCGTAATTGCCGGGGGGATACTCCAATTTATATTCTCTTATTTATTCTTGTACCGCAGCGGTTTCAGGATGCATTTTGGCGTAAAAGAGGCTTTCAGCGATAAGGAAGTACTTTCTATGCTTAGACGGGCAATTCCCCGCATATGGTCATCAATTGTTTATCAGCTCAATGTCTTTATTGATACTATTTTTTCTTCATTGAGTTGGATTGTAGGCACAGGGGCGATGGCTGCCATTTATTATTCTAACAGAATAGTACAATTTCCCCTTGCCCTTATCGCTCTTTCTGTATCAAGAGCTGCTATTGTTGATTTTTCCCGATTTTCCAATGACGGCAATACAAAGGATTTTAAGAAACTCTTTGTGTTCTCTTTTCAGAATATAATGTTTTTTATCGTTCCGGTAAGTATTGTATTTATTTTCATACCGCAGGAAATCCTGCGTCTTCTATTCTTAAGGGGAGAATTCGATACATATTCTTTGATGGTTACATCATCCACATTGTTTTTTTATTCTTTTGGGCTGTTATTTTTTTGCGGCATAAAGCTCCTTGTTAATACATTTTACGCGTTGAAGGATACAGTTACCCCCGCCAGGATTTCCACAATTTCCCTTATTATAAACGCAGCTTTAAGCGCTCTATTAATGTTTCCGTTTAAGGCAGGAGGCATCGCTTTAGCAAGCAGCATCGCCGCCGCGTTTAATTTCTTTCTGCTTTTGCGTATGCTGACAAAAAGAATAGGGCCTATTGATTACAACTCTATATCAAAAGAAATATTTAAGTTAGTTGCTATAGGAGTTTTACTTGGTGTTGTGGCGAAGATTATATTTATTGCGGTACCCTGTAGTATATTTATACAGTTTATAGCGGCTTCAGCAGCGGACTTCATGCTATTGGTAATACTCGGGCGCATAATGAAACTGAGGCAGGCAGAGGTATTGGCAGGATGGTTGAAAACGTTAAAGAAAAAATAAGGAACTTTCCTGATTCTCCGGGAGTTTATATCATGAAATCAGCGGGGGGCAGGATATTATATGTGGGTAAAGCAGTCTCTTTAAGAAAAAGAGTGGCAAATTATTTTAGAGATAATGTTACGGATATTAAGACAAATATTTTAACAGAGAAGGTAAGAGAGATTGACTTCACACCCTGTGATACTGAAGCGCAGGCACTAATTCTGGAGGCATCTTTAATCAAAGAAAAGAAACCAAAGTATAATATTGCCTTGCGCGACGATAAGAGTTATCCTTATGTTGCTGTAACTAATGAAAGTTTCCCGCGTGTTTTCCCCGCGAGGCCAAAGAAGAAAGGCAACTTGTTATTATTTGGTCCTTATCCCAACGTCAGGCTTATTAAGGAAGCCTTAAAACTTATAAGAAAGATATTTCCTTACCGTTCCTGCAGGTTTTTCCCCAAGACCCCCTGCCTTTATTATCATCTTAATCTTTGTCCTGCTCCCTGTGCAGGCAAGATTTCATCAAGGGAATATAAAAATATCCTAACAGGTTTATATAAAATATTATCGGGCGATAAAAAAGTTCTTATAAAGACGTTAGAAAAAAAGATGCTAGGAGCTTCCAGAAGCAGGCATTTTGAGGAAGCAGCTTATTTAAGAGATAAGATAATAGCTGTTAAAAGCCTTTATTCCGGCAAGAGCAGCATACACGAGATTATCTATCTTAAGGATGTATTGGGGTTAGAATATTTGCCTTTGGAGATTGAAGCCATAGATATATCGAATACGAGCGGCAGGGAAGCCACTGGTTCTGTAGTTGTGTTTACTGACGGCATTCCCGATAAGAGTAGTTACCGCCGTTTTAGGATAAGGGGGGTGTATCATCCCGACGATTGCAAGATGATTGAAGAGGTAGTGGCCAGGCGTTTCCGTTCCAAAGATAAATACACCAAGCTGCCGCAGCTTGTTATTATCGACGGCGGGAGGGCTCAAGTTAACGCAGCTTCTAAGGCCTTGAAATCACTGCATATTGATATTGCTGTTGTTGGTATTGCCAAAAGGAATGAAGAATTATGGCTTAAAGGCAGGAACAAACCATTAATTATACCCAAAGATAATCCCGCATTGCACCTTATACAGAGAATTAGAGACGAAGCACATCGGTTTGCTCATAAATACCATCTTTTATTGAGAAAGAAGAGAATGTTGAGCAAATAGAAACATGTTCACCGCGTTCACGAAATTAGAAGAGATGCTGAAGAAGAGATTCATGGAAGCTTGTTTGCTTACGCAAACGAAACTTATAGAAAATAGAAATATGTCCTGCAGACGAAATATGTTCACTACGTTCACGAAATTGGAAGAGATGCTGAAGAAGATATTCATGGAAACTTGCTCGCTTACGCTCGCGAAATTGAAGATATTCCAAAGGGAGAGATTCATAGAAATTTATTCGCTATCGCTCATGAAATTGGAAGAAATACTAAAGAAGAGATTCGTATCGCGAGGCGAAGCCGAGCATATTTCGTCCCGACGAAACGTCGGGATATATTTCACCCGAAGGGCGGACGTCCCTCGTCCGAGTGAGCGTAGCGAACGGACGTCCCTCGTCCTTACGTGTGGCGGGTGACCTTGCCTGCCCGCCGTAGTCCGAAGGACGAAGGAGGGTGTCCTTGTGTCCTGGTGACTTTATGTATCTGTGTTAATCTGTATATTTTTCTGCGCTAATCTGTGTTAACGTGAGGTCAATTATGACTGATTTTGAAAGGAGAGTGTTAAGAAAAGTCTTGAAGATACCTGTTGGAGAGTTGCGTACATACAGCTGGGTAGCCAAAGAGATAGGTTCGCCAAAATCATTTAGGGCAGTGGCGAATGCTTTACATAAAAATCCTTATCCTATATTTATACCGTGCCACCGCGTCATAAAGAATAATGGCGAAATAGGCGGATATTCTTTGGGCAGACATTTTAAAAAAGAGTTGATAAATTTAGAGAAAAAAATAAAGAATGTGTTAAAATAATAAAATGTTGACATAGAATAACCTGAAGAGAGTCTTCTTGTAAAGATAAATTCTATATGTAAAACAGGAGGGAATATGAATTTTAAAGATGCTCTTGATCTTATGGTTGAACATAATGCTTCTGATTTATTCATACGTTCAGGAGGCCCTTTAAGAGGCAGAGTATATACTGACGTAAAGGTTATTGGCGATAAGGACCTTAGCGTAGAAGATATTGATTCTATGATGTTTGAAATGCTTGATGATGAGAGGAGAGAATCCTTAAAAACTAACAAAAGCTGCGAGTTTGCTGTCTGGCATAGAGACCACTGGAGATTCCGTATAGGAGTATTTTATCAGCGCAATACGCTTTCTGCCGTAATCAGGAAAATTGATTTGGATATTCCTACATTTGCGGAGTTAAATCTTCCTGATAAAGTTTTGGAGAAGTTTTGTTATGAGCGCAGAGGCCTTGTATTACTTACAGGGATAACCGGAAGCGGCAAATCTACCACTATTGCTTCAATGATAGAATATATTAATAACAATTTTGGAAGGCACATTTTGACTATAGAAGAACCGATTGAATTTACTTTTGCCGATAAAAAATCACTTATAAACCAGAGAGAAATAGGTAAAGACGTTAAGTCTTACGAGGATGCTTTAAGGCAATTCGCGCTTCATTCCCCCGATGTTATATATATAGGGAATATTAGAGACTATCAGACCTGTAAAGCGGCCCTTACCGCCGCAGAGACGGGTGTGCTTGTTTTATCCACGCTCCATACGGTTAATGCTTCTTCAACTGTCGAAAGAATTGTTAATTTTTTCCCTCCGCATCAGCACCGTTTGGTTCTCACTCAGCTTTCAATGCTTCTTAAAGGAGTAATCTCTCAGAGGCTTATACCGCGGATGGATGTTGAGGGAGTGATACCTGCTTATGAAATTATGACCCTTAGCCCGACTGTTTCGCGTCTTTTGCGTGAGAACAAGAACTGGGAGATACCTAAATATATTGCAAGCGGCGATATTTATGGGATGAAGAGTTTTAACCAGTGCCTCATGGAGCTTGTATTAGAAAAGAGGATATCTGCCCAATTTGCATTGGAAAATGCGGATAAGAAAGAAGAATTGGAAATGCAGCTGCGCAATAAAGGATTATTGTAATATAGAATATTACATTACTTCTATGCAGGAAGATTTGCAAAAGAGGATGGAGGATATAGAAAGTGCTCTAGGCGAGCTTTATGCGGCCATCGGCATTAAGGATAAAAAAGAAAATATTGTAAAGATTCAGGCAAAAATGTCTGAGGCTTCGTTTTGGAATAATCAGAAAGATGCCGGCAAAGTTGTGGAAGAACTTAAAGACTTAAAAGAAGATGTAGATACATGGGAAAGCCTAAAAGGGAAAGCAGATGATATTTCAGGTTTGCTCGGTGTATATGATTCCTCTTACGAAGAGGAGCTAAACAGAGAGATTATAGAATTAGAGAGAAGAATAGAAAGTTTTAGAATAAAGGTGTTTCTTAGCGGAAGGCTTGATAGAGCTGATGCTATTGTAGAGATTAATTCCGGCGCCGGAGGAACCGAAAGCTGTGATTGGGTTCAGATGATTCTTAGAATGTATATGCGTTGGGCGGAAAATAAAGGATTCAAAGCGAAGATTATTAATGAGGTAAAGGGAGATGAAGCTGGGTTTAAGAATATAACTTTTTTTGTTGAAGGAAAGTATGCTTATGGGTATCTTAAGTCGGAAAGCGGTGTGCATAGGCTTGTGCGTATTTCTCGGGCTAAGTTGTATGAGTTGAACGAACAGCAGAAGAAGAAAGAGCTTGATAATATTTCGGGACAAAAAAGGAAAATAGAATGGGGCTCGCAGATACGTTCTTATGTGCTTTTCCCCTATCTTTTAGTGAAGGATCACCGTACTAATGTCGAGAAACACGATGCGCATGCGGTTTTAGACGGCGGCATAGATGATTTTATAGAAGGTTTTCTTAAAAGCAAAATCAAAGCCAACAACACAAACGGCTACAGGTAAATGTCTCGTGTTTTGGCTGCGATATCAGTAAATCAAAGGAGCAATTATGTTTAAAAAGGCGTTTATAAAGAGGTATCAAAGCAAAATCAACCGGTTTCTGCCCAAAGTTGATATTACACTTAATACAGATATACCCACGCCTTCGGCGAGAGAGATTGTCAGCCTTTCCGGCATTGTAAGCAAGGTTAATTCTTTTGAAGACGAAATGTCACAAAAACGGGATAGTTTCTTTAAAGATAAGACAGTAGAGTTTAAGAATATGATTCAGGAAAAAATAAAAGGGTTGAATGATGAAGAAAGTACTATTGTTATCAATAATACTTTAGACGAGATTCTGCCATTTTATTTCGCAATGGCAAGGGAAGCGGCAAAGCGTACAGTGAGAATGCGCCATTTTGATGTTCAGATTCTCGGGGGGGTTGTTTTACACCGTAATAAGATTGCGGAGATGGCAACAGGCGAAGGTAAAACCCTTGTGGCTACATTGGCCGCAAGCCTAAATGCCCTCGCCGGCCGCGGAGTACATATTGTTACAGTCAATGATTATCTTGCTAAACGTGACTGGGAATGGATGAGCCCTATATACCGTTTCCTCGGCTTAAGCTGCGGAGTTATTCAGAATGATATGGGGCCTTCAGAGCGGAAATTCGCTTATTCTTGTGATATTACTTACGGGACAAATAACGAATTCGGATTCGATTATTTAAGAGACAATATGGCGGCAAGCTTTGACGAGATGGTCCAGCGTTATCATTTTTATTCCATAGTTGATGAAGTTGATTCCATACTTATTGATGAAGCAAGGACTCCTCTTATTATATCAGGGCCTGCGGAGGTATCTGTGGATAAATATTATAAGGCCGATAGGGCCGCACGCCAGCTTAATATAAAAGTTGTTATTTCAACTCACGATACAAAAGACGGGCCTGTGGTTATTAAGAATACCGATGGCAGTGAAGTTAAAATGGAGAGAGAAGAGTTCGAAAATAAGTATGATGCTGTAGTTGAAGAAAAGGGGCACAATGCTTACCTTACGAGAAAAGGCGAACAGCGATGCGAGGATTTATTGGGAGTAAATAGTGTTTCGGAAGATACCCCCGATGAGTTCTCCAACTACTGGGTTCATTATATTATAAATGCGCTTAAGGCTCACTATCTTTTCAGAAGAGATAAGGATTATATATCCAAAGACGGCAGGGTTATAATTGTAGACGAGTTTACCGGCCGTCTCATGCCGGGAAGACGCTGGTCTGACGGGATTCATCAGGCAGTAGAGGCGAAAGAACACTTAAAGATTCAACAGGAGTCGCAAACTTTAGCTACAATTACTTTGCAGAATTACTTTCGCATGTATAAGAAACTCGCGGGTATGACAGGAACTGCTTATACGGAGGCAAATGAATTCCATCATATTTACAAATTGGACGTTATACCTGTTCCTACAAACAGACCGCTGGCGAGGGATAGTTTCCCTGATAGAATATACAAGACAAAAAAGATTAAATTTGAAGCGATAGTTTCAGAAATTAAAGAATTACATGAACGAAAAAGGCCTGTTCTTGTCGGCACTGCTTCTATTGACGATTCTGAAGAATTGTCTTTTATGCTTAAGAAAAAGGCAGTACCGCATAATGTTTTGAATGCTAAATATCACGAAAGAGAAGCTTATATCGTTGCACAGGCAGGAAGGCCGGGGCAGGTTACGATAGCGACCAATATGGCAGGAAGGGGGACAGATATTATTTTGGGAGGCAACATAGACTTTTTTATAAAAGAGATGCTCGGGCGCGATAATATCCTGCCGGAGGATGAAAGGTACGCTGACGAGTATGAAAGGCTGTACAATAAATATAAAAGTAAGTTTCAGGAAGAGCATCAGAAGGTAGTTAGTTTAGGCGGCCTCCATGTTATAGGGGCGCAGCGCCACGAGGCGAGAAGAATTGATAACCAGCTTAAAGGTCGTGCGGGGCGCCAGGGAGATCCTGGTTCATCGCGTTTTTATATTTCATTACAAGACGACCTTATGCGGCTTTTTGGCTCAGAGAGAATATATTTTCTAATGGATAGATTTGGTTTCCCGGACGATGAGCCCATAGAACATCCATGGATTACGCGTTCCATTGAAACAGCTCAGAAAAGAGTGGAAGCACACAATTTCGAAATAAGAAAAGACCTGCTTAAATATGATGATGTTATGAACAAGCAAAGAGAGGCTATATACAGCCAGCGCCGCGAGATACTGGATAAGGAGAGCGTAAAGGAAGAGATATACCAGATGGTTGATGATGTTATTGACAAGCATATTCCGGAATACATTAACCAGGAATATAACCTGGGTGAGCTTGCCCGTTGGGTTAAAGTTAAATTTGATGTTGATATTGCCCTAAAAGAGATAGAAAACGTCAGGCCGGACAGCCTTGGGGCTTTTTTGAAAAAAAGACTGAAGGAGCGTTATGAGGCGAGAGAAAAAGAATACGGGGCCGGTCAGCTAAGGGCGATAGAAAAAATTATATTGCTGACAACTATAGATTCTCGTTGGAAAGAACATCTTCTTGTTATGGATACATTAAAAGAAGGTATTAGCCTTCGTGGATACGCCCAGGTTGACCCTCTTGTTGCATATCAGAAAGAGTCTTATCTCGCCTTTGAGGAGATGATCGAATCTGTAAAAGAAAATGTTACCGAGATGGTTTTTAAGGCGCGCATTTCTCCCGCGAAAGAAATACAAACTGTATTTTCCAAGACCCCTAAGAGCTTTGTCCATTCGGAATATTCATCCTTGCAGGCCGATGACAATGCAGATAAAAGTCAGTCTCAACCGGCGGCGAGGAAAGTCAAGAAGGTTGGCAGAAATGACCCATGTCCCTGCGGCAGCGGGAAAAAATACAAGAAGTGTTGTGGACGCAACCTGTAATTGGCTCCTTTGAACTTTTCTAATGGCTGTAAGTATATCTTTATCAGTACTTGTCGGAATTTTATCGGCCCTAAGCTTTGATTTTCCCCGTTTTTCTTTTCTAATATGGTTTTCTTTTGTACCCCTCTTTTATATTTTTTATAAAGTAAAAAATCCTCAGGGATATTTTTTTATTGCCGCTTTCGTCCATTACGCCGCTGTCATTTTCTGGCTGGGGTTTGTTACCCGTCTCGGGGCGTTATTGCTCATTATTTATCTTGCGTTATATTGGGTTGTTTTTGCCTGCTTTGCTAAAGTTTTCCCAAGAAAATATGCGGTTTTTACATTGCCGCTTTTGTGGGTTATGCTGGAATTTATAAGAGAGAATGTTCCCGTTTTGGGATTCGGCTGGGCAGTATTAGGCTATTCTCAGTTTAAAAATATTTTTCTTATCCAGATAGCCGATGTTTTTGGAGTTAAGTTTATATCTTTAGTTATTGTAACCGCCAATGTTATCATAGCCGACTGTTTGTATAGAAGAAAAGTATTAACTAAGGAGGTGCTTTATGGGCTGATATTGACCGGGGTATGCTTTGGTTACTCTGTGTATGCGCTGAATAAGTATAAGCCAAAGGAGAATATCCGTATAAGTATTGTTCAGCCCAACATACCGCAAGAGCTAAAGTGGGATGTTGAAGCTAGGTCTTTCATCATTGATAAGCTGCTTAGATTAGGAAAAGAGGCAGACAGCGAGTCACTTGTTATTTACCCTGAAGCAAGCTGGCCTGGTGTTTTGGATATGCAGGAAAAAGATGAGTTTATTAAGTGGGCTAAACGTTTAGATAAAGATTATCTTATAGGCGCAGTTACAAAAGAAGAAGGCAAGTTCTATAACGCTGCTATCTTTGTAGATAAGAACGGCAATATAAAGGGCGAATACCGTAAAATAAGGCTT
>MVCW01000056.1 GCA_002049895.1 Candidatus Omnitrophica bacterium 4484_171 | reverse complement strand
ATTTAACTCACTTAAGCCGTATAAGAGGAGAGGTCTGTAAATTAATCAAAAGGTATTATGTTTTGAGGCGGCACAATGAATATTTTTGACCGTTATTTCAAGAAATACGATGCCTGGTATGACAAGAACAAGTTTGCTTATCTTTCAGAGATAAATGCCATTAAGAAAGTTTTGCCTAAAAGAGGGAAAGGGTTGGAGATTGGTGTGGGCACAGGCAGGTTTGCCGCCCCGCTTGGTATTAAATTTGGAATAGACCCTTCCCCTAAAGCCATTAGCATAGCAAGAAAAAGAGGCGTTGATGTCCGGGTTGGTGTTGGCGAGAAGCTAAATTTTAAGGATTCTTATTTTGATTACGTGGCTGTTATTATTGCTTTGTGTTTTGTGCGTAATCCCCGTAAAGTTCTACATGAAGCAAGGAGAGTATTAAGAAAGAGGGGTAAAGTTATAATCGGCATAGTAGATAGAAATAGTTTGTTAGGAAGATATTATCGGAAGAAAAAGAGCGTGTTCTATAAAGAGGCAAGTTTTTTTACTGTTAAGGACGTAAGTGGTATGCTTAAAGAAAACGGTTTTGTAAGAATCACCTATTATCAGACTTTATTTGACTTTCCTCATAAGATTGCTTCTGTCGAAGCTCCGCGGAGAGGATTCGGCAACGGTAGTTTTGTGGTTATCAGTGCTATAAAGGGGGCTAAGAAACCTTTCCTCAAGCATTAGTTTCTTACCAGCCTCCATCAGAAAATATAGAATTATTATTGTAAAATAGTGTTATTACTACGTCAAAATGCTAATTTTTTACTAAGTGAAAATGTTAAGTTTTAAACAGAGCATAATTGAATAGAAAATTAACATTTCTATATTGTAATCACACAAAATAAGGTTTATTATTGACAGATGAATCGCGGGGAGTTATAAAATAAAAATACAAAAATATTTACCCAGTAAGTTCAGAAGAGAGATGATTAGGATTATTTCACGTTTCAGTGCCTGACCCCGTTGTCCCATAATATGATGATATTATGAGAAAAAAGATAGCTTTTACTGCTTTGGGTATTATCCATTCTCCTTTTAAGGCGCCAGAAGGTACTCCTATACAGCCTAAGTCCACAGGGGGAGTTAAAGGTAAAGTTGTTGTTTATAAGGAATATAAAGACGGCCTCAGAGGCTTGGCAGGTTTTTCTCATATAATACTGCTTTTTTATTTTCATCTTTCAGAGAACGGTTATTCTCTTAAGGTCAGGCCTTATATGGATAATAACCTGCATGGTATTTTTGCTACACGTGCCCCCCGCCGGCCAAATCCTATTGGTTTATCTGTAGTTAAGCTCAATAGAATAAAGGGCAATGTATTATATATCGAAAATGTGGATATTATTGACGGTACGCCCCTTTTAGATATAAAGCCTTATGTTCCTGATTTCGATATAATGGAAGTGACAAAAACCGGATGGCTCAAGAAACAAGTTCATAAACTTCCTTTCCAGAAAGATGATGGCCGGTTTGTGGAAAGAAAGTAGTCCGCGATTATTATCTTGTCACTCCGTATTATGGAATATATGGATATTAGTATTCGCCGGTATACCAGAGAAGACAGAGATGGTCTTCGAAGGATTGCGTGGAGAACGGCTTTCTTGAAAGAGTCACCAGAGAATTTTCTCGACGATAGAAAGACTATAGAAGATGTATTAACAATATATTTTACTGATTATGAACCTGGTTCTTCTTTTGTTGCGATTTACAATAATAAGGTTGTTGGATATATAATAGGAGCTCTTAATGTAAAGATTCTTCGGGCGGTGTTAGTTAAGAAGATCATCCCGCGCTTGATAATCGGTGCCTTTAGGCGAAAGCTATTCTTGAAAATCAGTTTGCTGAGGTTTTTATCCCATACCGCGCTGAGTTTACTGAAGAGGGAATTCTTTGTTCCTGATTTCTCCGGAGAGTATCCTGCTACTTTCCATATTAATATTGACGAGCAGTTTAGAGGGCACGGCTTAGGGGCAAAGATGGTAGAACACTATCTTGAATTTCTAAAAACTAAGATGATAAAAGGTGTTCATGTGGGGACAATGTCAGAACGGGGACGGAACTTTTTTAGCAAATTAGGGTTTTCTCTATTGTTTAGAGGGAAACGCAGCCATCTTAAGTATATCTTAAAAAGGGACGTTCCTTATTACGTATTAGGCAGGGCTTTACAAATGGAAAATACTTAAACAGGGGGGCAGGATGTCTAAAAAAGCGTAATAAACAGGCCGAAGAAGAACTGGAAGATTTACGAAAAGAGATAGATGAGTTTAAAAGAGAAAAAGAACGCGTAAAGTCTATTATCGGCCAAATTGGCGGTGCCCCCGCCTTAAATACCAAGATTTCCAATGCTATTTTTATTGTTTTGGTTGCTGCGTGTTTAGCTGTATCGATATAATCACAAAAGATACATTGCGCCTGGTATCTTTAGAGCTTGCTACCGCGGCTCTTTCGCTGAAGCTTATTTACATTATTCACAAGCAAACCCGCGTTAATCATTTTCAACTCTGGATTCTGTCATCTCTGGAATGGCGGCTTAACCGGGGAAATGCTGTGTACTTTTTAGCACAATTTCTATTCGGTGTCCTCCTTTAACCCGCTCAGTTCAATAAAATGGCATAATTTACCCATGATTAGCGAAATTGATAAAAAAATAATACGGGAATTATCGGAAAAATACCATATAAAGAGAGTATTGCTTTTCGGGTCAAGTTTAGACCCCGCTAAAGAAAGCCGTGATATTGATATAACAGTGGAAGGAATCCGCCCTCGCGGCTTCTTCAAATACTATGGCGACCTTTTGCTAAAACTACCTAAACCTGTTGATGTAATTGACCTCTTCGAGACATCAAGATTTGCGGCTTTGGCCAGAAAGGAAGGGATTCCAATATATGGCTAATTACAAAGAGAGGATTGAAGCGGAATATGAAGCAATCGAGAGGACTTTTCATCTCCTATGGCTGCGCTTTCAATTTAAATCCTCAAAAATTAGAGGAACTTACAGAGAATATCTCAGGTGTATTCGAACTATTCAAATCTGAAATAAATAAAATTATTATCTGACAGTCCGCTCAGCCGACAGAAACCTGCGGTTTTTGCGGCTGAACTCAAGCGTCATATTATGATAACTGTTTAATAAATTCAAGGAGGCGAATGATGCCGAAGGCGATGAGAGTTTTATTGTCATTTATCGGTTTTGCTTTTGTATTTACAGTATCTTATACAGGCACAGTTAGCGCGCGAACTTCATCCGGCGATAGATTATTGTCAGCGGCTGTAATGGCTCAGGGCAATACGATTAGCATCAAAGGGTATTGCGTATATGTAAAAGATGGGAAAGAAATTAGAAAAGAGCTTGGGAAGGATAACACTTGGGGGTGGAACTTCCGCGGTGAATATATAAAAGAGGCCAAAATACAAAAGTGTCCGGCGACGCTTCGTATAAAGTATATGTTATGGAGGGCCAGAATACCGAATCAGCAGGTACGGTTTTTGAATCTGATTATATAAGCTCCACTGAGCCGGTTGTATACAAGCGCAACTCCTGACAGTACATATATTATATATCCATTAGTTTTCATATATTATCTCCGTAATTAATTTTCTCATTATAGTAATCATCGAAGTCAGGCATGATAAGAAATAATTTTATGCGGTGTTTGCTTTGCGCTTTTGAAATCCTATCTTCAAGGGTTTCGGCGAACCTTAAATAATTGTTTCTTGATTTATAAACAGAATTCACTTTATTACGCATATCTTCGCCAAAGTTCCTTTCTATTATGTTCAGAACCTGAGTAAAATTACCCATAGTATGATGGTAGAGCTCCACATTAATTTCTTTTATTGATTCCGGCAGCAAGGATATAATCTTTTCTAAAGATGAAATATAAGGGATAAACGGCCCGATATGCACACGCAGGGGTATCTTATGGGCAGTAATTGTTTTTATTACTCTTATTCTTTCTTCAATGGCTGGAGTCTTTTTTTCAAACATTTTTATCAGCTTATTGGAATGAAGGTTTAAGGTAAAATATATTTTGTTTCTTTTGTTTTTTGCGATGATTGGAAGATATTCAGCTATAAGATGTGATTTGGTAAGGATAGTATAGGGGATATTCCGGCTGTTCAGTAATTGTATTATTTTCTCTGTTATCTTGTATTCCATTTCTTTGTATTGGAAACACTCAGTGGCTGAACCCAAAAGTACTCTTTTTGGCAGCTTATAACACAGTTCTTTCTCTAAAACAGATGCGGCATTGATTTTTATCCCTAATATTTCCTCGTTGTTTCTGATATTTTTATTCTGGAGCGCGTAGCAGTAAATACATCCGAATTCACACCCCCGATATGGGTTTATCGCATAATCCGCCAGAGTTATCTGTGTGGGGGAGAGAACGCGTTGAGTCTTTATTGCTCTAATTTCCATTTTTGTATATAAGATTATTAATAAAACTCTTTGTATAAGGGATACCTTCTTTTCTTAAGAGCGATATTAATCTTTTTACTCTTTCAGTTGCCTGCGCAGACGGTGTATAAGGATATGAAAAGTAATCAATGTAAGGGTTGACTTGGGCAATCTTCGGGATTACGGTTTTGTTCTTAGTGATAAAATCAATTGTTTCTTTGAAATCATTCTCTTCTTCTTTTGGGTATCCCGCAATGATGCTTATTTCATATTGGAGCCCGGCTTTTTTTAATATTTCAAAGAACAAGCAGGCATCTTCTTTGGTGAATCCTTTGTTCATTGCCGAAAGGACTTTATCTGATGCGCTCTCTAACCCCACAAAGAGGTTAAAACAGCCGCTTTTCTTCAACAGTTCTGCTAAAGATAAGGGGAAATCTTTTCTTACGGCCATTTGAGCTTCCCAGTGTATATTCAACTTTTCTTTTAGAATCAGTGTTAGGAATTTCTCCAGCCAGATTAAGTTTGCGTCAAAAATAGAATCTTGGAAAGTAAAATAGTTTATTTTGTATTTATTTATGATAACTTTTATCTGTTCTATGGTATAGTAAGGTGAATGCTGCCTAAATCTAGAAGAGATGAATTTCTCTGTGCAGAAGGCGCATTTTCTTATGCACCCGCGTGAGGAATAAAGAGGGAAAACATTTGAATACAGCTTCAAATCGAAATCGTTAAAATCCAGTAAAGGAATTTCATCAAGGTTACCTACTTCGTCATGGTCAATAATAAGGCTGTTCTTGGAATTAAGGATGGTTTCTAAAGCTTTTTCTCCTTCACCGATGACCCAGGAAAACCTTTCATCAAAGGGTCTTTATTTAGAGTGAGCCATTCCTTCAGCGATATCTTTAAAAGCTTGTAAATAATTACATTCAAGTCAACAATTCTTACATTTATGCCTTTTTTGGCACAGTATTTCCTGATAAATTCTAACCCTAAAGGAGGCGTTTTAACCCAGTGCGGAGGGCATTGTAAAGAGTAGACTATATCATCCATATCTAATATAATAATTATTATGGCAGCAGGGCTTTATATTCATATTCCTTTTTGCAGAAGCAAATGTCCGTATTGCGATTTCTACAGCATTTCTTACCAAAGCTCTTTAGCCAAAGATTATGTAAATATTCTATCGAAAGTTGTAAAGAAAATAAATACAAAAATAGATACTGTTTATATTGGAGGAGGCACGCCGAGTGTTTTGTCTGTTGGTTTCCTGAAGAGATTATTGAAAAGCATTAAGAATATACTTGAATCTTCAACAGAAAACACAATTGAAGTTAACCCCGAGAGTATCAGTAAAGATAAGTTGATTTTGTTGCGTGGATACAATATCAACCGTATAAGCATTGGGATGCAGTCTCTATATGACAGTAAACTAAAGTTTTTGGGAAGAATTCATTCGGTAAAAGAGGCAAAAACAGCAGTGTTCAACGCCAAAAAGTGCGGTTTCTCCAATATAAGCATAGATTTGATATACGGTATTCCCGATGAGAAATTATCAGATTGGAAAGAGGAGCTGAAGCAGGCAGCCGCGTTGCCAGTGCAGCATATTTCCTGTTATTCACTTATTCTTGAGCCGCATACAAGGTTTTATAGCTTGAGAAGTGCTATAGATGATGAAGCCGTAGCGAGAATGTATCTTTTTAATATGTGGTTTCTGCCAAGAGCCGGTTTTTCTCAGTATGAAGTGTCTAATTTTTCTTTACCAGGATTTGGATGCAAGCATAATATCAAATACTGGCAAAACCTGGAATATATAGGGATTGGCCCTTCGGCGGTGTCTTTCATAAATCGCAAAAGAGTCAAAAATGTATCCGATATAAAAAAATATGTGAATAGATATTATGCCGGTAAGGACCAGGCTATGTACACAGAGCAATTGTCACAGTCAAAATACGCAAAGGAATTGGCAGCTCTTAAGATAAGGACAAAAGAGGGGATAGACTTTGGGTGGTTCAAAACAAAAACTGGATTTGATTTTTTTGATATCGAGGATAGAAAAGATGTATATAAGCTTAAGAAAAGAGGTCTTTTAGTGATACATAAGAAGGGAGGCGCTGATGCCGGTATACATTTGAGCCGTAAGGGGTTTTTGTTCTGTGACGAAGTAAGTTCCTGCTTTGTGTGATTTGGGTTGAGAAAAGTGCTCCAGAGAGGTAAAATGATAACAATTATTCAGGTAATATTATTTTTGTATCAGGGGGCAAAACATAGGCATGAAGTATTTAGACGATGTTATAAATAATGTTAAGAGCGAAGCAAAACAGCTGTTTAAAGGTATGCTCTTGGATAAAAGAATGCATATAGATAGTTCTGTTAACGAAGAACAAAGGAGAGAGTTATCTTATAATCTGGAGAAAATTTTGCTTCGTCTTCTGAAAGAGCACAAGAGGAAAATAGAAAGAGAAACTCTATATATTTTAAAAGAAGACATTATGGATGAGTTTTTAGGCTATGGTGTTATTGATAAGTTTTTGGAAGATCCTCAGGTTACAGATATTATGGTGAATAGCCCCGGTCAAATATTTATAGAAAAAGACGGTGTGGTAGAAAAGGCCGATGCGGCTTTCGAAAACGAACATCAGATAATGTCGATTATCGAACGGATGGCTTCTGACAGCGGCAGGAGAATTGATTTATCATCGCCTTTTGTGGATCTCAGGATAAAAAGAGGGGCAAGGGTAACTGCGGTAATACCGCCCATTGCCGGGAAAGGCCCTCTTCTTTGCGTAAGAAAGATTCTGCGTGATGTTTTTAGCCTTGATGAGCTTCTTGAAAAAAGGACAGTGAATAAAAAGATGTTGGATTTCTTAAAGTATTGTGTCAGGGCGCTAAACACTGCATAAAGCTGTTTACCCGTTCCGCAAGCATAACAGGCCAGGGCGAAGTTAAACTTTCTGATTTAGTAAAGTTGGCTTTGCATCTGCGGCCTGACAGAATTGTTATCGGAGAAATACGCGGGGAAGAGGCTTTTGATTTTCTGCACGTTGTTAATACTGGCCACGACGGTTCTATGTGCACTATTCACGCCAATGATTGTGCAGATGCCCTTATGCGTTTAGAGACGTTGTCTTTGATGAGCAGGTTTAATATTTCTGAGAATGTGGTGCGCCGTTTTTTGAAAATGGGGGTTCATCTTATAATTCATATGGTAAGGTTAAACAACGGCCAGAGGATTGTCTCTCAGGTGTCTGAATTTGAACATACTCAAGGTGGTTTTATGATAAAAGATATATTCTCTTTACATAGAGAAATAAAAGAAAATAGAGAGGTTTATGAGGCAAAGTTCACCGGTTATATCCCGTCTTTTTTCGATATTCTAAAGGTGAGGGCTGATATGCCCGATAATTTCTTTGAGTTATAATAAGCATGGTTTTCTAAAATAGGCCAGTTTAAATGCCGGCGTAGCTCAGTTGGTAGAGCAACGGTTTCGTAAATCGTAGGCCGAGGGTTCGATCCCCCCCGCCGGCTTAAAATTGGGTGAATGACAATAGTTCTTATGTTGTCTAAACTGATACATAACATTATTCCTTTCTTTAATCGTATGACATGTGTTGTTTTATGCTTATGTTTATTGCTGGTTTCCGGTGCCTTTTCTCAAGGAGTTAAAGATTATGAGTTCGCCGGTTCGTTTTATCCTAAGAATAAAGACAAGCTAAGTTCAATGATTAACGGATTTATATCTGACGCAAAGGTTATTCTTCCCGAGGGAGATATTTTAGGAATTGTTTGCCCTCATGCGGGATATATATATTCAGGCCCCGTTGCCGGCTATAGTTATAGAGCCATACGTAATTATAAAGTCAAAACAATAATTATACTTGCTCCCAGCCACCACTATTATTTTAAAGGAATTTCTATTTACCCTGATGGATTTTTTAATACGCCTTTTGGCAAGCTTAGAGTAGACAGTAATTTAGCTTTGAGATTTGGGCAATTAAGTTTTGTTAGTTTTGAATCTAAGTTTTTTTATGGCGAACATTCTATAGAGGTAGAGCTTCCCTTCATTAAGAAAATAATGCCCGATGTTAGCATCATCCCTGTTTTATTCGGCGACGTAAATCTTAGCCAAATGAAGACGTTAGCAAAGTTTATCGCAGAGCTTTATAAGAATAATAGAATACTTGTTATTGTCTCTACCGATATGTCTCACTATCATTCCTATTTTGAGGCAAGAACAATTGATTTAGAGACTGTAAGCCACGTAAGAAAGAAAGATTATTCCTGGTTGTGGGATAGTGTGAAGAAGAATGAGATGCATGCCTGCGGTATCCTGCCGCTAATAACATTTATTTTGTATACGGATGATTTAGGCGGCAGTATAAAAATATTGAAGTATGCCAACTCAGGCGATACTCAAGGCTATAAGAAAAAAGTGGTAGGGTATATGAGCGCTATAGCTTATAGGATCCGTAATCTTTCCAAAAAGGAGGATAAGATGGGGTTTACCGATGATGATAAAAGAGCGTTGCTAAATATTGCCCGCCGCACATTAGAGGCTTATTTAGGTCAAAAGAAAGTTCCTGAGTTTGAAACTGCTTCTGATAGCCTGAAAGAGAAACGCATGGTGTTTGTTACGTTAAAAGAGAAGGGGCAGCTTCGCGGATGTATTGGGAGGATTGTGCCTGATACACCTCTCTATAAGGCAGTTTCTGAGGTGGCAATCGATTCGGCAATTCACGACCCGCGATTTCCCGCTGTCCGTTTTGATGAGCTGGGTGATATAGAAATTGAAATCTCGGTGATGACGCCTTTTGAGAAAGTTAACAATTTAGATGAGATAAAAGTGGGCAGAGACGGCCTCTTAATTAAGAAAGGGTTTCATTCCGGGCTTCTTCTTCCTCAGGTTCCCGGAGAGTTCGGGTGGGATAAAAAAACTTATTTAGAGAATCTCTGCCGTAAGGCAGGCCTTTATAATGACGCTTATAAAGAGGAAGATGCTGTAATCTATAGATTCTCTGCCGATGTTTTCTCGGAGAAAGAATTGTTGAAATAGGTATAGGTAGAATTTAGGATATATTTAAGTTTTATTATCAAGCTTTTTGTAGCCTATGGAAATAAGCACAATGAATGCCAGTAACATAGATGCGAACTTTAAAGGGTCGCCGAGTGCGTACCAGTAGTTAGCATAGCCGTCGCATATGCTGAATATCCCGCCGAACATAAGCCCTGTGCCTATTGCCTGAATTGAAAGAAATGCTCCGGCAACAATAGCAATTATACCTAAAGGAACTGCTACAAAAAATAAATGTTTCTGGAAGCTCTTTTCGGCTTTTTCTCTTCTGTTTTCTAATTTGTTTTTTTCGGCTCTCAATTGTTTTTTTTCTTGAGGATTTGCTTCTTTGTAGCGTTCATAATAATTTTTAATCTGATAGTCTTTCCATTTAGGCTTAGGGCTGAAAGTGCTTACCCCGTAGTGAATCATCATAGGGAAGATAATTGCTATGCCAAAGCCCAGTGCGAATTTTTTAGCCAGCATTTACGCCTCCTTTTGTTTGTGTGTTTATATAAAAGAATTTATATATTTTCTCCGGACTCCTCAAACAGCAAAGCCAGCTTTAGAGCTCTTTTTACCACACCGGAGGGGTCTTTCTCGGCATCGTAGCTTCCGGGGCCGTCATAAGGGCCCTCAGTCAATACAATTCGTTTATCAGTTATCTCTAATTTCCCTTCAGCGGTGAGCATTTTTGGTTTGTTTGAAACAAAGGTAAGAAGTTCTTTCTTTAGTTCTTCGGATGACAGCAAAACTTTGACTTTTTGCTCATCTTTTCCCTGAATAATAAATGCGGAATCTAACGCTTTGTCTTCTGTTTGAATATCCTGTTGTTTGAACAAACCAATCAACTTGGATATTTTGTCCATTCGTTTCTCAGAATGAACCCTTAAACCTATATTGAAAGGTTTTTCAAAATATACAGACAACCTTAGAAAGAAAATGTTTTGCGGATACGTAATTGCCCCCATACCGCCGATAGCAACGTCTTTAATCTTATCGAGGCGTACTAAATGATTATCTATATAACCTCTATATTCCTGCGGATGCTTATCTTTGTTAAGTTCTTCAAGCTCAATGTTCATTTTATTTATTTCTCCTTTATCCAGATAGAATCCTTCACATTTTGGACAGAAATCAAAGACTATTTCTGAATAAACAAGCAGGTTGACTTTTTTCATTTTTTGTCCCGTGCATTTGGGGCAGTATCTTATTCCAAATTTATCCTTATGGCTTTCATCATCAATAGAGCAGAGTTCAATATTTCCTGCCATTCCCGTAGCCAGGATATTCAATTCTCCTTTGTCTAAAAAAACGCCGCCGCATTCTTTGCAGCGGTAAAATGTTATGTCAGGTTCTTTTACTTCTCTCATATCGGACTTACAATTTGGGCATTTTAACAATTCCATATTAGTCTCTCCTTTCAAAACTAAATTAAATATGTATATAAAAGGATATCAAAAACATTGTATACTTTTTATTCCTGATTGTCTATGGAAAAATGTAAGTAAAAGGCGGAAATCAAAATAATAAGAAATCATTACTTCATATTTGACGGCAAATGGTTACACAAAACCTTACTGAGTTCTTATGAGAATTATTTTTATATTACGGAGCTGCGCCTTATATTTTAGAATGTCAGACGTCCGACGTCTGACATTACCAATGTACGCCCCCGGGGTTATACATTGGCAGTAAGAATGGAAGATGGAGATTTTACTCCGTGTTATGTCATAGGCGGAAGCTGGCTGCTTTTTTGCTGCTTAAGGAGAAGTTTTTTCCTGAGGGGAGTTTTTATGGATGAGTTGGTAGGAGCTATTTTTATTCATAATGAGTCCACATACGGATAATTTTTATTGTTCGATGCTTTTTAAGTACTTGATAAATAATTCTATGTTGGATGTTTATTCTTCTTGAATAAGCGCCTGTTAAATCTCCAATTAGTTTTTCAAATGGGGGAGGAGTTTTAAAAGGGTTTTTCTTTATGATTTCCAGAATACTTTCTGCTTCAGAGCGTAATCCAGAGGCAGAGAGTTTCCTTGCGTCTTTTAAAGCTTGCTTTGTATAAACGATTCTCCAATTTACCATGTTAACTTTTTACTGCATTTTTTAATTGGAGTTTTTAAACCCTTTCGGATTGATTCTCTCATGTTCGGGATAGAAAGAAGGTATAACGTTTCCTGGATAGACCTCCAGTCGTCTTCTGAGATCAAGACAGCATTATGCCTTTTCCCGCTAATTTGTATGGGTTCATGCGATAGTGCAGCTTTATCTAATAATTTGTATAGCATACTTCGTGCCTGGCTTGCCGTTAAAGTAGTCATAATAATCACCTCCGGCTAAAACGTACCATATTACGTACGTTTTGTCAAGTTGTTCATTAATTATTATTTCCAACACAAAAATCAGCGCTCCTGCGAAGCCTGTCTCTATGGGATTCTTCTTTGAGGCGGAGGAGGGTCAGCTGGCTCGAGTTGTTATTTACCGATAATAAATCTTATTTTCACGTTTCAGTGCCTGACCCCGTTATTGATACCCCGTTATTGATGTTGTTAGAACTTATATATTTCTTTTCGGTGACCAATTTTAAATATCTGTAATTCAAGTTTTTTATTATTTATTAAATAGACTATTCTATAATTACCTTGGCGTATACGGTATAAGTTATAATTTGAGAGCTTTTGTGATCCAGCAGGCTTAGGATTATTGGGCAATTCTCGAATTCTTTTTAAAATTCTTTGTAGGATTGGCTTAGGAATATTTTCTAATTCTTTAAGAGCTGATTTCTTAAAGAATATCTTATATTTTCCCATTTTTCTTTAGCTTTTTGAGAGCGTTTTCAAAGGATATGGAGGGTTCATTTTTACGCTTATGATAAGCTTCTATATCCAAAGAATCTTCCGCAAGAATGAATCTTATTGCGTCATTTATCAATTCCGAAACAGAATGATGGCTCTCAATAGCTTTCAATTGAAGGGCATGATGTAACGATTCATTTAAATAAACAGTTGTTCTCTTCATTATTTTCACCTCTGGATAAAGTATAACATAATTATGTTGTTATGTCAAGACGTCTTTATTATTTTTTTGATTCTAACGTTTATGCTAACCTGCCAGCTGAACGGCTTGAAAAAGCCGCGAAGATGGTCGGGTTGAGCAAATGGTCAGATTTTTTAGTTTAAAGATAACCAAGCTCTTTGGCTTGACCTTTTGTTAATATCATACCATTTGATAGCTGAACAAATGAAAAAGAATCTGTGATTCGTGAACTGCATAGACCTTCTTCACCCATTTTGATTTTACACGCTTTCTCTATATCTGTTGCCTTTGCCGAAACAGTACTTTTCTTTGTCCCAAGAAAATCACAAATTATATCAGCTGTTAATGGGTTTGAACTTTTGGAATCAAAAAGGAAATTTAAACGGGCTATTGCGTATATAACTGCAGATGCCCATACTTCTTTCTTGCCACCTGTGATAATGTAATTTCGTTTCCTGCCTATTTTATCCCAAAGTCTATAACAATATTCAAGTAATTCATCATTCAAATGCACTTTAGAAAAATCCTCCAAAAGTTGATTAACTTCTTTCATCCTTTGCATCTTCTTTCCATCCATCTTTCTCACCGCCTTTCAATTAAATTTTCTATCAAATCTAACACAAAAATCAGCGCTCCTACGAAGCCCCGAAGGGGCGAAGGAGAATCCGCTGTATTGAATTGTTATTTGCCGATAGTAAATATTGTTTCACGTTTCAGTGCCTGACCCCGTTATTGATGACCCGTTATTGATGACCCCGTTATTGACGCGAAACAACTGGTATGCGCTGACACATTATTGATTCAAACAATAACATCTCAAAGCCAAACCCACCTACGCGGTGGGCTTGGTTGCGGTGGGCTTGGTTTCAAAAGATGACCGGCTGGCTCGAGTTGTTATTTACCGATAATAAATCTTATTTTCACGTTTCAGTGCCTGACTCCGTTATTGCCGCGCGGCTTCTGCGCTCTGCGGGGTCTGAAGTGTTTCGATATTCGAAGCAGCTTCGTAGTGTCTGATTAGCGGGGAGCCGCTTCCGATATTATCATGCTGGCCGTAATAATCGGTGCAGCCAATAGGTGACTGAAGTTCGGTATATTTCCGAAGCTTCTTAAGATAATGAGCTGTGTCTGTTTGTTTTTCTTTTTAGAAGATGTTCAATAGACAAATGTTATACGGGGAGCTTACGCCTTTACTTGACTTTTATATCAATAGGTGACCCCGTTATCTCTATCTTTAGGTATGATTAGTTAGCACCAATATCACTACAATTAAGCTTGCCCCAAGATATTCCTACAATGGGTCCTCTAATAGATCCCACTCTTATTATCTCCCTTGTGTTTCTTTCTATTAGATAAATTACATACTGTTCTGTAACATCACAGAACATTGTCCCAATATGATAGAATAGAGCATATCGGCCATCGGGGGACCAAAGCAAAGGACCACCCATTCCGGCGACCTTACCCAGAAAGTTGAGTCTTTTCTCAGCATCAAGAAAATCATTTTTCTGCCTTGTGTTGATGTCAATCAAATAATACCTTTTTAGTTCTCTATAACTGATAAGATTTGTACTAGGTACCCAGCTCGGAAAAGAGCCATGTACCAATCTCATTTTTGAAAAGTTGTTCATATCCAAAATATAAATAAAATCGTCTTTAGAGCAATAAGCCAATCGCTTGGATTCGGGTCCCCAGCTTGGAGAACAAGCAGTGTTAACACCGCGGATGTGTAAGTATACCTTGCCCGTGGCTGAATTTACCACAAACAAGCCTCTTGCCCCATTGTGCTTCCCTGTAAACGCTAAAAAGCGACCGTTTGGACTCACGGACAAGGAAAATGGATTGCACTTCAATACAATGCGCCTCTTCTTATTCTGCATATCTATCTCAACTATGAGACTTTCGGAGGGGCTTTCCATATCGCTCTCTACTAGATAAAGTTTGTCATTTTTGGAATCGATTGAAGGAGACCCTAAAGAAGACTTCTTGATAGATAGCCTTCCAAGATCTAACTTCTGTACCCGTCCACTTAAGTCCAAAAGGTAAAGGATTTTACCATACTCACCCTGGAAAAAGACTATTTTCCATCCCTGCTTCCTTTGCAGCATCAGGAGTTCTTTCTTATGTAAACTTTGACTATTGCAGGCTAACGGCAAACATATTACTATAGCCAAGGCTAAGCGAATAGCAATCTTCAATCTTTTAGCAAAAAGCATAATTGAAACAAACGCAATAATTGACAAAACTAATAGTATAATCATATGTTATCTTTTTTAATCTAACACTTAATATACGGAAGCAGTGTTTACCGGATAGTGCTTCTGTCTCCATTTTCAATATACCTTACGATATTATTAAGTCAAGAGAAAGCTCTAGATTACACAAATTCAGGGTGAAATTTATTGTTTTATCTCGCCATCTGTCATTAATATTGCTATATCTACATAAATCCCCCAAAATAAGCAAATTTCTGGTATAATTTAATGAAAACGCGAGCGAATAATTCGTATCTCGTATTGCGTCGTGCGTATTGCGTTCAAGGTTTAAGCATATAGCATCCAGGGTCAGATGACAAT
>MVCW01000055.1 GCA_002049895.1 Candidatus Omnitrophica bacterium 4484_171 | reverse complement strand
GGCTCACGTCCACGCCACCAACGGGGGCTCACGTCCACGCCGGTGGAAAATTGGGGCCGGCCCTATACCCTTGCGGGCACAAGCACCCTTGCGGGCACAGGCGGGCAAATAATGCTGACCGCATTGTTTGGGTTAATAGAAATATATTCGTTACACGAACGAAATTAGAAGAATTTCCAAAAGAAGAATTTCATAGAAATGTATTCGCCTTACGGCGAACGAAATGTACAACCTTCGGTTGTGAAACTTATAGAAATATGTTTGCCTTCGGCAAACGAAATACAATAGAAATTTGCTTCGCTGAAATTCATTGTGATGATAAATTTCGACGTATTTCTATGAATTTCGTCCCGACGATACGTCGGGACATATTTCACGAGGCGAAGCTGAGTAAATTTCACGAGCCGCGGGCGGGTATATTTCTTTTTATGTAGCTCTTATAGTTCCTCTTTATCTCACGCAAAGAGTCCGAACCGAACTTATCAAGAAAGGCTTCCGTAAGGGCTATGGCAATCATATTCTCGGCAATTACACCCGCTGCCTCCACGATACAGGTATCAGAGCGTATAACCGAAGCCTTTTCTTTTCTTTTGTTAAGGATATTTACTGAAGGCAAAGGATTTACAAGCGTAGGGACAGGCTTAACTCCGACTCTAACGACTAAAATTTCTCCGTTAGATATGCCGCCTTCAATACCGCCGGAATTATTCGTCTTTCTCATCAGCCGCCCTGAACTATTATTACTCAAGAATATACCGTCATGTGACTTGCGCCCCCTCATCCCTGCGTAATCAAACCCCGCTCCTATCTCTACTGCTTTCACCGAAGGTATACTCATAATATATCCGGCTATTTTCGCATCAAGCCTTGCATCGAAATGCATACAGCTGCCTATGCCGGGAGGAACACCCTGCGCCCATACTTCTAACACACCGCCGAGAGTGTCTCCGTCTTTTCTTGCTTTATCTATCTGGCGCATCATTAGACGCTCCTTATCGGAATCTATAGATGATACCGCAGATTTATTTGTCTTCTTTAATATATCGGACACGCTTTTTGGTTTAAGGTCAGAAGACACCTTGCCAATCGCGGTCACAAAACTAGCCACTTTCACAGCAAAACAAGAAAGAAACTGCTTGCAAACCGCTCCCACGCATACTCTGGCTGCGGTTTCCCTGGCCGAAGACCTCTCTAAAATATTCCTTAAATCCCCGGCTGCATATTTAAAATATCCTGCCAAATCAGCATGGCCTGGGCGGGGAACATACACCTTCTTTAAATCATCAGCATCTTGCGTAAAAACATTGTGGTCTTTATTTCTAACCAACATTGCTATGGGGCTGCCTAACGTTACTTTATTGCGCATCCCGCTTATAATATGAACTTTATCATTCTCTATAGCCATTCTCTTTCCTCTGCCGAAACCTTTCATTCTTCTTTTAAGTTCACTATCTATAAAAGAGGCTTCTATCCTGACACCCTTAGGAAACCCCTCAATTATAGCTGCCAGAGCCTCGCCGTGAGACTCTCCTGCCGTTAAAAACCTCATATCATCCTCCTTAAATACAGATAATCACAGAAAAATATACAGATGACCACAGATAATTTAACTCATAGTTCATAGCTGATAGGAAGAAGAGATGTAAAGAATTTCATAACTGATAACTCATAGCTAAGAAATAAAAATAATTTCTTATTATTATTCTTCTCTCCCATTTTTACTATGAGCTATGAGCTAATTTATCTGTGTCAATCTCTTGTAAGTCTGCGTTAATCTGTGTTGACGCGAAGCGTCTGCGTTAATCTGTGTATTCCATTCAACAATATTATCAAAATCCAAGAAAAGCCAAAATATTATTACCCCACAAAAACGAAATAAAAGCGGCTAAGGAAAGGTAAGGAAGATACGGTATAAGGTGCGACTTCTTAAAGATAATGGCAAATACAGAATAAATAATCGCTATAAAAGGTGCGATAAAAAAAGTCAAAACAACGGCTTTTATGCCAAGAAACAATCCAACCATGCCCATGAAATCTACATCACCCAGGCCAAGAGCTTCTTTTTCCCCTTCAATAGAATCTTTATTCTTAAAAGAGAGGTAGATATTTAAAGCTACATCTCCGAAAAACTTGAAGAAATATGTAAACCCAAGGCCAAACAGCAAATTTTTAAAATCAGTTATTATTATTAAATTATCGACTTTACCTGCTTTAAATTCAATAAAAGTTTTATAAACGCCGAACGCTAATCCTGCCGCAATACCCAGGAAACATAAATAAGCCGGTATCGCATGATAATCAATATCAATAAAAGATACTACAACAAGTAAAGAAAAAAACAATGTTAACTTAAGAAAACTAAGCGTAAGATGATATCTGCTGTATAAGAATAAGAATAAAACTGCTGTTATCAGTTCAACCAGAGGATACCTGAGCGATATAGGCCTCCTGCAATTTCTGCATCTTCCTCCTAAAGCAATGAAACTTATCAAAGGGATATTATCAAACCATCTTATAGGAGAATTACATTTAGGACAGAAAGATGACGGCTTCACAATGGATATGTCTTTGGGAAGCCTATAGATGCACACATTAAGAAAACTTCCCACGCAAGCTCCCATTACAAACGCAAATATCTTATCGTATACCATCAACTCTTTTATGTATTTTCCTGTCTAAAGCATCTTTCATAACAGTAACAGGTGCCGGTTTATTAACCCATAACGAGAAAGCGTAAGCACCCTGATATAAAAGCATACTTAATCCCCCTGCTGACGCAGCACATTTTATTCTGGCTCTCCTAACCAGCCTGGTTTCTCTATTATACACTACATCATAAACAAATAAATCCTTATGTAAAAGGCCTTCTGGAATAGGACACTCATCAGACGCTCCCATACCTGAAGGAGAAGCGTTAACCAATAATCTGCATTGGCTTATTACCTCAGCAATTCTATCTTCGGTTATAAACTCTAATTTTCCTTTTATGTGGGGATACTTAAGAAAGCACCTAAAAAAGTGGTTCTCGGCGTCAATCTCAGCATCTTTGCTTTTGTCATATATATATATTTTATTCATCTCTATATCTTTTCTGCTCAATACAGAAATAATAATCCTGCCCACGCCTCCACATCCTATTACAAGAGCATTATCATTATTTTGCGGTTTAAATTTAAGAGTATTTTCCAGAGCAGACTCAAAACCGTAAGAATCTGTATTCCAATATGACCCGCCGCTGCCATTTCTTTTGACTGTATTTATAGCGCCTGATAACTCTACATAATACGGATTGTTATTACTAAAAGAATTGTCTTTGCTCAATATTTCTCTCGCTCTGATTTTATGAGGAATAGTTATATTGAAACCCGCTATATCCTTCGCGTAAAAGATATCGCCACGGATATCTTTTAATTTATAGGCAGGATTTAATAAGAAATCTTCCAGATTACCGGGCTCTATCTCAAACAGCCGGTATTCAGCGTTTATTCCCAAAGCTTTAAAAGCAGTATTATGCATCACCCCGGAAAGGCTATGTTTAACCGGATAACCTATAAGACCATAAATCGTTCTTTTCATACCACTTTTTTACACAAACTGCTAACTTTATCTTTCCGCCAACTTTTCTCCCAAAGCTTCTGTGTATTTCAGATAATCTTATTCAGCGCGTCTATATATGCCTTTGTTGATGCCTCAAGAATATCAGTACTTGAGCCTTTACCTGAAGCTGTCCTGTTACCATACTTTATCTCAACGCTAACCATGCCCTGAGCATCCTTACCTCTTGTAATTGCATCTAATTTATATGTTAGAAGTTTAGCATGCCTGCCTATAACCTTATCTATTGCCCTGTAACAAGCGTCAACAGGGCCGTCTCCTGTTGAGCTAAACTCATAAACTTTTCCCTTATACTTAACTTTTACCGTAGCATTAGGAATTATTTCTGTTCCCGTAACTACTTTAACAGAAACCATCTCAAGAACTTTCCTTTTCTGACGCGTTTCTTCCTCAACAAGGGCAATCAAATCATCATCAAACACTTCTTTTTTCTTATCGGCAAGGTCTTTAAACCTCTTAAATACCACTTCTACCCTTTTCTTGTCAAGCTTAAATCCCAGATTTTTAAGGCGGCTTGCAAGCGCATGCCTTCCGGAATGCTTACCCAAAACAAGCTCACTCTTTATGAGCCCTATATCTTTGGGGTCCATTATCTCGTATGTGGTACGTTTTTTTAAGATAGCATCCTGATGAATTCCCGCTTCATGACGAAAAGCATTCCTGCCTACTATCGCTTTATTCGGAGGAACAACAAACCCCGTAAGTTTGCTTACGAGGCGCGAAGAGCGGTATATTTCCTTCGTGTTTATAGATGTTCTGAACCCGCCAAATACGTCTTTGCGTGTTTTAAGTGCCATAACAAATTCTTCCAAAGAAGCATTCCCCGCGCGTTCGCCTATCCCGTTTATAGTACAATGGACCTGGCGCGCGCCGCCTAATACCGCAGATAAGGAATTAGCAACCGCAAGCCCCAAATCATTGTGGCAATGCACAGAAATAACCGCCTTATTAATATTGGAAACATTGTTGAAAATACCGGTTATGATGGAAGAGAATTCCTGCGGATAACTGTAACCAACTGTGTCAGGTATATTTATAGTACGCGCCCCCTTAGAAATTGCCGCTTCAACCACTCTAAAAAGGAAATCCCTGTCTGTACGTGTTGCATCTTCGGGCGAGAACTCAATATCATCGCACAGATTACGTGCCATTTTTGTCATCCGCTTAGCTATACTTACAATCTCATCCTCTGCTTTCTTAAACTTATACTTAAGGTGTATTTTTGATGTAGCAAGAAAAATGTGAATGCGAAAATGTTTTGCTTTCTTTAACGCGTTATATGCAGCGTCTATATCCCTGCCCAAACATCGCGCGAGTCCGCATACGGCGCTATTTTTTATACGCCGGGAAATAATACTCACGGCATTAAAATCATCGGGGCTGGCAACGGGAAATCCAGCCTCAATAACATCAACTCCTAATTTCTCAAGCTGATACGCAACCTCTGTTTTCTGTTCACTGGTAAGCGATGCACCAGGCGCCTGCTCACCATCCCTTAAAGTGGTATCAAAGATTATTATCTTCTCACTCATTATTTTATCTCCACATTTTCTATTCGCTCTACGCTATTCGCTATCTAATCCAGGGCATCATTTTACGCAGTTTAGCGCCTATTTTCTCAATAAGATGCTCCTTCTCCTGTTTGCGCAAAGCGTTAAAAACCACCCTGTTTGCTTTATTCTCAAGAATCCACTCTCTTGCAAATTCTCCGGACTGAATATCCTCAAGTATCTTCTTCATTTGTCTCTTTGTTTCATCCGTAACGATACGTTTTCCCCTGGTTAAATCTCCGTATTCGGCAGTATCGCTAATAACATAACGCATGCCTTCTATGCCTTTTGCGTAAATTAAATCCGTGATAAGTTTAAGTTCATGACAGCATTCAAAATAAGCAATCTCGGGCTGATAACCTGCCTCAACAAGAGTTTCAAACCCTCTCTGAATCAATTTAGTTACCCCTCCGCAAAGAACTACCTGTTCCCCAAAAAGGTCAGTTTCTGTCTCTTCGCGGAAAGTTGTCTCTATAACTCCGGCACGCGTGCCTCCTATGGCTTTAGCATATGCCAAACCTACCTTTTTTGCTTTCTTTGTAGCATCCTGATATACAGCAACCAGGCAGGGAACACCTTTCTTAGCTGTATACATATCACGTACCAATGTGCCGGGGCCTTTAGGCGCAACCATATAAACATCAACAAATGCCGGCGGAACTATCTGGTTGAAATGGATATTAAACCCGTGAGAAAAACCAATTGCTTTACCTTTTTTAAGATTGGGAAGTATATATTTCTCATAAACCGAAGGTTGAATTGTATCCTGTGTAAGAATATGTATTACATCAGCTTTCTTCGAAGCCTGATAAGCATCAAGGGGCAGAAAACCATCTTTCTTTGCCGCCTTATAGTTAGGAGTTCCTTCAAGCTCGGAAACAATTACTTTGATTCCTGAATCTCTTAAGTTAAGAGCCTGGGCTCTTCCCTGGGCACCATAGCCGACGACAGCAACCGTTTTCTTCTTTAAAATATCCAAACTTACTTCTTTATCATAATACACTTTAGCCATATCAAACCTCCTGTTAAAATAAACCGTATTGTCAAGAATGTTTAATTAAAACTGCCGATAAGAAGAAATCTGTTCGGGCTTACGCCTTTATGAAATACACTCACTTCGTTCGTAAAATTTGCCCTTCGGGCGAAACTTGCTCGCTGAAATCTGCGAAATCTATCGTTTCTTAATTTCAATGAATTTCTTCTGCGAAATTCTTCTAATTTCATTTGTAAAGCAAATAGTACGGCTATTTTTTTTTGAACTATAAGCTATTTTACTATTGCTATTTTACCTGTCCTCACAAGTTCCTTTATGCCTATCTTCCTAAGCTCTGTTAGAATCTCACTAAGTGAGTTGTGATCGGTACATACCTGCAAAATGAAATATTCTTTCTTCTTCTCTAAAACATCAATGGGATACTTCCTGGCCAATTTATCCAATACTTTCTTGGTTCCTTCTTTATTGGTTATTTTTAAAAGAATAAGTTCTCTGTCGAAATAGTCTTTTCTTGTCATATCAATGACAGTAATAACATCGATAAGCTTATGAAGCTGTTTCTTTATTTGCTCTAATATGCGCTCATCTTCAGCGTTTACAACAATAGTCATACAGGAAATAGTGGAATCCTGTGTTTCGCCAACAGCCAGAGAATCAATATTATATCCCCTTGCACTGAACAAAGATGCAATACGGGCAAGTACTCCAAACTTATTTTCTACCAATGCCTGAATTGTATGTTTCATATATCTCACCTCTTAATTATAGAAAATATACAGTCATCCCGACTAAGCCATACCGCCAATCATACGGTTTATTGCTTCACCTGCGGGGACCATAGGAAACACGTTTTCTTCCTCTTCAATCACAAAGTCAGCAATAACAGGCCCTTTATGAGAAAGTATTTCCTTTACGGCCTTTTTAACATCACTGGATTTTGTTACTTTTATCCCTTTAACTCCATAACCACTGGCAATTTTTACAAAATCGGGATTCTTTAATGGAGTACCTGAATACCGGCGCTTGTAAAAAAGTTCCTGCCACTGGCGAACCATCCCTAAATAAGAATTGTTTAGAATTATATTCTTCACTCCTATATCATATGTGCTTACCGTAGCAAGCTCCTGGATATTCATCTGTATAGAGCCGTCTCCGGCAACGTTCAAAACAATGCGGTCAGGATTACCCACCTTAGCCCCGATTGCCGCGGGAAAACCGTAACCCATGGTCCCAAGCCCGCCGCTGGATAAGAAATTACGCGGTTCATCTATTCTATAAAACTGCGCGGCCCACATCTGATTCTGTCCTACTTCGGTAACGATTATCGCTTTACCTTTTGTCTGAAGATAAAATTCCTCTACAACATTCTGAGGCTTTATGGCTTTTGAGTCTTTTTTATAAACAAGAGGGTGACTTTTCTTAAACTCATTAACTCTCTTAATCCATGTGCTTAGATTTTGAAGTAGGGTCAATATCTATATGAATAATTTTTGCCTCAGGCGCAAAAGCATCGACCCTGCCTGTAACACGGTCGTCAAACCTGCACCCCACAGAAATTAACAAATCACTTTCAGTAATAGCCATATTCGCATACACGGTTCCATGCATTCCCGGCATCCCTAAAGAAAGAGGATGCGTGCCTGGGAACCCTCCTAATCCCATAAGAGTTGTTGTTACAGGAATATTAAGCTTCTCTGCAAAATGAACAAGTTCTCTTGAGGCCCCGGATATTACCACTCCGCCCCCCGCAATAATCACGGGCTTCTTAGAACTGTATATAAGCTTGAGCGCCTTTTTTATCTGGCTCGTACAGGAAGGCCCGGCCCGGTATTGGTGGATATTCCTGTTGATGTCCAGCTTCAGGATACAAGTTTTAA
>MVCW01000054.1 GCA_002049895.1 Candidatus Omnitrophica bacterium 4484_171 | reverse complement strand
GCGGGCAATGACACTTCTCTCAAAGTCTTATTGACAACGGGCGACCCTTGAGGTATATCTACCCGGACAATGGAAAGTCTGCCCTTTTTTATACTCAATAAATTCATCACATCAGAAAAAGAAGCCTCTTCTTCCACAATTCTCGCCAGTATAGAAGTTGAATCTATGGGAACATCAACATCCATATGTTTATAAAGAAGAAGGTGCTGTGGATCATTTACCCGCGATACAGTCCTTTTAATAGAGAAGACATCCTTTGCGATATTACAAATAATAATATTGTCCGCATCTGAGGGAGTGGTGCTTACTAAGACATCTGCTTTCTCTACCTTAGCCTCTCTGAGTATCTTGGGGCTTGCGGCGTCGCCCTGGATAATAAGAACACTTTTTAATTCTTCCGCGAGCTTGTGGCATACCACCTCGGATTTGTCAATGATGGCTACTCTGTGATTGTCTTCTCTTAGTTTTTTGGCAAGAAGTACGCCTAACCTTCCTGCTCCGGCAATTATAATAAACATTTTTTAAATACCTCTACTAAAATATAAGTCTTGTTCACTATGATTAACCCCTCTTGGGAAAATATCTTTTTCTTGTCAGTATCATATACTTGGAGGGCTATCTTTTCTATATTGCTATAGAGTTTCTTTGCCACTTTGCTGATTACAATATTAACGTTGTCATTGCCTGTTGATAAAATCAAAATGTTCGCCTCTTTTATTCCGGCATTCTCCAGAGTTTTAATATTTAAAGCATCGCCTAAAACTTTCTTCCCGTTAAAATCATCACCCAAAGATTCTAAAGCACTCCTGAATTTATCTATCACAATAACATTATGTTCTTTGGAAAATTCAACGGCGAGTTCTTTGCCCGTTTTACCGCAGCCAACAATTATTATATATTTCATGGGCATATTTATAATCTAACTCTTTATAAAATTTACCAAGTTGTTAAATGCCTGCGGCTCGTCGGCGGCAATCTGTGCAAGGATATCCCGGCTTAACAAAATATTCTTTTCTTTAAGCCGGTGGATAAATTCGCGGTAGCTCATTCCCCGTTCCTTTACTGCCGCATTTATTCTTGTAATCCACAAAGAACGAAATTCTCTTTTTTTTACGCGCCGGTCTCTATACGCATACGCAAGAGCTCTGCGAACTGACTCTTCAGCCCGGCGGTGCTGCTTGGAACGGTCCCCCCAAAAACCTTTCGCTGCATCTAAAACTTTCTTTCGTTTCCTTCTTGCCGCTGGTGAATGCTTGGTTTTCATAATTAAACTCCTTTTTATATATTAACTGTAAGGTAAAGATTTCTTTATAAGCCTTTTGCCTGCTGATGATACTTTTCCTTTCTTGCGTAGTTTTCTTTTCCTCTTGGCAGTCTTTCCGCTTAAAAGATGCCTGCGGCCTGTTTTTGAACGAAGCATCTTCTTTCTTTTAGTCACTTTCACTCTTTTAGCTAATGCCTTTTTAGTTTTTAGCTTTGGCATAATTACCTCCCAACATAAGTTATAATTTGTGCTCTAAGGTTAATATTCTACTATCTGTCCGCTTATATAACAAGGGCTCTGCTGCATTTATTTAGGGGCGAAAATTATTATCAGGGCGCGCCCAAACATTTTAGGCTCCTTGTCTATTCTGCCTGCGTCCTGCACATCAGCTACAAGCTTATCCATTATACCCCTTCCTAAATCCTGATGATAAAACTCCCTGCCTTTAAAAAACATTCTTATTCTAACTTTAAATCCTTTCTTTAAAAATTCTTTGATATGCTTTAATTTAACCTCGTAATCGTGAGAATCGATACGCGGAGTAATCCTTACTTCTTTAATCTGGGAATGTCTTTGATGCTTCTTTGCTTCCTTTTCCTTCTTTTCCTGCTCGTATTTGTATTTGGTAAAATCCATTATGCGGCACACAGGAGGATTTGCCTGAGGAACAATTTCTACCAGATCAAGATCAAATTCATCCGCTTTATTTAATGCCAGGTCCCTGGTGAATATGCCCAATTGTTCTCCGTCGGGGCCAATAAGCCTGACTGTCTTTGAATAAATCCTTTCATTTACACGAACATACTTTCTAATTTCACACCTCCTTTTTTAACTGCTCTATAAACGCTCCCAGTGTCATCTGGCCCAAATTCTTACGGCCGCTTCTACGCACATTCACCGTATTTTCGGACTTCTCCTTTTTACCTACAATTACCATATAAGGAATCTTTTCTAATTCTTTATCGCGTATCTTTCTCTGAAGAGTTTCGTCGCGCAAATCAACTTCCGCCCGCATACCTTTATCTATAAGGACACCTCTTATACTATGGGCATAATCTTTCGTATCTTCGCCGATATTAATAACCGCGATCTGCACAGGAGCTAACCAAAAGGGGAACCGCCCTCCATAATGCTCAATCAAAGTCGCCATAAACCTCTCCAGACTGCCCAAAATCACTCTGTGAATCATTATAACACGCAAATCTTTACCCTCGGCAGAACGATAAGTAAGATCGAATCTTGCGGGTATATTGTAATCGAGCTGAATGGTAGCGCACTGCCATTCTCTTTTTAAAACATCTTTCAGCTTTATGTCTATCTTTGGTCCGTAAAACGCACCATCACCTTTATTTATCTTATAGTTAAACTTTTTCTTCTTTAAAACATCTTCTAAAATTCCTTCGGCCAAATCCCAGTCGCTTTTATTCCCTATAAATTTTTCCGGACGTGTACTTAATTCCGCGTTAAAATCATCAAAACCAAACTTTACCATTGTTTCTTTTACAAAATCAAGGACACCTTCTATTTCCCCATATAGATCTTCTTTCTTGCAGAAAATATGCGCGTCATCCTGAGTAAACCCGCGCACCCTAAGAAGACCGTGCAGAACACCGCTTTTTTCATAGCGGTAAACCGTGCCCAGCTCAAACATCCTCAAAGGAAGTTCTCTCCAGCTGTGTATGCGTGATTTATAAATAAGAATGTGCCCGGGACAATTCATCGGCTTCAATATAAATTCCTGATTATCCTTTTTTACTGGATACATATAATCGGCATAATAATCAAGATGGCCGCTTGTCTCCCATAGTTTCCTATTCATAATATGCGGGGTTATAACCATCTCATAGCCTCTCCTTAAGTGCTCTTTTACCTCCCAGTCTTCAATAATTCTGCGCAAAACCGCGCCTTTGGGAAGGTAGAAAACAAGACCGGCTCCAGCCTCATTATAATACATATCAAACAACCCCAGCTGTTTTCCCAGCACGCGATGGTCTCTTTCTTTTGCTAAGGCAAGCCTATCAATATAATCTCTCAGCTCTTTCTCCGTAAAAAAAGCCGTACCGTAAATACGCACAAGCTGAGGATTGTGCTCATTCCCTCGCCAGTAAGCTCCCGATACAGAAAGGAGCCTGAAATATTTAACCTCGCCAGTGGAAGAGAGATGCGGGCCGCGGCATAAATCCACAAAATCACCGTGTTTATAAATAGATACCTTCTCCTGCGCCAAGTCTTTTATCAGTTCGACCTTGTAATCTTCGTTTCTCTGGCTAAAGAAACGAATGGCGTCCTCGCTGCTCCACTCCTCACGAACAAAAGGGTAATCGGCTTTGATGATTTCTCTCATTAGGTTTTCTATCTTTACAAGATCCTGGTCTTTAATGCCGGAGGGAATATCAAAATCATAGTAAAAACCATTCTCGATAGCAGGGCCAATTCCCAGTTTAGCATCAGGATAAAGCCTCTTAACCGCGGATGCCATTATGTGGGAACAGGAATGTCGCAATGTTTCTATGTCCATCCTAAACCTTCAGTTTAAGCAGCGAGTAGTTAGAAAAAATTGAAAAGTGCAAATTTATCATTTTAAATTTTAAAATGTTAATTTTGCAATTTACAATGAATTACGAAACGGTTTTGTTATAATTAGACTTTTCTCTCTACTTACTACTCTCTACTTGTTACTCTAAAGTGATGGGCGGTGCAGGGCTCGAACCTGCGAACCTTCTGAATGTAAGTCAGACGCGCTCCCAGCTGCGCCAACCGCCCGATTTTCGTACCGCGTTCTGCGTATTGCGTACTGCGTTATAGTAAATACCGAAAATGCGCGGCACGCACGACGCATTACGCAATACGAATCCTGAATGAGAATAATACCAGATTTTCTTATATCTTCAAGCACATTTATCTATACACACTCCACGCAAATATTATACCTTGGGAAGTGCGGTCATGCAAAACACCATTACAAAAAGCGCAACGGTCTCAATAACACCTAAAACCATTATGTAATTGCCGAATCCTTTGCCGGTTTCCGCCAAAGCATCCGACGCCCTTGCTCCGGCTTTACCCTGCATATAAGCAGAAGTTCCTATGGCCAGTCCGCCAAGAAGACCTATAATCATCTGATATATATAAGACTCCGGAGGCAAATTGGCGCTTTTTATGGCATTTCTCAAAATCATACCATAGATTGTTTGAGAAAGCGGGGCTCCCACAAAAGCAATAAGAATAAAGGGAGCAGTTTTGTTATTAGCAAATGCTTTTTTCCACGCCCCAATAGCTGCCATTCCTGCGGCTCCTGTTCCTAAAGCAGAGCCAATCGCAGATAGGGCCAGAGAAAAATCCATATCTCCAAGACCTGTTATCATAATAAACCTCCTTGCTACGCTTAACACATATTTCTATTCTCTAAACGGAGCATAGGGTATTCCCGACCATTCCATGCCGAGGTGGCTTGAAAACTCAAGCATATTAAGTCTTACTCCGTGGACAATTATTGCCATAAAACCCAGGATAATATTTAAGGCGTGCCCGGAAAATAAAATCAGCGCTGCGCCGAAACTACGCACAATACTATTAAATCCCATAGTTAACGCCATATTATTAAAACTGGCAGCAACCACTACCGTGGCATACCCCACTGCAAACAGACGCAAATAAGAAACCACATCCCCGAAAGAACTAATCATTTTAAGAGGGACATCCATTAAGGCCCGGCCCACTGCCTTTAAGATATTGCGCTGAGGATGAGAAAATAGAAAAACAAGAACTGCCCCAATGATAAGTAAATATTTCCCCGAGAGGGGGAAGAGGCTCTCTGTAACAAATTTCCCTGCAACAAAGAAAAGGCCCCATATAAGAGCTATCCATCCTATCTGAGCAAGAGCAAAAAGAGAGCGGCGCGACTTAAAAGCAACGATACTGTGTGCTACTGTAAGATGGACTGCGCCAATAACAAAACACAGATGCATAACAAACTGCTGGCTTGTATTTACAAAACTATTCATCCGCTGAATAACAAAGAATTTAAAAACCGGCAGCTGACCTATCTTCTCTACTCCAAACCATGTGCCGGTTATAAGACCCCATATAATTGTTGCTGTGCTAAATACATACATCAAAGAGAACAATTCGGAAGGTAAATTCTTTAACTTCTTGCGGGCAACAAAAATACCGCCTAAAAACAACATCCCATAGCCGGCATCGCCAATGAGTATAGCAAAAAACAAAGTTAGAAAAATAAGAAACCAGATACTTATATCATACTCGGCGTAGCCGGGGACAGTGCCCATAAATTTAAACACAGGCTCAATAATACTTACCCAACGCGGATTCCTTATCAATGTAGGCACCTCTTCCGGAGACTTTGGGTCCTGGGTAAGCATGCCCCATCCTTCTTTCTCAACAATTTGCTTAAGGCGGGCTACGTCATATTTAGGGACAAAACCCTGCAAATACCAAAAATCCTCTCCCTTAGCCATGCCCGAACGCACTTTATAAAACTCTATCCTTTTTACAAGAGACTTTCTGTATTTATCCAATACTTTCCTGTAACGCGATAAATAATCGAGGCGGGAATTTATATCTCTAATTTCCGCATCCAACCTGCCTGCCTTTTCCCGCAAAACCGCATAGTCTGAATCAGGAGGATATTCTTCCTGAGCCATAAGGACTCTATCAGCTTTCTGAGAAATAAGCGCTATGCGCAGCTTACCCTTCCCCTCATTGATAACAAATACAATATTATCCTTCATAGCCGCTTTTAACTGTCTTTTATTAATAACATAAAACTTAAAAAACACATCCCACTTTTCTAACTCCTTAATTTGGCCCGGAGAAACTTTGCCCCATGTATTAAACCACGACAGTTTGTCCTCTAAGTTATTTCTCTGGTCTATAAGCCTTATCTTTTTTCCTTCCAGCGAGATTATATCTTTGACCACTGACGGTAAAAAATCTGAATCCATTTCCCTGGAATGTTTTTTGTCTTTGATTATAGAAACAGCCCTGTCTATATCCTGAATTTCTTTATTGAGTTTTGCTATATTGTTATCTTCTGGGGGGTTTATGTATTTTATATGGAGGAGCCCGAATTTTCTTAGTTTAAGGAGCGCCTCCTCAATATGTGGTTTGGCAATAATAATTGTGGTTTTAGCCATTTTAACAATCATAATAATGCCGATTTCCTGCTGATTTTTGCTTTGGCAATTTTACCCCGGACAACTTCTACCGTCTGTAAATCGCCGAGGTATATGCGGATAACTCTTATGTTCTCTTTGGCCTCGGGTATCTTTATCTTTTCAAAAAGGTTAACTCTCTGTGTTGTAATACGCATCTCTTCTTCCAAAATGCTGTGTTGTTCTTCAAAAATTCTGAGCTCAATCAGCAGCCTTATCATATCCCTGCATACCTCAATCCCTCTATCTACCCATACAGGAGCAAGAAAAAAATCATACTCTTTCTCTGTGAATTTAACATCTTTTAACACCGGTATATCCACACCGGCAATACTGCCAACATCGGTTGCCATCTCTTTTACGCCGATTAAATTCTCTAACTTAAACTTTTCAGCAAAAACAGCTATCCAGGGTTCAAGCTGCTTATTCAGCGATTCTATCTTGCGCCTGGTGTCATCTATGTAACGGTCAATTTTTGTTATTTCAAACTGAAGCTGTTTCTTTTTAAGCTGCAGGGTAGGTAAAAATCTTGTAAAACGCTGCAGGGCTTCTTTTTGCCTTTTTAATTCGTTTTTGCTGAGTTTTATCTTAGCCATAGGATGGGGACCGTTTGCACCTTTTCTATTAGCTTCTATTTTGGCTTCGGCCAGAATTCTTGAATCAAATCCGTGCGAAAATTTGTTTCTTCGGGGTTAAAACATTCTCCAAGAATCTGCCATCCTTTATCTAGGGCATTTTCAAGAGATACATTAACCGCTAAATCCATCATTTCTTTTTCAAACATCTGCCCGTATTTTAAAAGCTTCTTATCCCAGCTGCCCATGCGAAACCCCATCGCCCGTTTTTCTTCGGTCTCTTTGTACTGGGCATACAGCTGTATCATACCGTCCATAATTGCGCGGTGGTCCTTACGGGTTTTATCATTAACCAGTTGTTTTAAACGGCTTAAAGAACCGAAAGGTTCTACCCGGCCGTTACGCAAGTAAAACTGGCCTTCGGTAATATAACCTGTATTATCCGGAACAGGATGGGTAACATCATCTCCCGGCAAGAAGCTCATTATAAGGTTCTCCTGATACGGAAAATATCGGCAGCTTCTGGGAAACTACCAAAGAATTGAAAACATCTATCATCGGTATGTTGGTACGAATCATACGCGAAGGTATTATACGCTTTGCAGGATTCACTGCAGGGCCCGCTATTTCAATCATATAATCTGATAATGCCGGCCCTTTATCCCTTGAGCGGCCGCTCCCGTCAAATATCCGGCCAATCATATTTTCAGAGAAAACGACACGCATCGGATGGCCTAAAAAACGCACTTCGTCTTCAGTAGAAATGCCGCGGC
>MVCW01000053.1 GCA_002049895.1 Candidatus Omnitrophica bacterium 4484_171 | reverse complement strand
CCATCTTTAGATTCAGAACTGGCAAAAGCAGAGACTCCCGAGGATCTTGAAGAAATGGCCAAGGATAGCTCCATTGTTAACTATGTAAACCAGCTTCTTATGGAAGCCTACAAAAAGCGTGCTACTGATATCCATATAGAACCTTTTAGAGACAGATTAAGAATTCGATTTCGTATAGATGGTGTTTTATATGAGATTAAAAGTCTTCCTGATGTCAAAAAGCTGCAGCCGGCAATAGTATCACGCTTTAAAATCATGGCCAAGCTTAACATAGCCGAAAGGCGTCGTCCCCAAGACGGACGTTGCAGGATTAAGTTGCATGGCCAGGAAGTTGATTTAAGACTTTCCACCTTTCCCACATTGTTTGGAGAAGGATTAAGCATAAGGCTTCTAATAAGTAGCTCTATACTTTTTGGCCTTGATGAATTAGGATTTCCTGAAGATGCGTTCAGTAAAATAAAAGTGGTTTTAAACAAACCCAATGGCATGATTTTAGTAACCGGCCCCACAGGGTGTGGCAAAACCACGACTTTATATGCCTGTCTTAGTTATCTGAACGACTCTAAAGTTAACATTGTAAGTTTAGAAGATCCTATAGAGTATCAGTTGGAGGGTGTAAACCAGATTCAGGTGAATCCTAAAATAGATTTAACTTTTGCTAATGGCCTTCGTTCGATATTAAGGCAAGATCCTGATGTGATTATGGTGGGAGAGATAAGGGATTTAGATACCGCGCAAATATCTGTCCGGGCGGCATTAACAGGCCATTTAATTTTTTCTACCTTACATACTAATGATGCCCTCTCATCAGTTAATAGACTTTTTGATTTAGGCATAGAGCCGTATTTGGTGGCTAACACTCTTAGAGCCGTTATCGCTCAAAGGCTGATACGGATTATATGTAATAATTGTAAAAAGGAATATTTGCCTGACGAGAGATTATTGGAAGCTTCTGGATTCAAGAGGGAAGAATTAAATAAAGATACGCGTTTCTTTAAAGGCTCCGGATGCAGTGAGTGCAATAATGCAGGGTATAAAGGAAGGACTGCGATATTCGAGTTTCTGGTAGTAGATGATGATATGTCTTCTCTTATAGCCGCCTCAGCCGCTAGGAGTGAATTGGCAAAACAGGCTAGAATATTAGGGATGAAGAGTTTAAAAGAAAGCGGTATCGACAAAGTTAAGAACGGGATTACTACATTAGAAGAAGTGATAAGAGTCACTGAACAGGAATAGGTTAAACCTCCAGCATATAATATTTAGAAGTCCGGAAGTCCAAACAGATTGAGGAGAGAAGTTTAATTTTATCGGGAGATAATCATTTTATCTACAGCCATCCACTGTATTTGAAGGTTAAGGATTAGAGTATACATTTATGTCTGTATTTAAATATTCTGGACGCGACAGTAACGGCAAGCTAATAACCGGTGTCAAAAACGCAGACAGCCGCGCTTCGGTGATAACTCAATTGCGCCAAAATAATATTTTCCCTATTAGCATAGAAGAACAAAAGCCATCCCCGAAATTAATTAGATTGAAGCGTTTTAGACTTAAAAATAAAGATGTAACAGTATTTACACGTCAGCTTTCTAACCTGCTTGGTTCCGGTGTACTTCTTCGACGTGCCTTGACTATTTTAGGCAATAGAATAATGGATTCTGAGGTCAAGAGCATAATATCTCAAGTGAATGAACATGTGGTAGGGGGGGGCTCTTTGTGGGAAGCTCTGTCAAGATATCCTGATATTTTTTCTTCTTTGTATGTAAACATGATAAAAGCAGGCGAAGCCTCAGGAACATTGGATAAAGTTATAAATAGTTTAGCAGATTTTTATGAGACAAAGAAAGAACTGAAGGGAGCGTTGGTTTCTATGTTGATTTATCCCGTGATTCTTGCTGTGGTAGGCTTGGGCACAGTTATCTTCTTAATGACTTATGTTATACCCAGGATGCTTTTTATTTTCGAGGGCATCAATACGCCGCTTCCTTTAATCACAAAAATCTTGATACGCTCAAGCCTTCTTATGGCGAAATATTGGTGGCTGTTAATCCTTTGTGCGTTAGCCGTTTTCGTGGTTGTTAGGAGTATGTTCGCCAAGGATAATGTCCGTATGGCGTGGGACGAATTTATGCTTAAGGTTCCTTTTGCCGGACGCATTATTAGAAAATTGATTTTTGCCAGGTTTACCGAAATCTTGGGACTGTGCCTTTCTAATGGGATATCTATATTAGAGTCTTTAGATATTGCAAAGGGTGTTATACAAAATAAGTTTATAGCCAGGAAATTGTCTGATGTAATAGTCGGTGTTTCTCAAGGAACATCTCTTTCAGCCAGTTTGTACAAAGCAAAAGTTTTTCCGTCCGCAATGCTGGATATGATAGCTGTTTCTGAAGAAATAGGCAAGCCCGAAGAATCACTTTCAAAGATATCTCAGACTTATAATAAAGAGGTTAGCCAGGAAATCAGGAGGTTTTTAGAACTTCTTGAGCCGGCAATAATTTTCCTTCTAGCTTTAGGGATAGGTTTTCTTGTTATGGCCGTTCTTCTTCCTATATTTCAGATTAATTTACAATCCCTTTAGTGCCTGAGGTGCAGATTGACGAAGGCGAGATACAAAGTCAGTTAAAAGTTTTATATTTTAAATGTACAATTCCCCGCAAAATAAATCATTACGCTACAGCAAGATAAAATCTTTCACTCTTTTAGAGGTAATGTTTGTTTTGACTATTGTAAGTGTATCTTTACTCGCCATTGTTAAATCCTTTTTGTTGATAGCCCGCGCAGATTCTGCAATGGAGGATTATACAAAAGCAGTATTTCTTCTTAAGGATAAGTTGTGTACCCTTGATACGGAGGGGATAAATAATTATAAGGAGAACGGACGTTTCATGAGCCCTTTTGATAAATTCTACTGGCGTTTACATAGCGAGGATTTATCTTCCGGCATTGCTAAAGTTGACTTATCTGTTTTCTGGGGTAAAGATGGTTCAAAGAGAGAAATTAAAGTTTCCACCTGTTTAATAAAGAAAAATTTATGAGAAAAAAGGCATTTACACTCTTGGAAGTGATTATGGCGGTTACTATAACCGCTGTTATCTTGATGGTGGTGGCAAGCGGCTTTAGTTTGGCTATGAAAGTATACAAGAGGGTAAAAGAAGGCAAGTCTTTGCAGGTTTATGATTTTGTGGAGGAGGTATCCAGAGATTTGAATTCGGTGTATTTATACGATGATGCTGTTTCTTTGGTTTTTAAAGGAGGTTCCGATTCTCTAACTTTTGTTACGGCAGTACCATTGAGGTACAATTTCAGATACCCCGATGATTGCGGCCTTAGAAAAGTGAAATACCATTTGGTTGCCAAAGGAAACGGAGGTTCTGCCTATAAGAGCTCATTTCTATTTTCAGAAAGAGGACTATCTAAAGAAATAGTGAAAAAGAAGTTTATAGACTCATTGGATTCATTGAAATTTTCTTATTATAATGGCAAAAATTGGCTCAGTGTATGGAATTCTTATCAGGAACTTCCCCGCGCAGTAAGGATATGGGTTAAATTAAAGAATCGTTCAGGCTCAGCTTACGATACTTTTGCTACTACCGTAGACATTATTTGCCGTTGATTTATCTTTAATATGAAATGTAAAAACAAAGGCTCAGTATTAATCGTTACTTTATTTATTGTATTTCTTTTATCCGTTATCGCTTTGAGCTTAGCTTATTCCACGCGTCTTAGGATGAATTTGCTTAAGCGGCGCATAGAAAGAGTGAAATCTTACTATATTGCCAGAGGGGCTCTGTTTCTGGTCTTTGAAGAGCTAGAGAAGGATAGGTCTGTAAGTGAGTCCGATTCTTTTAATGAAGATTGGTTCCTGAAATTCTCAGATGGCAGAAAAGTCCGGTGTTTGGATTTCTATAGTTCAGCAGGAGATAAAAGGGGCAGTTACAAAGTGTTTATAAGCGATGAAGAAAGTAAAATAAATATTAATACGGCGTCGGTTGATACTCTCGATAAGCTGCTGAGTAATTTTAAGGGTGTGGATAGCCGCAGGATGGCGGAGGAAATAGTTTCCTATAGGAATAACAAAAAACCTTTAGATAAATTCTATACTGTCCATGAACTCTTGGCGATAAAGGATATGAGTAATAATGTTTTCTTTGGCGAGGACAGGAATGATGATGTAATACTTTATCCCCGGGGCATTGATAGAGATAATATACTTTCTTTATATGAAGGGCAGAGTGCTTTGGAGCTAGGCCTGAAAGATTTAGTGACTGTATATACACAAGGCAGAGTCAATATTAATACCGCGTCCTTTCTGGTATTAAGCAGTATGCCCGGCATGAGCCCGCGATTGGCGAAGTCTTTAATAGATGAACGCAAGAATAAACCCTTTGAAAGTCTGGAGGATGTAAAGAAAATAGCCGGCATTTCCGAGAACGTTTATACCGATATATCTAAATGGGCCGTTGTAAAATCGGATTGTTTCAGGATATTGATTGCCGCCCGGGCGGATAACAAAATTACAAGGCATATTCTTGTTATAGCTGATAGAAGCAGAGACTATTGCAAAATAAGATATTGGCGTCAGGATTAGTATCTCGGACATTTGCAAAATTCACCAATCCTTGAACTTATTGAGTGCCCAATCCCGATTATAACCTTTAAAAACACTTACTCGTACAATATTATACTCCCGAGATAGGCTCTATAGTCAATACTGACACAGGCTTCCTTGGCGGCGGGCTATATTCAGCGCGTGTTCAAAAGATAATTTGCTTAAAGGCAGAAGGATAATACAAGAAATAAACAGAACGGTCATTTCCAGTTTAAGCTGGCTTATATTATATCCCTTATAAACAGCGAGTTCCATTGCTCTTATGGCGTAAGTTATGGGGAAACACTTCGCTGCGAATTGCAGAAACGGCGGCATTACGGTTATGGGGAAATAAACTCCGGACAATAGTCCCTGAAGAGTATTAATTATCCACCCCACGGGGTTACCTTTCTTGAAGATTATAATAAAACTTGCTGAAATTATACCTAATCCGCTAAAACATATTATGCTTAATGTTAATATTAGAATCGTTGATATAATATTTATACCGGAAAAGTTAATCTTAAATACAAAGTAGCCCAGAACAATATATACAGCGGCGTTTAAAGAAGAAAATATTATATTCCAGAGTCCCAGCCCCAAAAGAATAACATAAGGCTTGGTAGGGGTAAGCAGGATGGATTCTAAAGTTCCCTGCATTTGTTCCAACCGCAGGCGGAGAGAAAACGAGCCTATGCCGCTTCCTATATAGCTAAAGAATGCCATGCTCAAGAGGACATAGGAGAAATAGTTTACTCCGAATTCCTGTAGATGTTTTGTTATTCGCTGGCCGAATAACCTGTCGATGAAGAAATACACGAATACGACTGCTGTTACGCTGAATATATTAAGTAAAAATGACAATTTGTAACTTGCTTCTGCCAGAAAATCCTTCTTTATTATAGCAAATGTTTTCCTAAGCATTTTGTGTAAGTTTAATATAAATATCAGAAAGGCCAGCCGATGGTGAATTTATCTCTTTTCTTAAGCTTTCTATTGTGCCAAAGCCGCAATTGCTGCCTTTGTTTAAAATCATAAACTTATCGCACAGGTTTTGGGCTTCTTCTATATTGTGAGTAGTTAATATTATTGTCTTGCCCAAAGCAGATAAATTCTTTACATATTCTTTTAACGCACATAGATAATTGTAGTCCAGGCTCTTTGTCAGCTCGTCTAAGAGCAGGATTTCAGGATTATGCAAAAGCGCCCTCATAAGGATAAATATTTTCTTCATTCCTGTTGAATACGAATCAAAACGTCTGTTTTGATAATCTATCCTAAATGTTTTGAAGAGGTGGCCTATCCTTGATTTTGTTTGTTTTCTGCTTAGTCCGTACATTGAAGCAAAGAACTCCAGATTTTGTTTTCCTGTAAGGCGCCAGTAAAAACTTCTTTCTTCGGAACCGGCATAGCCAATTACAGATTTTATTCTATTGTCATCTTTTCCCAAGAAGTACTCTTTTATCCTAATGCTACCCTCATCGGGAATAATTAAGGATGAGATTATTTTTAAAAGGGTAGTTTTGCCGCTGCCTGTCGGGCCTAAAACGCCCAAAACAGTATTGTTTTCTAAAGAGAAAGATACATTATCCAATGCTTTTATTCTGTCTTTATGTTTTAGCAGGCTGGTCAGCTTATAAGAAGAGGAAAATGATTTTGCTATTTTAAAAGATTTGATTGCGTATTTCATAATAGAGCCGATATTAACTAAATTAGCAGAAATAGCGCTTTGCGTCAATGATAATGGTGCACGGGTAACGCAGATATGTTTGTTAGATAAAATTTAAAATACTTTAAGTTTGGTAATTACTTCTATCAGTTAAATTTAACCTTGATATAATATATAAGAGATGATATAAGATAAAAGGGGAGTAGTATGGTAAAATACGAATTAAACCTTAGGGATTATCTAAGAATTATTAGAAAACGCCAGTTTGTAATAATCTTCTCCTCTGTTATTTTTACTCTCGGCGCCCTGTTTTATATTTCATCACGCCCTCCTCTATATGAAGCTAATGCAACAGTGAAAATAGAGGAAAGAAAGTCAATCGCAGGCCTTCTTACCGAAATCGTTGCTTTTAGCCCCGGAGATATAATGGAAACCCAGACCAAAGTAATTAAGGGGTTCCCTGTTATTAAAAGAACGGCTCTTAGGATGGGCCTCATAGATGAAAATACCCCGCCTGAGAAGGTATATGCAGTTGTGGGGAACTTACAGTCAAAAATAGACACAAAACAAGTAGGAAATACCAACATTATTAAGATTACGGCAGTATCATCCGACGCTTCTTCAGCTGTGAAGCTTGCCAATGCGGTTGCAGCTTCCTATATAGAAGAAAATCTTCTGGAGAAGAATAAGCAGGCAAGGACAAGCCGTAAGTTTATAGAAGACCAGCTTGCTTCTTTAGAGAAACGGATGCATACCGCAGAGGATAAGATAAAAGTTATGAGTAAGGACATAAAGAATATAAATATTGCCCCTGATGTTCAGGATAAACTTACTCAGCTTACGTTTGAGCTTGCTTCTTTAAGCCAGAAATATACTCCGAAGCACCCCAAAGTGATGCAGCTTAAGGAGCAGATAAAGCAGCTTGAGAGCCAGCTTAGGGGTTTCTCAGGCAAAGAGCTTGATTATGCCCGTCTTCAAAGAGAGATTGAGGTTAATAAGAAGATTTATGCGATGTTGAGGCAAAAGCTGGAAGAGGTACGTATTACAGAAGCAGAAAAGGTTCCGGATGTATCTGTAGTTGACCCGGCGCTTCTTCCTACTGCTCCCGTAAACGCGCAGTCGAAGATAACCGTGTTTACTGGCTCAATTTTAGGTATTATTGTGGGGATGGTACTTGCTTTTGTTGCTGAGAGTCTTGATACTTCAATGGGGACGATTGAAGATGTTGAGAGCGCTCTGGGCATTTCAGTTTTAGGAGTTGTTCCTTCTGTTACGCATGATAAAGAACATAAACCCGTTGGTTTCATTGAAAAATTAAAAAGAGACCTCATATTTAAGCATAGGAAGGATGAAAAGGAAACAAACTACATAAGGCTTATTTCCCATTACAATCCCACATCTCCGGTAGCTGAGGCATTCAGAAGCATTAAGACGAACATTATGGTTTCAAGAATGCGTAAAACCATTATTATTACAAGCGCCGGCCCCCAGGAGGGCAAGACGACCATTTTCATGAATTTAGGCGCGTTTGGAAGATACTCTGCGGGGTGCGGCGGATATAATGCTGGGCAGCGTTAGCCTGGACAATGTTGTAAGGCACCCCGGTTTAGACCATATAAAGATTATACCTGCCGGTTCATCTTCGCTTAATCCCGCTGATATACTGCAGTCTAAGGAACTCGAGGCGTTAATAAAAAGAGTGAGGGGGGAATTTGATATCGTTCTTTTAGATACCCCTCCGGTTCTTCCTGTTGCCGATGTAAGCATATTAGCCCCTAAGGTGGATGGCGTTGTTCTATGCTATGAAATAGGGAGGACTTCCCGAACAGCTTTGGTAAGGGCCAAAGTTCAGCTTGAATCGGTAGGAGCAAAGATATTAGGTGTCGTATTAAACCATACAAAACCACAGTCAGAGGCGATAGAGGTCTACCCTTATTATTATAAATATAAATATTATGGGAACAAAGAGGATGATAATTCGGATAAGACTTAGGTGGTGATTATACATATCGGCTTTAGATAAAAGGGGTTAAACACCCCTTTTATTTTTTAAATAAACAGCTTATTCGGCGTAGTTATAAGAATATGAAACAAAATAGAGCAGAGATAAACAATATTGTTTTACTTATAGTTACCGTAATCTTTGCTGTAATAGTTTTTAAATTCGTCGGTTTGTCTCCTAAAATTGCTATTGCTGTTTTTGGTATTGCGTTTTTCTTCCTCGCGTTTTCAAATACTGACCTTGCCCTAATTTTTCTTGTATTTTCTATGTTACTTTCTCCTGAGTTAACGATAGCCCAGGTTCCATCGCGCTCGGTAGTGGTAAGAATTGATGATGTTTTACTTATTGCGATTTTCTTGGGGTGGCTTGCGAAAACCGCTATGAACAAGGAATTAGGGCTTCTTAAACATACCCCTCTTAATTCTCTGATGGTAGCTTATATTGCGGTTTGTATTATAACTACTCTTTTAGGAATAATGAGAAGCGATATTAATCCCCCAAAGAGTTTCTTTTATATTATCAAGTACATAGAATATTTCCTTCTTTATTTTATGGTAACAAATAATATAAAAGATAAGAAGCAGGTAAATACATTTATGGCTTGTTTTATGATAACCGCTTTTATTGTTTGCATCTATGCTCTTCTTACCGTAGGCAAGTTCGGGCGTGCGACAGCTCCGTTTGAAGGGGCAGAGGGAGAGCCTAATACATTGGGAGGGTATTTGATGTTTATGCTTGCGGTTTTCGGAGGGATTTTCTTACACACCTCTTCACGCAGATGGCAGATTGCCATAGCGCTAATAGCTCCTCTTATGGTTATTACTCTGCTTGAGACACTATCGCGCGGGAGTTATCTCGCGTTTATATTCATGTATTTGGTCCTTATTATATTTACAAGGAGAAGAAAAATAATAATTATAGGAGCATTGGTTCTTGGGATTGTTATACTCCCTCTTACTTTGCCGAAAGTTATGAAGGGGGTTACTAAACGGGTTACATATACATTCTCCGGAAGGATAAAGTATAAAACAGTCGGACATGAGGTTGCTCTTGATAAATCTGCGGCTTCAAGAATTGAGAACTGGAAAAATGTCATCCAGAAGCTAAGGAAGTATCCTTTTTTTGGGTATGGCGTTACAGGTGTCGGACTTGTTGATATACAGTACCCCCGTGTATTGGGCGAAACAGGCATTATAGGTTTTCTTATATTTATATGGCTTCTTATAAGAATACTTTCGCTTTCTTCCCACAACCTTTCTTTAGCTAATGATGAACTGTCTCAGGGTATAACGTTTGGATTTTTAGCAGGATTTATCGGTTTGCTTATACATTCTTTTTCCGCCAATACTTTTATTATTGTGCGTATTATGGAGCCTTTTTGGTTTATGACGGCAATAGTGGCTGTGCTCCCTAATCTGGAAATGGTGCAATTGACACAATAACGTTTGAATCAATAATGTGTCAAAAATGATTTGGGCTTTATGGAGTTAAGACAAAAAGAGATGTCCTATGTAATTGCCGTAAGAGCAAGCCTTATATTAGGGATTGCGGGGTTGATAGCATCGGTATCTTTTTGTTTTATAAATGCAGATGTATTAATTGGGGTTTTCGCCAGATTAGCACTCGCTATAGGCAATACACAAAGACTGTTATCCGCGGATCCGGGCCGGCTCTGCACAGAGATTGCCGCTGTTCTGTCCCGCATAAAAATAGCCCTGCCTGTTCTTTCTCTTCTGCTTATTCTCTGGGCATCAGCTTTACGCTTTTTTATTACCAAGAGTATTAAAGGCAATTATATTCAACCAGCACAAAGTACCGATTATCCCTCGTTTCCTTACATTTATATATTCTTAATTATATTGGCAGCTTTGATTTTGCGCATTATAAATATTAACCAGAGCTTGTGGTATGATGAAATCTATTCGGTCCTAAACTACATAGACAGAGGAAGTTTCTTAAGCATCATAACGACCTATAAATATTTTAACAACCATATTTTTTATTCTATATTAGCGCGCACTTCAATGCTTGTGTTCGGCAGAGAAGAATGGGCTTTCAGGTTGCCGTCTCTATTGTTTGGCATAGCAGGAATATGGGCAATAGCAAAGCTTGCGGGACTAACTTTCAAGAAAAATATAATGTGGTTAAGCGCCGTACTGCTCGCTTTCTCATCCGCTCATATTGACCAAAGCATGCAGGCAAGAGGGTATACGGCTTTAGTATTTTCCTCAATAATGTCCTGTTATTATTTCTTGCGCCTCCTAAGAGAGCAAAAAAGTAGTTTGTGGCTTGGTTTTTATATTGTTTCCGTATTGGGATTATATACCCATCTTTATATGGTGATGGTGATACTGTCACAAGTGGCTGTAGTTATGTCAGGCGTATTTTTATTTAAAGAAAAAGATAAGCCTCTTATAGGGTATGATGCTGCCGCAAAGCTTCTTATGCACTATACATTCATCGGAGTAGTTGTTTTTCTGCTTTATCTGCCGGTTTTGCCTTTCATTGTTTTTGAGCTTTTCAGGCATCATGCCACGAAAATTATCAATTTAGATTTTATCTGGTCGGTATTCAAATATCTTGGTTCGGGATTGGAAGGATTAGATTTCGGTATATTGTATTTTATTATGTTTATATTGGGGTTAACATTCTTATGGAAAGAAAACAGGAAATATATTGTTATACTGACAGTTTCTTTATTCTTGGTTTCTTTCGGCATAAATTATGTTCTAGGACCACGCTATCTTTATCCGCGTTTCTTTATCTTTGCCCTCCCAGTGTATCTTATAGCAGCAGCTTCAGGGATTTACAGTTTATGCATAAACTCCAAAGGAGCTGTGAGCATAATACTTATAACATTGTCCGCAGTTATCCTTATAAGTCTAAGCTTACCTAGTATCAAAACAGTTTTATATCTACCAAGACAGGATTATAAAAGAGCTGCATTGTTTATTAAGAAGACCATAAAGCCGGGCAAAGAGACAATCATAATTGCTCCTGGTATTGCCGGCAGGGAAATAAGATATTATCTTAGGGATTATAATGTCGTTAAAACAGATAGCTTAGAAGATATAAAGAGAATAAACTCTGTTTACAATAACGTCATGTTTTTTATAACATATGGTTGGACAGTGCCCAGGAGAATAATGCAGTTTGTTAAAAAGAAATACACGTTTAGTATACCGTTTCGTTCACGTATAGCGGTTGGTATTTATACAAGAATGCCTTACGTTACCAATAATGTTTACTAAGCTAAAGATAACAATAGGCAGGCTTAAGCTTGAAACAGTTAAACTGAGTGTAATTACCGCAATGGCAATTGCGGTAAAGTTTATTTTTCAAATACTTTTGGGAAGAGTCTTCGGTATTTCCTGGCAGTTGGATTCATTTTTTGTAACTATTACTATACTGGGGTTGCTTGGTTTCTCAAGCGATTATTTTATATCCCTTTTCATCCCCATTTTTAATGATGTACGCCAGGACAGCAGCAAAGAAAGCAATATTTTTGTTGATGTGGTTATTAAGTGGGCATTTGTACTCTCAATATTTATTATTATTTTTGTAAAGATTTTCGGAATATGGATAATAAGGATTGTGGCTCCGGGGTTATCTCAGGAAAGCGTAGCGCTTGCCAAACAGCTTATGGATATTTTTATTTTCGCGCTTATATTCTCCCAGACCCACAGGATATTAACTCTTAGTCTTAATTCCCTGCATTACTACTCTTTCCCGGCAATAATAAGATTTATTCCTTCTTTGACTAATATTTGTTTTTTATTTATCTTTGTTCCTTCCTACGGCATTAAAGTTCTTGCTTTGGGGAGCGTATTTTCCAATGCTTTGTCAGCAGCTGTTCTTCTGGTATTTTTTCATTTTAAGACCGGCTGGATGCCAACATGGCGGTTTTATCATAAAAAGATTCCGCTGTTGATTTCTAAGTCTACTAAAATGTCTGTAAACAGCGCGATATGGGGACTTCGCAGAGTCATCGTGAATAACTTCGCTTCACGTTTGGGAGAGGGTTCAATCTCAATATTTTATTATGCCGATAAGATAATTACCGCTCTTATTACTGTTGTAGTTTCTCCTGCCTTAAGAGTGTATTATTCGCGCATTTCCCAGCTTATGTCAGGGGCGCAGTGGGATAAAATCAGAGACTTATTCAAAAGGGTTGTGAAGATAAATATGGC
>MVCW01000006.1 GCA_002049895.1 Candidatus Omnitrophica bacterium 4484_171 | reverse complement strand
ACCGTGCAGTCAAAAAAAATTCAATCTATAGAAACACACATACTTAATTTCGGCAAGAATATTTTAGGGAAGAGAATAAAGATAGTATTCTTAGAAAGAATAAGAAAAGAAAGAAAATTTTCTTCAGTTAGTACTCTTGCCGCAAGAATAAAGAAAGACTTAAGCTTTATATCATCAAAATATAGTATGTATCCCGCCAATATTACACAACTTGTTGCGTTCTAACAACTTATTTCCAAAAATTCCTTGACAAATGTAAAGAAGAAGTTTATACTTATGTTGTGGAGTAAAGTGGAGTAAAGTGGAATGTGGTATGGAGAATACAGCCATTCGTTAGATTCAAAGAATAGATTTATCCTTCCAGCAAAGTTTAGAGAGAAAATAAGAGAGCTGAAGATTAAAAAGTTCTATGTAACCCGCGGGCTCGATGGCTGCCTTTTTGTTTTTGACTTTGAGGTATGGAAAAAGATGGAAGATAAGCTCAAAGAAATGCCTTTTACTAAAAGCCAGTCACGTTCATTTAACCGTATATACTTTAGCGGGGCCCAGGAAGTTGTATTTGATTCGCAGGGCAGAGTTACTTTGCCCGACTATCTAAAAGATTTTGCGGGGATTGAGAAAGAAATAATGATAATAGGTGTTGCGGATAGAATTGAAGTGTGGAGTAAAAAGAGATGGGAGAAATTTTATGCTGAGAACAAGAGGAAGTTTGAAGATGTTGCCGAAGGCCTTATTGAGTGATGAAAACAGTTCATTATCCTGTTATGTATAGAGAAGTGATAAAAGAACTTTCATTAAGAAACAAGAAAATTATAGTAGATTGTACTATAGGAGTGGCTTCGCATGCCCTAAAATTCTTTGAGGCAATGGACAAGGATTCTATTTTAATAGGAATTGATAAAGATGATGAATCTTTGAGAGTCGCCCGCATGAGGCTTAAAAAATACGAATCACGTTTCGAGCTTTTTAAGGACGATTTCAGGAACTTAGACCTTATTTTAGATAATTTAGGTATCAAGAAAGCAGATATTTTCTTTTTCGACCTTGGCATATCTACTTTTCAACTCTCCGATTCACAGAGGGGATTCAGTTTTTCCAAAGACGGGCCGTTGGATATGAGAATGGACAAGATGTCATTTTTGTGTGCTTATGATATCGTTAATTATTTAAGTGAATATGAGCTTAATGCTATTTTTAAGAAGTTTGGAGAAGAAAGATTTTCCCGGCGTATTGCACGTTTGGTGGTAGAAAAAAGGAGGCAGGAACCCATATCTACGACTTCTCAGCTGAAAGACGTTGTCCTTGAGGCAGTTCCCCGAAGGCATTATTCCTTTAGGCATCCCGCGACAAGAATATTTCAGGCTTTACGCATAGTTGTAAACAGAGAACTTGAATCTTTGGAGATGGGGATTAAGAAAGCCATAGAGCATCTTTCATACGGAGGAAGAATCGGCGTTATTACGTTTCATTCCCTGGAAGACAGAATAGTAAAGCATACGTTTCGTGATTTATCCCTTAAAGGGGTTGTAAAGCTTGTTAATAAGAAACCGTTTGTTCCAGGAACAGAAGAACTAAAAGAGAATATATCTTCTCGTTCTGCCAAATTAAGAGTTGCAGAGAAGATAATATGAATAGTTTGGGGACTGTTTATGATTAAGAAAACAATCTTTATGATATTGACATTTATAGCTTTCTTTGCATATCTCCACCAGAAAGTCACAGTTTATATAGAGGCGTATAAACTAAATAAATCCTATAAGCAATTGGATGAACTGGTTGATGTACGTGACAATCTACTATATAATTTTTCCAAAAGAGTATCGCTTACCCAGATTAACTCCTGGGTAGATGCTAATGGGTTGGAGGTGGCCGATAGTGATAAAGTGGTGGCTTTCAATCTCGGCAATGGCAAAGAGATTAAAGGTTCAAAGATGAATACAGTATTCTCATCTCTTAAGCGTATATTCCGCGTATCAGATGGTTCTAAAGCTCTAGCTCAGGAGCAGAACTAGTTTTATAAAATATATAAGTCATATAGATATTCATAATCTTTCACAGAAGCATGCTTTTTTATGCGTGTTCTTTGTAAAATTTCGGCGTGATTATTCATTTAACCCAAATAATGCGGTTAGCATTATTTGCCCGCCTGTGCCCGCAAGGGTGCCTGTGCCCGCAAGGGTGCTTGTGCCCGTGAGGGTATAGGGTACAGCATTTCCCGGTTAACATAGATTTCTTCTCGTATACTGTAGTAATATATGCCAGAAACATTCTTGAGCTATTTTATTGTTAAGAAAAGAAGCATATCCCGCATAAGTTTTATTTATGTAATCTTTACCTTATTATTCCTTCTGCTTTCAGCGCGTATAATTTATCTTCAGGTAGTAAAAAAAAATTCTTTTGGCGGCCTGGCGCGGCGCCAGCATATTAAAATAATACCGCTTAAAGGCCAAAGAGGAATAATTTTCGACTCTAAAGGCAGAGTTTTAGCTACCAATATAAACGTTTATTCGGTATATGCCGACCCCGGTGATATTGATAAAAAAGATTATGTTGCTAAAATATTAGCACAGAATCTGCATATAGACGAAGAGAAGATTCTGGGGAAATTAAAAAAAGAGTGTCATTTTGTATGGATAAAAAGAAAGGTTTCTCTTTACGATAAGAAGACCATAGAGGATTTCAAGCTCAAAGGTGTGTATTTCTTAAAAGAAAAAATGCGTTTTTATCCTCAAGGCCGCTTGGCTTCTCATATCCTGGGAGGAGTGGATATTGATAATAAAGGAATAGAAGGGGTAGAATTGTTTTATGATAAGTTCTTAAAGGGTAAAGAAGGTTTTGTATCGGTTTTGAGAGATTCTTTATCGCGCAATATTTTTATTTATCCCCAGATATTCGAGTCGAAAAAGGGATTAGATTTACATCTAACTGTTGATGCACAGATGGAATACTGGGTTGATAAGTATCTGCGTGAGACAGTTCATGATTATCTGGCAAAGGCCGGAAGTGTTGTTGTAGCAGATTCTCATACAGGAGCTATAATCGCCCTGGCAAATTATCCCTGCTATGATCCTAATAATATAAGTTCTGCCTCGAGCGATTCTGTACGGGATAGGGCAGCTGTTGATATTTTCGAGCCTGGCTCAGTCTTCAAAATTGTGACTTTGACCGGCGCTCTGGATAAAAGGATTTTTTCACTGGATGATAAAATTTATTGTGAGAAGGGGGCGTTTAAAATACCAGGATCTGTGCTCCATGACTGGAAGCCGTTTGGAGAGCTTACTTTCAAAGAGGTGTTTAAGAAATCAAGCAATATAGGCGTGGCTAAGATAGCGCATAAGTTGGGGCCGAAGAATTTATATTTCTACATTAGAAGACTGGGATTCGGCAGAACTACAGGCATAGATTTCCCCGGAGAGCAGAAAGGATTGTTAAAGCCCTTAAGATTATGGTCAGACACATCCGGTTATATTGTGCCTATAGGGCAGGAAATAGGCGTAACAGTGCTTCAGCTTGCACGGGCCATGTGTGTTATAGCTAACGGCGGATATTTGGTTAAATTGCATTTATGTGATAAATTGAAAGGTGATTATGGGTTTGTAAGAAAAACGAGGACGCGGAAAGTAAGAGTTTTATCATCCCGCGTTGCTTCCCTGGCGAAAGATATTCTTATAGAGGTGGTTAACGACGGCACGGGGAAATTGGCCAGGATAAAAGGCATTACTGTGGGAGGGAAAACCGGAACTGCCCAGAAGTTTGATACTAAGACCGGAAGATATTCTCATAGTGCTTTTAGAGCATCTTTTGTGGGATTTGTAGAAGACAGAGGCAATAGTTTTGTTATATGCGTAAGTATTGATGAACCGCATAGGTCTCATTTCGGAGGAGTGGTGGCAGCTCCTCTTTTCAAGAAGATTGCCCGGAAGCTGGTTAAGTACGAAAGTATAAACAATAGAATAGAGGTGGAAAGTGACTATTAGAGAGATGTTCCCTCAGGCGGATATTGGTAATATATCAACCAATATACCTGTAAGCGGCATAAGCCGGGATACACGCAGGTTTTCTAAGGGGAATGTATTTTTTATTGTTGAAGGTAAGAAATTCGATGTTTTTTCTTATTTGAATGAAATTAAGAACGAAACCGCGGCTTTTGTTGCCGACAGAAAGCATAAAAGCATGGTTAGTTCTATAATAAAAGATACGCCGGTTATCTTTGTGCCCGATGTTAAGACGGAACTTAGAAGATGTACTGACTTATTTTATCCGCTGGATATGAATAAGTTAAACATTGTCGGTGTAACAGGCACAAACGGAAAAACTACCGTTACCTATCTTATCCGGCACTTGCTGAACCAGTTTGGCGTAAAAAACGCCCTTATAGGAACGATAAAATATTTTATAGCAGATGAGTCTATCAATGCTTATCGTACGACGCCGGATTATCTTTTCTTAAGAAAATTCTTCTTTAGGGCACAGAAAGAAAATGTTAGGTATATAATTATGGAAGTATCTTCCCATGGCATTGCACAGAAAAGAACAGAGGGGATAAGATTCACGCAGTGTATATTCACAAATCTTAGCCGTGATCACTTAGATTATCATTTAGATATGGGCAAGTATTTCTCTGTAAAAAAAAGATTATTTTCGGATAATCACCGTGCTGTTTCGATAATAAATACAGATGATGAATATGGCAGGGCCCTTTTTTCAGAAATTACAGGAGCAAAATACAGCTGCGGGTTTAATGACAATGCTTATTACAAAGTAGTTGATTATGAGCTGGGGAGGATGGGCTTGAAATTTACTTTTAGTATACGGCGGCATTCTTTAAATGTAAAAAGCCGCCTTATTGGCAGGCACAACATTTACAATATATTATCTTCTCTTGCTTCGATTGACAGAATGGGTTTTTCTCTGGATGAAGCAGTGTCGTTTATATATTCATTTAGTGGTTTGGATGGCCGTACAGAAAAAGTCGCCGAAGATGTGTTTGTAGATTACGCTCATACCCCCGATGCGTTAGATAATGTGCTTTGCGCTTTAAGAGATTGCGGTTACAATAATATAATATTGGTTTTTGGGTGCGGAGGAAACCGCGACAGAGGAAAGAGAAAAGAAATGGGCAGGATTGCCTCAAGGCTTGCGGTTTTTAGCTTAATAACCTCCGATAACCCACGCAACGAGAATGTAGAGAATATTTGCTGTGATATTGAGTCAGGATTCAGCAAGGATAATTATAAAATAGTGATTGATAGAAAAAAAGCTATTGCTGAGGCAGTTAAGCTTAAGAAAAATTACAACAACTGTGCTGTTCTTATTGCCGGTAAAGGCCACGAAGAATATCAGATAGCGGGGCAAAAGAGAATACCGTTTAAGGACAAAACGGTAATAAAAAGTATAATAGATAGCGTATAGCGATTAGCGCATAGTGAATAGAAATATGTTTACTGCGTTTACGAAATTAGAAGAAATACTGAAGAAGAGATTCATGGAAACTTGTTTGCTTGCGCAAACGAAACTTGTAGAAATTTATTCGCTTACCCTCATGAAATTAATAGAAATTCGCTTCGCTGAAATTAATTGTAACGATAAATTTCAATATATTTCTATAAATTTCGCTCCAAACTTTGTTTGGAGCATATTTCGCTCGCGCAGCGAACATATTTCACTTGCAAAGCAAGTATATTTCACCCGAAGGGTATATTTCGTCCCGACGATACGTCGGGACATATTTCACTTGCGAAGCAAGTACATTTCACGAAGCGAAGCCGAGTATATTAGTTATGTTTTACCATCTTATTTATCCTTTAAGTAAGTATATTTCTGTTTTGAATGTTGTGCATTATACGACATTCAGGGCAGCTTCTGCTTTTGTGATGTCTTTTCTTTTGATTATTATTTTCTGGCCGATGGTAGTCAGAAGATTAAAGAATCTGAAGATAGAAGAAAGAGTTGATATGTATGGGCACATCCACCTGGAAGCTCTTCATGAGGATAAAAAAGGGACTCCCACCATGGGAGGGATTCTTGTTGCAGCTTCTGTGTTTATATCACTTCTATTTTGGGCAAGATGGGATAACGTTTTTATATGGTACTCTGTGTTTGTTATTGTTTCTTTAGGCCTTGTGGGATTAAAAGACGATTTATTGAAGATTAAGTTTGGCAAGGGAATGAAACGCGGCGAAAAGCTTCTTTTTCAGATTATTATAGGGTTATGTTTGGGGGCGGCGCTTTTCTTGTACAGAAGTTCGTTTTCTATCTTAAGTGTTCCTTTTTTCAAAAAGTTAGTTATTAATCTGGGATTTTTTTATATTTTCTGGGTTGCCCTGGTAATTATATCAACATCTAATGCCGTGAATTTTACTGATGGATTAGATGGATTAGCAATAGGAGTGATTGTGATAAATTCATTTGTTTTTGCTGTTCTAAGTTATATCGCAGGGCACGTTAAATTCTCCGCTTACCTCTTTATTCCTTATATAAGAGGAGCGGGAGAGCTTAGCGTCCTCTGTTCATCAATAGCAGGGGCGGGGCTGGGATTTTTGTGGTTCAATTCATATCCGGCACAGATATTTATGGGTGATGTAGGAGCTTTATCTTTAGGCGGCGCGATAGGAGCAATAGCGGTTTTTGTAAAACAAGAATTCATTTTAGTTATTGCCGGAGGAATTTTTGTTATCGAGGCATTGAGCGTCCTTTTGCAGATTTTTTCTGTAAGGATATTCAAGAAAAAAATGCTTAAAGCGGCCCCCTTTCATCATCATCTCCAGCTTTTGGGATGGCCAGAGTCAAAAATAGTGATAAGATTATGGATAGTTGCTGTTATTTTTGCTGTTTTTGCCATTATGACTTTAAAACTCAGATAAGACATCTCTTTCTGCTTTGTGTTAACAATTTAGAATGAATGTAGATAGTTTTAAGAACGTATGTGTTGTAGGATTTGGAAGAAGCGGATTTTATCTTGTAGAGCTTCTTCTGAAATTGGGCAAGAAGGCGCGGGTAACAGAGGAGAAAAATGCTAATTTTTTCTCTTCCAGGTTAGTGAATAAACTTCGCCGTTTGGGCGTGGAGTTTGAGTTTGGTTCCCATACGGATAGATTTATTAGAAAATCGGATATTATTGTTGTAAGCCCGGGGGTAGATACTAAGAAATCGTTGGTTTCTGGTATTGCTAAAGCAAATAATATCCCTGTTGTTGGAGAGATTGAATTTGCCAGCTGGTTTACAAAGTCAAAGATAGCCGCGATTACAGGCACAAACGGCAAAACAACAACAACATTTCTGACTTACCGGGTAATTAAATCCATAAAACCAAATGTCTACCTGGCAGGTAATATAGGGATGCCGCTTTCTTGCTATGTGCTAAGCGCAAAGCCAAAAGACATAATAATACTGGAACTGAGTTCGTTTCAGCTGGAGAACATAATAGAATTCAGGCCGTATGTCGGCTGTGTTCTTAATATCGAACCCGACCATCTTGACCGCTATTATGACTTTTATGAATACACGCATGCTAAGCTTAATATTTTTCGTAATCAATTATCAGATGATTGGGCACTGTTAAATAAGAATATGTTTGGTATTCAGGAAATTGCCAGGAGTATAAAATCGAAAATAATCTATTTTGATAACGAACTTTTAAATCCCAATTATTCTGCTGTATACAGAATAGCGCATGTCTTCGGCGCAGCGAAAACAGATTGTATGAAAGTGATATCAGGTTTTAACGGCCTTCCTCATCGTCTTCAATTAGTGAAGAAGATAAAAGGTGTAGTTTTCATAAATGACTCTAAAGCTACTAACCCCGCCTCAACGGTATGGGCCCTTAAGAATATCAAGCCGCCCATAGTGTTGATAGCGGGAGGAAAAGATAAAGGGCTCGATTATTCTGCTGTCAGCCCTTATTTTAAAAAAATAGTCAAGGTTAATCTTTTTGGCGAAGCGGCCCATAAAATAAAATCATCTTTAAAAGATAGAGGCAGGATTAGTCTTTTTAATTCACTCGAAGAAGCTGTAAAAGATGCTTATTATATTTCCCGTAAGGGCACAACGGTTTTGTTTTCTCCTATGTGTTCCAGCTTTGATATGTTTCCCAATTATATTCAGAGAGGCAATAAATTTATTGAAATAGTTAATCATTTGTGATTCAAATACAATTTTTATGCCTAATCCAATATGGACGCATACCGTAATAATGTAGGTAAATTCAATAAACAAAGGCGTTTTATTTTCTTTTCTATTCTTGGCCTGAGTCTCTTTGGCATTCTTATGGTTTACAGCGCTTCATGTGTGTATGCGTGGAATTTGTACAATGAGCCTTCTTATTTTGTCAAAAGGCAATTATTGTTTTTGTGTATTTCTGCCGCTGTATTTTTTGTGGTTCTTTCTGTTAATGTAGAGCCTCTTGCTAAGTATGGCAAGGAATTTATGGTTGTGAATATAATTATGCTGTTACTTGTTCTCTTAATCGGGAAGAGAATAGGAGGGGCAAGGAGATGGTTTCAGCTGGGGCCAATTAATTTTCAGCCTTCGGAGCTGCTTAAGATATCATTCCTTCTGTATACCGCAGGTTATATTGAAAGAAAGAAAAATATAATGAAATATTTTAAAGACGGACCGCTGCCAATATTATTAATGGCAGCCTTGACGTTTATACTTGTTATCCTTGAGCCTGATTTTGGTACGGTAGTTTTCTGGCTTATATGGATTTTCCTGATGTTTTTTATTGGTAAAGTAAAGTCTAAACACATATTTTTGCTTATCCTTTGCGGAGCGTTAGCCTCTTTAGTATTAGTCAAAACCAATCCTTACAGATTTAGGCGCGTAATGACTTTTATTAACCCCTGGAGTGACCCCAGGGGCGACGGATTCCAGATTGTCCAATCACAAATCGCTTTTGGCGAAGGCGCAATAAAAGGTACCGGGTTAGGAGAGGGTAAACAGAAGTTTTTGTTTCTCCCTGCGGCCCATACCGATTTTATTTTTTCTATCATTGCTGAGGAGTTCGGTGTTGTAGGTTCTATCTCGGTATTGCTCCTTTACTTTGCCGTTTTTATAACCATGCTTAGGATTTCGTGGCGTATTAAGAATGATTTCTCGCGTTTTTTCTGTACGGGTGCAAGTATCCTGCTTGGCCTGGAAGTTGTGATAAATGTAGGCGTAAGCTGCGGCTTCTTCCCTACAAAAGGCATGGCTTTGCCTTTTGTAAGCTATGGAGGGACAAGTCTCCTCGTTCATTATATTCTTTTAGGGATTTTCTTTAATATAACAAGAACATATGAGAATTATCCTGGCTTGTGATAGAAGTGCAGGGCATATTCTACCTGCTAAATGCCTTGCGTCATGTTTAAAGGGAGATAATATTTATTTCTTTGCGCCTTCGTATTATTTTAAACCTTTATTAAAGAAGGAAGGATGGAAAGTTTTTGGAACCTCTCTTAAACTCAGGAATATTGTCTTTGAGAGTATTTTCAGATTTTGGGAGGCAATTTATATTATATGCAGGTTGCGCCCGCACAGAGTAGCGGGTTTTGGCGGGAGAGACGCTTTCTTTATTATCTTGTGGGCGAGATTGCTGCATATAGATGCTGTTCTCTACGAACCCAATGTTATGATGGGCAGGGCGAATAGAGCTCTTTACCCTTTGGTGAAAATTGTGTATCACGGTTTTCCTGTTCCCTATGCGCCGGACAAGAACATAGCAGTAGGAATTCCTTTAAGAGACAGCTTAAGGAAAATAGATAAGGCAATGGCTAGAGAGAATCTGGGGCTTGAAAAATCATCTGTAACAATTCTTTGTTTTGGAGGAAGCCAGGGTTCAGAGTTTATAAATAATGCTTTTAAAAAATTTGTAATTGCATCAAAGTCAGATTTTCAGATAATTCACGTTACAGGTGCCAAACAAAAACGTCATTTTTCAGAATTTTATGATAAAATAAATAAAAAGGCTGTCTGCTATGATTTTTGCGGGGAAATGGATTTATTGTATTCTGCAGCTGATTTTGTAATTTCCCGCAGTGGTGCGCTGACAGTAGCAGAGGTGTCTTTCTACAGGCTGCCTGCTTTATTTATACCATATCCGGGAGCAGGTGCCCATCAGTATGCTAATGCGGCATATTTAGAGGAAAGAAAAGCCTGTTTTGTTTTCAGGCAGGATAGTTTTCTATTTGATAAGTTTTCAGAGTGCATAGAAAATCTTATAGCAGACGGCGATACTAGGCGCGGCCTTTCGAATAACATAGGACGGATAAACGTGGCTGTAAGTTCCAGGGATTTCTGTAGAAAATTTATGTTGCAGGCATATCTATGAATAGTTTCCTGAATGGTATAAAAAGAATACATCTTGTTGGGATAGGCGGAGTAGGCATGACTGGTTTGGCGTTTCTCTTGCGCGATAGAGGATTTAATGTTAGTGGTTCGGACATAAAAGAAGGTTACAATACCGAATTGCTTAAGAAAGAATCATTTCAAGTCTCTATCGGGCATAGAGGAAGTAATATTGTTGGGGCAGACCTTGTTTGCTATTCTTCGGCAGTGAAAGATGACAATATTGAATTAAAAGAAGCAAAGAAAAAGAATATTAAAGTTTTAAAGAGAGCAGAGTTGTTAGCGTCGCTTTCCTACGGTGCGAGAAATATTGTCATAAGCGGAAGTCATGGCAAGACCACGACAAGCGCTTTTTGTGCGTTTGTGCTGACAAAGCTTAATTACAGACCCAGCGTTTTTATAGGGGCAGTAGCGCTTAATTTCGGAAAATGTTCCTGGTCGGGAAAAGATTTGTTTGTTTTTGAAGCGGATGAAAGCGATGGGAGCTTTCTTGCATTTAAACCATGGGTTCTCATCGTTACAAATATAGACCATGAACATCTTGATTTCTATGGAGATTTTAATAATTTATGTAATAGTTTCAAGAACCTTGCCGATAGGGCTTCTTCGGTTACCATAGGATGCGGAGACGATAGGAACGTGAGGGATATTCTGGAGGATAGGGATTCTATATCTTACGGGTTAAATAAAGGTAACCATATTAAAGCAGAGAACCTGCGTTTCTATAAGGATTATACCCTCTTTGACCTTTTCATAGAAGAAAAGAAGTTTAGGGACGTGAAAATATCTCTTTTGGGAAGGCATAATGTTTCTAACGCTCTGGCTGTAATTTCTCTATGCGTATATTTAAAAGTAGATCCAGATAAGTTCTTGCCTCTTTTGTGTAAGTTCAAAAGCACGCGCAGAAGGTTTCAGTTTAAGGGTGAATCAAACGGTATAACATTTGTAGACGATTATGCGCACCATCCTAGCGAAATAGAAGCAACACTGAATGCGGCAAGGCAGCTCTCTTTTAAAAGAATAGTCGTTATTTTCCAGCCTCATCGTTACAGCAGGGTGAAGCTGTTATATAAAGAGTTTGCTGGTTGTTTTAACCAGTGTGATTACCTTGTGATTACGGATATATATTCAGCAGGAGAATCGCCCATAGAAGGAATAGACGGAAGTTTTCTTTGCAGAGAGGTTAAAAAGAAGTTTATTGGCGGTATAGCGTATATTCCCAAAGAGAAGATAGTTTATGATGTACCGGGTATACTAAGAGACGGTGATCTGGTAATGGGCCTTGGCGCCGGCGACATAAACGTTATAATGCAGGATGTAATTAGCCAAATTAGAGATAAAGAGAGTATTAAGGTATGAATATGGATGTAAGAACGCATAAACCAGATGTTAGAAAGAAAGTTTCACTTAAGATATTTAACACATTAAGGTTAGAGGCAATTGCGCCGATTATGTTTGTAGCTCACAGCACAGATGATTTATCTGAGTTTGCAAAAAGAGTATGTTCATGGGACGATTTTTATTTATTGGGCGCGGGCTCAAATATTTTTATTGAAAATGATATTTTGAATAAGCCTGTTCTGATATTAGGCAAAGAATTCAGTTATATAGAAAGAGTGGATTCCTTGTCTTTAGAAATCGGTGCCGCTACAGCCTTATCAAAAGTGATTTCCTATACAATAGAGCAAAATCTTAGAGGGCTTGAAGAGCTTGCTGGCATTCCTGCCAGTATCGGCGGCATGATGGCCTGCAATGCTTCTTCTTTCGGCAAGGAGTTATTATCTCTTGTTGAGGAAGCGGCGGTTATTGATGAAAGCGGCGAGATAAAACATGTCAAAAAGAGTGATATACGTTATTCTTACCGCCGGTCTTCTTTAGAAAATTGTATTATAATAAAAGCGATACTCAGATTCGACGAGGCTTGCGATGTTAGAGAAAAGGTTATTTCTTATCTTGGCAAAAGGTTAGATATGCAGGATTTTTCTTATCCCAGCGCGGGTTGTATTTTCAAGAATCCTTTAAATGTAAGTGCGGGCTATCTAATAGATAAATGCGGCCTTAAAGGGTTTAGAGTAGGCGGAGCCCAGGTTTCTTTAAAACATGGCAATTTTATAATAAACAGAGCTGATGCAAAAGCAGGTGATATTAATTATATTATTGCTGTGATAAAAGAGAGAGTCAACGAGAGGTTTGGTATAATTTTAGAAGAAGAAATAGTAAGATGGAAAATATGATAGCTCCTAGCTATTAGCTCATAGCTCTTGGCAGAGAAGGATATAAAAGATATATATATTTCTTATGAGCTGCGAGCCAGGGGCTTATTAACTGTTATCATGTCAGATTTAAAAGATTATAAAATAGGAGTTTTGGAAGGCGGAGTGTCAGGAGAGCGTGATATCTCGTTTGTTTCCGGAAAAGAAGCTTGCCTTGCATTAAAAAGAAAAGGCATTAATGCTGAAGAGATAGATATTAATACCCAGGATATACAGGCTGTTAAAGAGATATTGTTAAGCCATAGTATAGATGCCGCTTTTATAGCTCTTCATGGAGAGTTTGGGGAGGATGGCAGAATTCAAGAGGTGCTTGATGCTTTAGATATACCATATACTGGTTCCGGAGCGGCCGCAAGCAGGCGGGCGATGGACAAGATTATCTCCAAAGATATATTTGTGAAAAACAATATTCCTACCCCCAATTATTTTGTTCTAAACAAAAGTGATCCTATTCCCGGACCGGAAGGATTACCGAAAGTAATAAAACCGTATTACTCAGGATCAAGCATTGGTGTTTTTATAGTCTATGACGGGAAGGATTGGGAGAGGAGCATATTGGAATCTTTTAAGATAAATGAAAAGATTATCATTGAGGATTATATAAGAGGGAAAGAGCTTACTGTTGGTATATTGGGCGAGAAACCCTTAAGCGTTGTGGAAATTATACCTAAACATGGTTATTTCAATTTTACTGCTAAATACAGTGATGGCATGGTTGACTTCATAGCGCCAGCTTTGTTAGATATAAATGATTATAGTGCGGCGATGGAAGTGTCAAGAAGAGCGCATGTAAGTCTTGGTTGCAGGCATTTCTCACGTGTCGATATCAGGATGGATGATAAGGGTACCCCTTTTGTCTTAGAAGTAAATTCTATACCCGGCCTTACCTCCCACAGTCTTCTTCCTCTTTCGGCTAAGGTCTGCGGCATAGAGTTTGATGAACTTATAATTAGAATGTTGCAGTTAGCTTTAAGAAATGAGAAAAAAGAGAAACAGAAAATTTAATAAAAAACAGCGCCAATTATTTACTCCCCGGGTATATACAAAGATAATAAACACATTGTTGTTATTGTTAGGTATTGCCGCGCTTGTTGTTTATATATCTTCTCTTGGTATATTTCAGGTTGATACCATTGAAACCAATATAAGTGTAGATAGAGATGTAGTAAAAGAGATAAAGGGCCAGTCGCTTGTTTCCATTGACGTCAGGCCTATTTATAGAAAGATAAGCAAGAGACATCCTGAGATTAAAGAGGTTTATATCAAAAAGAAATTTCCTTCTACATTAGTTATCGATGTTTTAAGAAGGAAGCCCTTCGCGCAGTTAAAGGAAGATGGTTTTTATGTTTTAGACAAAGATGGCGTAGTCCTGGAAAAACGAAGGCAAAATCCTTATCCCGGAATATTTATTATAGAACTTGGTGATTACAGAGGTTCTTTTAATATCGGCAAAACGGTTCATGACAAGCGCTTATATCTGGCGTATAGATTAATTAGAGAATTAAAGAAAAGCGGCCTTATTAACAAATTCAAAATAGATACTATTAATGCAGCTTCTCTCCATAGTGTATCTTTCTTTATGGGTGACGTTAACATTATTGTGGGTAAGGACAATTTTCACAAGAAACTTAGTCTTCTGGAGAATCTGCTGGATAGAAAGCTTAACAACAAAATGGATTCTATTAGGTATATAGATTTACGCTACGCATCCAGCGATGACAATATATATATAGGTAATAAAAGATAAAAATATAATTACTCTCTTCAAGCATTTTTATATAAAGCAATAAATTATACATTTTGCCGCATAAGCTTAAGCAGCAATAACAGTATTCTAAATATAGCGAGCTTATAATCTTATGAAAATATTAGGCGGTTTGAGTATTGACTATGATAGCTGGGATTTTTTATTTGTTTCTCTAAAGGGGAATAAGCTTGCGCCTCATACGGGTATAAGCGGCGAATCGGACCACCGTTTTAGGTCTTTAGATGAATTCATTATGAATAATATAGACTATATTGATGAACGTATTAGTTATGCAGAGAAAAGGAATTCTTTTAAGACAGAAAGCATATTCTTCAGACTGCCCAGGGAATATGCATCTAAGAAAGAAACCGAAAATGTTATATCGTTAAACGTGAGCAATAAAGTGAAAAGGATTACTTACAAAGATATCGATTACGCGAAGAAGCAGGTTGAGAATATATCTTTGAGTTTAAAGGATACCTGCATACATCATCTTGTTTCGGAATATAGGGTAGAAGATAAAACGTTTAGCAAGCCGCCGGTAGGCTTATGGGCACGGAAGATGTGTATTAAATCCATGATTATATTTATTCCGTCTGATTTGCACGGTGTTTTTATGGACTCTTTTAGTAATGTGGAGCGTAAATTTTCCGGCTTTGTTTACAGCGCTTTGGCCGATTACAGCGCAGCCTATAACAGCATTGTTGATAAGCTTACTTTTGTGGTAAATATAAAAAAAAACGACACGACCCTTTCTTGTTTTCGTAAGGGGAATATAATTTTTGAAAAGATGTACGATTTTGGCAATAAATCAGTTATATCTTATGTAGCGAAAAGACTTTCTTTTACTGAAGAGTTAGCGTCAGACTTAGTCTTTAAATACGGTTCTTTTTATGACACTGATTTCTCCAAGGAAATAAGCGTTAGAGAGCAAGATACATATATTAATGTCAGTCTGGTGACTTTGAACAATCTGATTAAGGAAGCAATTGCGGATAATATAAGTATAATTATGTCGGATATAGATAATAAATATTTATCCGATGACTATACTGTGTTATTTATAGGCAAAATTGTTCAAAAAGACGGTTTTTATGATTTCGTAAAGCAACATTTCAACATGGATATAGAGCACCTTCTATATAATAAATTTTCATCTTGTGCATTTGGATGTGTGCATTATGGCATAACAAGGTTGCTGGAGAAGGAGAATCCCGGAGATTCTCTATGGCAGAGGGCAATAAGATTCTATAAGGATTATTTCTGATGATTGAACAGGAGCTAATAAGGGAATTTCTGAAACAGTTCAGGGTTTCTTTAACCAATGCCGGGATGTACTTCAAAGAACATCCTGTACTGCTTCGTTCTGTGGATAAAACAAAAGATATACTTGAGAAGATTTTATTTGTGGCCAATCCGTTTTTCATAGGAGTGACACCCGATTCTCTTCTTATAGAGGGGGAACGATTAACCAAAGATAGGCTGTATGTAGATTTGGCACATCACTTCCACTGCCGTAAAGTAAAAAGTATAGCTTTTAGGAAAGGTGTGAATTTAGAAGAACTAAGCACTTTTCTTTCAATTGTAGCGGCTCCATTTAAGGATATCGCCAGGGCTGAAAGCGTTAAACAGTGGATGCTAAATGCGAATATAAGATATATTGAGGCTGACGAGCTGGATTATTCAGAACTTTTGGGGGAATCGGGGGGAGAAGATAAAGATATATGGAAATTTCTTATAGAAAAGGCTTATCAGAAAAAGAGTTTCTCTTTAGATTTAGACAAGCTAAGCGAACATTTTGGCAAAATAATATATAAGTTCTCTTCTGGTGACTTGAAAGAGGACCCTTCTTTTGTCCCTAAGATAATAGAGACACTGTATTATATGAGAGATAAAAACCCTAAGAGGTTTAAAAATTGCAGTAAGACATTGGTGAAATTTATCCTGGACAGGAACGAGTTCCTAACCCAGGAAGGTATTGTCAATAAGCTGAAAGGCTTTCTAAAAAACATAGATGACGATACATTGGGCGAGATTATTTGGGAGTATAATTTTGACAATAAAAAGTTTGATCCCTTTTCTCTGGAGTTATTTTCGAAACTGCTTGGTAATGACTCACAGGAAGCTGTGGCCAATATAATTGATAGCAGATTTACAGCCAACAAGGAGAAATTCAGCGATGCTGAAACAAAGAGTAGGTTAGAAGAGCTTATTTCATCTTTTAATAATACGGTTATTTCAAAAGTATATAAAGATACTCTGAGTAATCTTTTAGGGCGTATTGATACAAAGGGGTCTTTTAGCCTCGGGTATGAATATATATACGATAATTACATATACTCTTTATTGAACCTGGTTTGTTTAGAGGACAGAGAGTTAAGGCTGGAAGTAATAGTATCTGCTGTTATAAAAGAGTTGAACAAGGCGGTTGGCATAAGAGATGTAAGGCTTGTTAGATATATTATTGAGGTCTTGGATAAGAAGATACAGGAATCGGAGGATAATGGAATAAAAAAACTGTGCAGCGATGTTAAATCCCGCATAATCCCCTTGTTAGAGAATATAATACTCAATAATTTATCAGCATTAAGTAAACAAGATATGGCTTTTTTCTCCAGTCTTATTTCTTCCAGCAGGTTCAGCGCGGAGACGTATATCACCAAGATTGTGGAGAGCGGATTTTCTGAAAAGCGGCTTATAGAACTTTTTCTCAAGTTTTTCCCCAATAACGCCAAACTCTTGTTTGATGTTATCCGGGATAATATTTCCAGTTTTGAATCATCGAGAAAAGTTATAAATATATTAAAGAGCATAAATACAGCTAAGGCATTGGGAGTTTTAACTGATATATTTGATATTGCCAATCCTATGTTAAAAATGGATATACTGCGGGTAATGCAGGATATGTCTGTTATAGATGAGAATTTTATTTCCAAAATATTAAAAGGCAGGGATATGTTTCTTAAAAAAGAGGCATTGGCAATAATAGTTATGCGCGCTCCCCATCTTCAACAGAAGGCGGTTAAGAGCTTGCTTGGTATCTTTAATCCTTTGGGTATAAGAAACAGCGTTTTAATTGGCAATATTGCGGTCATCGCTGAGAATAATGTTACCGAAGCGGCAGATGAGTTGAGGGCTATTGGGAAAAGATATTACTTATGGCGTATGGGGGAGCTAAGGAAGGCAGTACGGCAAGCGTTGGAGAGATTAGGTAAAGATGGATAAAATAAAGGATTTTCTGAAGAAACTGGCGTCTTCTCTTCAGATTATGGCGCTCTATTCGGATGCACATCCTAGGTCCAAGTCTGCCATAGATGATACATACAATGAATTGCGCGATGTTTTAAAGGAATACGGAGATATAACCATAGGTATAGTGGGAGGGGAATTTGTTTTTGAGAAAGAGATATTCTTTGAGTTGAGCAATAGATTAAAATATTTAGCCAAAGATTTATCCGGCAAGGGCATAGAGAAGATTATTTTCAAATATGGAGCGTCCAGGGAAGAATTGTCAAAGTTTATGAATGCTTTAACAAGAAGAGAGAATGAATTAGAAGACTTTACAGAGTATTTCTCTAATCTAGGGTTAGAGAATATTAACATAGGGAAGATCAGGGTAAATGACAGCAGTGAGACTGGAACATTAGCATATGAAGATATTGATGACTATTCTTACTCGCTTGAGTCGGTGTCTAAGTCTTTTAATAGTATATTTAGGGGTGGTACTGTCGATGTTTTTAATATGAAGAAAGCAATGAAGAGTACGCTGGAGATGCTTTTAAGAGGCGACTGGGGGCTTATGATGTTAACTTCAGTCAAAAGGCATGATTTGTTTACATTTACGCACTCTTTAAATGTGAGTGCTCTTGCCATGGTTTTCGCCTCTGAACTAATGTTTAGTAAAGAAAATATTCTGGATATAGGCATAGCCGGCCTTTTTCACGATATCGGGAAGATAGCTATTTCCCGGAAGGTCATCGAAAAACCAGGATTTCTTACCGATGAAGAAATGGTGAGCGTAAAGAGCCATACAATTTTAGGTGCGGAGATACTTATTCAGCAGGTAGATTATATCGGTATTTTGCCTGTGATTGCCGCTTTTGAGCATCATCTTCGTTATGATTTAAAGGGATATCCAAAATTACATTATTCAAGACATCCCCATTTTGTATCGTTGATTATCTCTTTGTGCGATTGTTATGATGCTTTACGTTCGCGCAGGAGCTATAAAAGAGATTATCCCCCTCTTATGATTTATGAGATTATGTTTAAAGAAAGAGGCAGAATGTTTGAATCTTCGCTGTTTGACAAGTTCTTTGATTTTATGGGTGTCTATCCTATTAGTACTATAGTCCAGATGAATACAGGATGGATAGGTATTGTCAGGGAGCAGAATAAAGGAGACAGGTTTTCTCCAAAAGTAGAAATTGTTTATCCTCCTAAAAAAAAGGGAGTTATGGTTGACCTGAAGAAGGAGAGTAAAATAGAAATAAAGACTTCATTAAATCCGTTCTCTAGCGGAAAAGAATACACATCGTTAATTTAGGCTTTTTGGAGTTTTGAGCGGGCAATGTAATCTCAAGATTAACCTCCTAAGGCTTCGGCCTTCTGGGGTATTGGCTAATTGTTTTAGTTCTTTTTTTGAAAGATTTGACAAATCTTTATTCTTGCGCTCTTTCTTAATCCGAACCGGTAGATTCTTGCCTTCTTTATTCAGGTCTTTAATTGAAAGTTTATAAGGCAGGGTGCTTTCATTAACCTAAATAATGCGGTCAGCATTATTTGCCCGCCTGTACCCGCAAGGGTATAGGGCCGGCCCCATATTTTCCACCGGCGTGGACGTGAGCCCCCGTTGGTGGCGTGGACGTGAGCCCCCGTTGGTGGGCAACGTCCCACCTC
>MVCW01000052.1 GCA_002049895.1 Candidatus Omnitrophica bacterium 4484_171 | reverse complement strand
AATATTATCATAATCTGAAGCCGGATAAAACCAATTGAGGCCGCTCACATAGAATGCGCTTTTTAAAGCTTTCCCCCTTTCTGCTACGATAACATCTTTTGTTTTGGAGTTAATACCAAAAACATACAGGGGGACACTCCACGATATCCCCAAGCCTTCACGCTGGCCGTAGGTATAATTGTAAATTCCGCTATGCCTTTTTAATATTTTACCGTCATAGTAGCGGATAAGACCTTCATACAGAGAATTATCCTCGACGGCGGAGGAAATAAACTCGCGGTAATCTTTATTCCTGATAAAACAAACTTCGCGGCTTGAAGGCGCAGAAAAAGGGTATATTTTCTTAGCCTGCTTTAACACGTCTTTTTTTGAATATTCAGCCAGAGGAAACAAGCAATGTTTTAGCACACTTTCTGATACAAGAGCCAGGAAATACTCCTGAGAATTATTTTCATAAGAAGCCTTTTTAATATAAAATTTTCCGCCTTTTCCCATGAGGCTCACATAGTGGCCGGTCGCGAATAAATCAAAGCCGCGTTTTCGGGTTTCTTTAAAAAGTAAGCCGAATTTAATATCACGATTACACCGCGCGCAGGGATTAGGAGTAAGCCCCTCAAGATAAGAGTCAATAAAATATTTTACAATATTTTTCTTAAACTTTCTTTCTGTATCAATAATGTGGTGCGTAACGCCAAGCTTGCCGCATAAAAAAGAAGCGCGCTCAAGATACCCTTCAGATAAAAACGGTATTTTCAAAGTAAAGGCCTCTACGGTGTATCCTTTCTCAAGAAGAATACGGGCGGCGAAAGCGGAATCAACACCTCCGCTTAAGGCAAGAGCGACTTTCTTATTTTTTGCCATGTTAATTATTTTATTTAAAGCAGATGAAATTAGATCGTATCGCGTATCTCGTCGTGCGTATTACGCATTAATACTTATTAATGATAGATCCTAGATGCTTGTTTTCGTTACATGATCAAATTCTACAGATTTTATTGACATGGTTATCATCTATCCAAGATCTAGAATCAAAGATCCAGGATCCAATAAATATTATGTATTACCAGGCGCTACACCCAACACCCTGAACCCTACACCCTAATATCTGTAATTATCCGTGGCCATCTGTATAAAACAGTGTCAGCCCATGATCATCTGTAATCTAAAGAGGTTATAGACGTGACAGGATAATTTTGGCGCACTTTTTTCCGGATAAAAGCATACCGCCAAAAATAGGCCCCATACGCGGAGCACCGCATACGGCATTAGCACACATTCCTGTTACAAATAAACCGGGAGCAATCTGGCGGGTATTTTTCTCTATGGTATTCTCTGCCGCATGCGCCCACATCGACTTTTCTCCCAATACTTTGCCGGTTTTGGTTTTAATCTTTACGCCGCTTTTTTTCTCAACAACCTTTACTACTTCAGATGGATGGCCTGTTGCGTCAACAACGAATTTAGCCCTGACTGTCAGGGGGTCAACATGCAGATTAGCCGAAGCCGCCGCGGACCAGTTAATAACAAGACCGCAGATTCTATTTTTCTTTACCATAACATCCTCGGCAAATACGCCGTTTATAATAACTGCCCCGCTATGAACAGCATTGTATCCAAGAGCGCAAACGCACTCTGAAGAATCAGCAAGATAGTAATTTTCTTTATATTTCTTCGTACGGACAGAAAACTCATCCAATATCTTTTTGGCTTTCTTCTGGACAACAATCTCGTTGAACATCATTCCTCCGCCCCACATTCCTCCGCCTAAAGAAAGTTTCTTTTCAAAAAGAACGACTTTCTTGCCGGCGGCCGCCAAAGACGCGGCACACACAAGGCCTGATGGGCCTCCTCCGCAAATCGCAGCATCAACATCAATAATGCTGCTGAGCTTGTTATGATAAGAATCGATGATTGCTTTCGATATAATAGTTTCTTCTAACATAGTTTCCTCCTTTTTCTAACGCTTCGCGTTTAACACCCTCCTTCGCCAAGGTCGCCGACGTGTCATAGCCACTTTGGCGACGGCACGCTTCGGCGGGCAGGCAGATTAGCACAGAGCTGAAGAACACAGATTAATACACAGATTGCCGCAGATGAAGAATACAGATTAGCACAGACACACACGTAAGGACGTCCGTTCGCTACGCTCACTCGGACGGGGGACGTCCGCTTCGCTATTATGTTTTTGATTTACTTCTGTAATCTTCTATGGCTTTTTTTATTCCCTCTTCGGCCAAAAGTGAACAATGCATTTTGATATCAGGGAGGCCTCCTAATTCTTTTACTACGTTTTTATTGGAAATATTTAATGCCCCGTCAATTGTTTTCCCCTTTACTATTTCGGTCATTATTGAAGAAGTTGCGACAGCCGCTACACAGCCGAAGGTTTGGAACTTGCAGTCAATGATTTTGTTATTCTTGACTTTAATATATATCCACATAACATCTCCGCATACGGGATTGCCGACTTTGCCTATACCGTCGGCATCATCAATCTTACCCATATTGCGGGGATTCTTAAAATATTCTAATACTTTATTTGTGTATTCTAAATCCATTATCCACTATTACCCCTTTATTATCCCTTTATACGCGCCTAAGCGCAGAAAGCATCCCGGCTAAATTTTCGGAAAGTTAAACATACTTTATCATTTCTTTTAAGGCTCTATCTGCCTTATCAATAATGCTTTTATCAATGGTAATCTCATACCGCTCTTTTAACAAAGCCTTATAAAGTTCATCGAGGGTGGTTTTTTTCATATCGATACAGGCACGCGTATTCCCCAAAGAGTAGAATTTTTTTTCAGGATTCTCTTTCTCTAAGCGGTAAATCATATCTTTTTCGGTCCCTATTATGAAAATATCAGCGGATGACTTTTTGGCAGCTTTAAGCATACCGGAAGTGGAAACCACAAAATCCGCCGCATCCTGCAATTCAGACCTGCACTCCGGATGTACCATAATCTTCGCCGGCGGATAAAGCTCTCTTGCGCGCTTTAAGTCGTTTAGGCTAAACTGCTCATGGACATAGCAAAATCCGCTGTGCGTGGTAATTTCCTTCTCGGGAACATTTTTCTTGACCCATGCGCCAAGGTTCTTATCAGGAATAAATATTATCCTATCGGCAGGAACATTCTTAACTACAGAAACAGCATTGCTTGATGTGCAGCATACATCACTTAACGATTTAATCTCGGCTGATGTATTCACATAGCTCACGACCCAGGCGTCAGGATACTTATTTTTTAATTCAATAAGCTCAAGAGGCGTTATCGTATCCGCGAGGGGGCATCCCGCGCCTAAGACAGGAAGGAATACGCGCTTTCGCGGAGAAAGAATCTTCGCTGTTTCGGCCATAAACTTTACGCCGCAGAAAACTATGACTTTTTCTTTTAAACCTTTGGATATTTTTGCCAGCTCAAGAGAATCTCCGCAGAAATCAGCCAATTCCTGAATTTCAGGAATCTGGTAGTTGTGGGTTAAGATAACGGCTTTTAGCCTATTTTTTAACGCAAGGATTTTCTCTTTTAGCGCCGTTTTTCCTTCTAAAGATGCGGTGTCCATTTTATTTCCCGTTCCAGAAAGGAGACATTGACCTTAACTTTTCCACGATTGGAGGAAAAATCTCCAAAACCCTGTCTATTTCACTTTCAGTATTATATTTACCCAGGCTAAACCTTAAAGAGCCGTGAGCTAACTCATGCGGTATGCCCATTGCCAAAAGAACATGAGAAGGCTCTAAAGAGCCTGATGTGCAGGCAGAACCGCTTGAGGCGCATACCCCTTCAAAATCCAAATGGGTAAGCATACCTTCTCCTTCAATATATTTTATACATACATTTAATGTATTGTATAATCTTTTATCAGGATGGCCGTTTAGTTTCACTTCAGGAATTCGTTCTAAAATACCATTCTGAAGTTTATCCCTTAGAATTCTTATATTCCTTTCCTCATCATCCATCCGGCTTCGGGCAATCTCCAGCGCTTTGCCCAGGCCCACAATTCCGGCAACATTCTCAGTAGAGGCGCGCCGGTTCTTCTCATGACGGCCGCCGTGCAGTAACGGTTCGAATTTTACCCCTCTTTTCGCATAAAGAACTCCTACCCCTTTAGGGCCATAGAGTTTATGCGCGGAAAGCGACAAGAAATCCACATCCAATTCCTTAACGTCTATCTTTATCTTACCGGCGGCCTGGGCGGCATCGGTATGGACATAGATACCTTTATCGCGGCATAGCCGCACGATATCTTTTACCGGCTCAATGGTACCCACCTCATTATTGGCATACATTACAGATACCAATATTGTATCGGGCCCAAGATAATCCTTAAGCCGGCCTAAATCTATCAAGCCAAATTCGTCAACATTCAGATACTTACACTCAAAACCAAATTTCTCCAGGGACTTGACAGAGTTTAATACGGCGTGGTGCTCAATCGAAGATGTAATTATACTCCCCTTTTTGGGCAGCCTTGCGAATGATACTCCTTTGATAGCAGTATTATCACTTTCTGTCCCGCCTGATGTAAAAATAATCTCATCAGGTTCTGCCCCCAAAAAAGACGCTGCTTTTTGACGCGCCTCATCAATTGCTTTGCGAGACTTTCTGGCAAAAGCATAAGTTGATGAAGGATTGCCGTAAACATCTTCAAGGTAAGGAAGCATAGCCTCTAAAACTTCTTTATCCAGAGGAGTTGTAGCATTATAATCAAGGTAAATCATAGTAATAATCCAAAATATCTGTCAATCACTTATCGGTCTATTTTCCTCATCTTTAGCGGCTTGAATTTATAACCGCTCCCGGCAGAAGGAATTTTTTCCACCGGCTCAGCCAAAAAGAATTTAGCCTCTTTTATCCAGTTCTTTAACTCCCCGGCTATCCGGCGGGCTTTCCTGTAACTGGAAAGTGAACCGGTAGAAACATCTTTTCCTTTTATAGAGATTTTTCCTGTCTTAAGCCGGCTATAATTAACATAACCCAAAGGCTTGCCTTCACAATTAGGATAATCCCGGGAATAATCAACAATCGGCGCATAAATATCATCATCGCTTACTCCGGTAGAAGCGGCAATCTCTGAATTAAGGACCGGTATCGGAATGCCTACTCCGACTGTGAGTGTCACCCCGTAGCCTGTCATTGATGTTCCAATAAGCCAGTCAGAAGACATCTGCTTTAAATCACCGATAAGCGCAAGCGTCCCGGCAGGTGTTTTGGGAATCCCTTTATCTGTGCGCGCGACTGAGGGATTATGCTGAGTTCCCCACCAGGCAATGAAACCGGTTCCTCCTCCCAAAAATATCCTTGTCCCAATCCCTATGGTTTTATAGAGAGGGTCGTTAAGAAGAGGACTTAAAGACGCGGCACTGCAATAGTTGGCATTTCCCAGATGGGGTTTAAGTATGCCCATATAAGTGTAAATTACCCTGTCAGAAAGATTGACGGCAACATTGTAATTCTGGTAGCAGTTCCTCGGATTAAAAAGAACCGCCTCATTGACATCCTTAATATTTATCAAAGTTTCTAATTTCCTGCGGGGGTAACAGTCGGTACCGTAAGCGGACGCTGTAAGCTCAACATCCTTACCTTTAACAAAATCTTCAATGAGATGGCCGCCTCCATACTTAAACTCTCCCGGGTATATTTTATTCCTGGGGTCATCTAAAGGAAGAGCGTTTGCCCCCACAAATAAATCTGCCGCAGCGAAACCAGCATAAGCAGGTACATCATTTAGAAAACAAGTACCGCCGCCCAGTTTTATGCGCGGCTTGGTGTGGCCGATATTAATATACATACCGGAAGAACACATTGGCCCGAACGTACCGGTTGTAACTACGTCAATCTCGCGAGCCGCAGCTTCTGCACCTTTTTGCCTAACAATGACTGTCATTTCCTCGGCGGTAACAACCACAACTTTCCCTTCTTTTATTTTCTTATTTATTTCAGCAATAGTTTTAGGCATCCGCTCCCCCCCCCCTCTAACACTTTGTGTTATACAAAGACACAAGATCACCAGATAAAAGTCACAACGTCACAAAGACACAAGGTCACACGTAAGAGACAGAGAACAAAGACACACGTCTAAGACTATGGACGTTGGACGTTCGCCCGCTGTATTCGCTTGGACGTAGAATCTCTTTATAATCTGTGATCATCTGCCTGCCCCGTTGTCCGCAGGGCTCACGGGGTATCTCCTTTTGCGATTATCTGTGTTAAAGCGCAAAGCGCTTTAACTGTGTTTGAAAAAAGTATTTTAACTCTTAATTATCAAAAATCCAAGTAGAAAGATACCGCTCGCCCGTATCGGGAAAAATTACAACAAACAGTTTATTCTTAAACTCCCTGCGTTTTGCCGCATTCATAGCCGCCCATAACGCTGCCCCGCTGGAAATACCGGCTAATATCCCTTCTTCCCTGGCTAAGCGGCGCGTCATCCGCGCGGCATCATCGTCACTTACCTGAATAATATCATCGATTATTTCTGTATCTAAAACTGCCGGCACAAAACCCGCTCCGATACCTTGTATTTTATGCGTCCCGGGGGCCTGGCCTGATAAAACAGCGGAATTTTCCGGCTCTACAGCAATAATTTTAACATTACTTTTTTTGTCTTTTATGAATTGAGCAATACCCGTTATTGTTCCACCTGTGCCCACACCAGCCACTACAACATCAACTTTGCCCTCGGTATCACGCCATATCTCCCGCGCTGTAGTCTCACTGTGAACCTTAGGGTTAACGGGGTTTCTGAACTGCCTGGGCATAAAGGCATTTGATATCTTATTGCACAATTCTTCGGCTTTCTTCACCGCTGCCGCCATACCGTCAACCCCTTTAGTAAGTATAACTTTCGCCCCCAATGTCTTAAGAAGCTTTCTTCTTTCCAGAGACATCGTATCCGGCATAGTAAGAATGAGCCTGTATCCGCGAGCCGCACACACAAACGCCAAAGCAATGCCGGTATTGCCGCTTGTTGCCTCGATAATCACAGTATTCTTATCTATCAACCCTTTTGATTCGGCATCTTCAATCATTGCCAGGCCAATTCTGTCTTTTACGCTTGATAAGGGATTAAACGACTCTAATTTCGCAACCAGCTCAACATCCAAGCTGCCTGCTATTTTATTTAGGCGCACAAGAGGCGTATTACCTATAAGTTCCGTTATATTATCAGCTATATTCATACACATTCCTCTATTTGGTTAACCGGGAAAATGCTGTACCCCAAAGGGCAGGCACCTCCTTCGCTAAAGCTACGGCGGGCAGGCACCTCCTTCGTCCTTCGGACTTCGGCGGGCAAGCACCTCCTTCGTCCTTCGGACTACGGCAGGCAAATAATGCTAACCGCATTATTTGGGTTAAGTGTTTATATGTAGTACATTTTAGAATCATTGTTTTTTGCCAGTCCGTTATGTTCATTAATTACATCAGCCAGCGTAATGGAGCTTAATTTCTCACGCAAGGCGGATGAAACTTTTAACCATAATGACCGTGCACCGCAGTATTTGGAACGAGCACATACACCCGGCACATCAATACATCCTATTACTCCACAAGATTCAAATATAGAGACAATCTCGTCAATCCTTATCTCGTTTGGAGCTCTGCTTAATATGTACCCTTTGCCTTTGCTTAAGCTTTTAATGAGGCCATGGCTTTTTAATGCCGAAAAGATATGGTCTAAATATTTCAAAGATATCCCCTGATTTTGCGCTATATCTTTTAAGAGAAAAGGGCCTCTTTCGTAATGAAAGCCCAACTCCATCATTGCCCTTAAAGCATATCTTGATTTTGTTGATAATTTCATAATCCTACCTATTCTATAAGATAGATAGGATTATACTATTCAATACATTTCTGTCAAGAGAAAAATAAAGTACTTTCCCGAATTATGTGCATTAGGAAAGTACTTGATTATCCACCCCGTTAGATAGTAAACATCTAACGGGGCAAGCAGATTATTTAAAGATTGCAGCGATTTTAAAAGAAGAATTTTAATCTGTGTAATCTATTTTAACAGGAAAAATGCCGCACCCTAAGGGCAGGCACCTCCTTCGTCCTTCGGACTACGGCGGGCAGGCACCTCCTTCGTCCTTCGGACTACGGCGGGCAGGCACCTCCTTCGTCCTTCGGACTACGGCGG
>MVCW01000051.1 GCA_002049895.1 Candidatus Omnitrophica bacterium 4484_171 | reverse complement strand
TAACCCCCTTTCTTTTAAAGGTTTGAATTCTCTTCCCTGCAGCTGGAAGAATTTCGAGAAAAACTCATAGAATTCAAGCCTCAACGCCTGGATAAATACTATTAACCCTTCAAAAAGTACTATTCCAATATTACCTTCTATGATAAGGCTCATCTTTATCCCGGTAATATTGCCCATATTATAAGCCACAAGATACACGCAAGCTCCTAATGCCGCATGGGCTAATCCGAAAGCCGCGACCCTCACAAAAGAAATAGTATTAGTAAGAAGGTTTAACACTATTTCTACAGGGCTGAATATTATTTCCGCTATATCAGACTCTCCCCGCCATAATGAACTGCCTGAAACTATTATAAACAAAGGGACAAGGAAAATAATGAAAAACCCTATCAAAGAAATATTTAAATGATACCTTACTGATGCCGCGATAACATATAAAATGAGCCAGTAAAAGATAACACTCACAATACCCCATTGGGAAAAGAGAGCTTCTTTTACATTCCTGTTTCTTGCATTCTGGACAATATTCAAGATTATGCCCAATGTAATCATAACTGTTCCAAACCCTACGCCAATAATAAGGAATTTCTCGGGGCTGCCTGAAGGATTAAACCATAACGGTTTGAAAATATTTTCTTTGCCGAAACAGGAACCGAAAAGAATCCCGAAAACAGCGCCGGATATGCCGCACAGCGAAAGCACCTTTGCGGCATCTTTTAGCATTTTAAAAAAGCTCAGAGCCAGCGCCAAGACTACCAAACTCAGCCCATGCCCCAAATCTCCAAACATCATCCCAAACATTACAATAAAGCTTAAAGACATAAGCATCGTGGGGTCGATATGGCGGTACGCCGGTACGCCGTAAAACTTAACTATTTTTTCAAAAGGTTTAAGCAATTTATGTCCCATATAGGAAGGAACATCTTTAAGGTTAAACCCTCTCTTTATCAAATTTTCTGCCGGCTCTTTTTCTATATAAACCATGTCATTAAAATCTTTCAACTTCGCGTTTAATGTATCAATTTTACTTTCAGGGACCCATCCGGCAATCACATAACCTGTGCGTGAAGCAAGAAATTTACCCATTGCTTTGTAAATTCTTTCGTTCTCGTCAATTAACGATGGAAGCAAGGCCAGCTTATTATGGTATTTTTTTCTTATGCTGTTTAATTGTCCCTGGCACTGCGCCGATTCTTCTCTTAACTGCCACATATTAAGCTCTAAAGACTCTATAATCTCTCCAATACTTGAAGCCTCGTAATCCAAAGACACATCTTTAAACTTAACACTTTTTAGAAAACTGAGCAGATTCTGTTCTTTTTCTCTTAAAGACAAACAAAATACGAATACATTCCCCAGGAATTCCTCATCTATCTCTATCAGCACCCCGCCCTCTTTATAAGACTTAATATCTTTAAGATAATCTTTAGGCACAACCCCTGCTTTTGCGATAATGTTATCGCTTCCCTTAAAACTTTCAAGTCTTAGCCCTTTCTCCTCAATGGCATTTAAAACCTCTGAGCGTATAGTGAGCTCGGCTGTCTTTTGCCTGTTTTCTTTTATGCGCCGGCTAAGATTCTGAACTTTAGAAATTACTTCTTTGTAATCCCGGCTGATTTCATCTATTGTTCTTACAGAAATATTCTTTGCGGGTATATCCTGCTCTATCGGCCTTATGCCAAGTAAATCCAAAACCTTTTTAACTTCCTCCTTCAAATTATCGCTTTTCTTTATAAGGTTTTCGTTATCCAATAAAGTTACTCCGTCTTCCTGCCGGATAAAATTACTTGAGCGTCTTACCTCTATAAATCCAAAATCATACAAAGTTTCACATAGCTTATTCAAAAACTCATCCAATACAAAAATCTTCACCATGTGCATATTCTGCGGGAAAAACATGATTTTATCAATTCTTTATCTTCGCCGGTTACGCAAAAGGGTACGGATTACACAAAAATTTATACTCCATCTGTTTCTTGCGCCCTATGCGGTTGTTTTGCGAAATCTGCGCGTTATTCATTTCTCCAAATAACCATTTTTAATTCAGCCTATTATTCATAATAAATATTATTCTTTCAATAAGATACCTCTGGCTTAAATAGAAAGTCAAATAAGGACGCATGCTAAAAAAGTTAACTCCTCTCCTTTTTAAAAACTGCTCGTAGAAAACACCTGTAAGGTCCTCTTCAAAATCCAGAGATAGCTTTTCCCTAAATTTTAAGAAAGGTAATCCTTTCTCGATAACAGATAAAGCGTCTTCTAAAGAAGAGGCGCTTAACAGATGTGATAAAATATCATTATTAGAAATAGAGGCAATGTTTAAAACAGAACGTATCTCATTTGAATCTTTACCCTGGAAGAACTTAAGCCTTAAAGCGTAGATTAACGACCTGACACTTATAAAATTCTGAATCAAGAGTGACGAATCTCTGTCTAACCCCAGAGACATATTCTTAAGTAAGCTGAAGTATTCCCTGTCAAGACGGATATCAAAATAAAAGATGTCCTTATGAAACTTCAAATCGCCAAGGGCCTTAGTGAAAATTCCTCTTATAAAAGGGCTCTTCTTAAGATATTGTTCTAAGCTATCGATATCCTTAAAAACGGAAGGGTCAATATCTTTAAAGGCAAGATAAGGAAACCCCCAATAAAACATTTCTGCTCCTGAGTCTGTACCGAGTTTTATACGCCTGATTAAAAGTTTCAAATTTAGAATATCAAACTCAAGAATTAACGCTTTCAGCACCTCGCGCGCCCCGGGAGCCAGAAACCTTAAAAGCTTAGTCGTTTTCTTTATGCAAGATACATACAACGCCCTCTCAAGAAAATCAATCTCATCTTTGGGAGGATAATCATCGCCGAGGCAGCTTTTTAACAAGTTCTTAATAAAATCGGGGCTTTCTCCTTCTAACTTACTTAAGTCATCTTCCTTGAAAGAATTCCTTCTTAATCCCCCCAAAAGTCCGCAGGCAGCTGAATAATCAGTTATCATAGCCTAATATCTTTTTAACAATATAATCTTTTAATTCACCCTTTCTGTCATTGAATGTTTTCATAATACCGTTTTTAGCCTTATCAAATTCACTAATGTATTTTCCTTTTAGCTCATCTATCTCTTTCTTGAGCTCTTCTTCTTTGTTACTGCGGTAAAGAGAAAGTTCTTTGCCGGCGGATTCAATAATTTTATCGGCTTGTCCTTGAGCCTCTGCGATAATCTTTTTGGCGCGCGCTCTTGCCTTCTCTATTTCTTTTGAAAGCTCACTGTCCAGCTTCAAAATGTCTTCTATCCTATCCATTTTTCCTGCGTGTTCTTCTTATCTCATATATACAATAGTATATTACCGCCGCAAGGACTAACAATCTAAAAACAGCATATACTATACCAATCCAGAGATTGTTCTCCATAACTTACACTAAATCACAAGCTTCCGTATCTCGTATCTCGTACTGCGTATCGCGTTTAGTGATTAGCGTTCTTTTACACCCTTTGCCCTATACCCAACACCCTATTTACTATTCGCTACTTGTCCTTTGTAACTTTAGCGCAGGAGGATACGCTAACCGCTATACGCTAAATTACTATAAGTTATTTATGCTAAATCCCTTATATACGGATTAAGAAAATAATGCAGTACCGAAAGAGTAACCACACCCGCTATTACCGCAACTATTGTGTGCAAAGACGGCCCCGCTACGGCAATTCCTAAAGCTGTCCCCGATGCCGGAGGATGTTCGGTATCCGTAACTACCATAAGAAAAATAGAAGCTCCGACGGCAAAAGAGTAAACAAAAAGCGAAGACAATAATGAAGAATGCGGTATTAACACAGACAAAGAGCCGCAAAGCAGGCCCGCAAGATGCCCTCCAATAACCCTTTTTGGTTTAGCAGTAATATTCTTTGGCAAAGCAAACACGATAAAGACGCTCGAGCCAATTGAAGCTATTATTATAGGCCTCTTTTGTATGTTAAAAAACAAAAGTACGATAAATATTGCAAAAGCGGCAAAAACACTCTGGAATACATAATTCCTCCAATACCGCCTGAATTTCTTATCTACTCTAAACATCGGGTTTAAGGAAAGAATTTATAATAATATCAGCTGAAGTTACCCATCAAGAGTTAAAAAACAATCTTTTTTAATATTTTTTATCTTTCTAACTCTAATCCATCCGATATTTTTCTTAATCTTTCTAACTCATCTAAAGACAATTCCCAGCTTCCGGCAGAAGCATTAGCGCTGAGCTGTTCGTAATTGCGGCAGCCGGCTATCGTGACAGCAATACCTTCCTGCTGATTAACCCAATTCAAAGCAACTTCAGCAGGATTCTTATTTCTTTTCCGGGCAATATTTTTTATCTCTCCGATTAAAACCTGAATCTTACTCCAGTAAGGCTCTTTATAATAAGGGTAAAAGAAACTGCGCGCGTCACCTTTAGGGAAACGCGGAGGATTTATATACTTGCCGGTTAAAATCCCGCCCCCCAAAGGCCCGTAAGCAATCACTCCAATGTCATTCTCCGAACAGAAAGATAATACCCCCTTTTCTATACTTCTGTCCAGAAGAGAATATTGAACCTGCAAAGTAGTTATAGCAGTAATTGATGAAGCTTTTTCCAACAAAGACAAATCAAAGTTTGAGACTCCGATATATCTAACTTTACCCTGCTTTTTGAATTTTAATAATTGGCCTAATGTATCTTCAATAGGAGTATGAGGATCGGGATAATGACATTGGTAAATATCTATAGTCTCAATCCCTAATCTTTTTAAAGAATCCTCCAACTCTTTGGCTATTGCTTCCGGTTTAAGGTTAAAGGTAAAACCTTTGCCTTCAGGCTGGATGCCGCACTTAGTAGCAATATAGAATTTACTTCTAATTCCTTTTATTGCCTTACCTATTATTTCTTCACTATGCCCTCTTCCATAAATTGGAGCCGTATCAATAAAATTAATTCCAAAGTCCGCCGCTGCCTGTATAGTTGAAATAGATTCTTTATCATCCGCTTTCCCCCAGTCTCTTCCTCCTATCGCCCAGGTGCCCAGAGAGACTGCCGAGACCTCCATATCAGTTTTAGGAACCTTTTTATACCGCATTTTTCCTTATGTAAATCGGAGTAATAACCAAAACCAATAGTAAACCCTATTAGAGAAAGCTACCGGTTTTAACCGGCGGCCATTGCCGATTGAGGACAACAGTGATTTAAAGCCGCCGTTAGAATAAACCCGCCCGCCCCGTTAGAAAAATTCTTTCTAACCCAACGGAGTAAAAGAACGAAATTCTCTAACGAGATTTATATTGTAAACTAAATTTACAAGAGAATCAAGGAAACTTATATTAGCATAAATCCAGGCGAATCTAACCGCTCTTAGCGGCCATTTAGGCCTTTGCCCCGTTAGAAAACTTTGTCCTCTAACGGGGGCGGACTTATCCGTAAGGATATTCCTATACTATCAAAAGTCAACCTGCGTCCTTAAGCCGCCTACAACAATAGTTTTATCTCCGTTTGCAGCGTTGCCGCCATAAGGTGATGTTGCTGCAAATGAAGACAAAACTATCTTTATAGGAAGGCTAAGAATACAAGTTGGTTTTTAATTTTCTACTTTAGAATTTCTGAAATTTCAAACTTCTGTATATTTAAGAAAAAAAGGATATTCGGGGTAGTGAACTGGGAATAGATAAATTAAAAATATGAATTCCTTTCTTGTTCCGGCTTCGCCAAAACAGAAAAGATAATCTTTTCCCAAGCACCAATCTAATTTTCATCTTTGTGGTGTTTTATAACTCTGCCTTCTGTCATAAATATTACATCTTCACAGATATTTGTGGATAAATCGGCTATGCGTTCTATAGAACGGGAGATTCTTATTAAATGGATCGAGCGGTCAATAGTGGAAGGGTCGGAACTCATGTAAGTAATTAGTTCTCTTAAAATTTGGTCTCTTAAATTGTCAACGGCCGTATCTTTCTGGCATACAGATTTTGCCAGTTTTGTATCTTTATTTATGAAGGAATCTACCGCATTCTTTAACATATTAACAGTTTCTTCTGCCATTCGGGGAATATCAATTAAAGGTTTAACAGGTGGCCTTTCTATTAAAAATAAAGCACTTTCAGATATATTTACTGTTAAATCTCCAATTCTTTCTAAATCATTATTCATCTTTAAAATCATAAGAATGGTTCTTAAGTTTCCTGCTTCCGGCTGATATAAGGCGATTAAATTTGTGCAAAACTCATCTAACTCTATTTCCAGTTTATTCATCTTAGACTCATACCCTCTAATTACCTTTTCTAAAATTTCTTTTCTTTTTTCAATAAGCCCTTCAATTGACTTTTTAACCATATCTTCAGCCAGACCTGCTTCTTCAACCAATTTTTTCTTTAATTCATCCAATTTTTCTTCTAACATAAATCCCTCCTGTTTATCCAAATTTACCGGTTAAATAGTGCTCGGTCATCTTATTTTGAGGAGTAGTAAACATCTTTTGTGTGGGGCCAAATTCAACCAATTCCCCTAAGTATAAAAAAGCAGTATAATCAGAAATTCTGGCGGCCTGTTGCATATTGTGAGTAACGATTACTATTGTATAATTCTGTTTTAACTTCTCAATCAATTCTTCAATCTTTGCTGTAGCAATAGGGTCTAAAGCAGAACAAGGCTCATCAAATAATATAACTTCTGGTTCAAGCGCAATACAGCGAGCAACACATAATCTTTGTTGCTGGCCTCCAGATAAATCTAAAGCAAATTTATCAAGGTTATCTTTAATCTCATCCCATAAAGCAGCCTGTTTTAATGCTTTCTCAACTTTAAAATAGACCTCTTCTCTATTTTTAAACACCCTATGAAGCTTTAACCCATAAGCAACATTCTCAAATATAGATTTAGGAAAAGGATTGGGCATCTGAAATACCATTCCTATTCTTTTTCTTAAAAGTGTCTCGTCAATCTCATAAATATTTTGACTATCTAATAGAATTGTACCCCTTACTTTTGCCTCAGGTATTATATCCAACATTCTGTTTATTGACTTTATAAGTGTGGATTTACCACAGCCTGAAGGCCCAATAATTGCTGTAACCTTATTTTTCTCAATATCAAGATTCACATTCTTTATTACCTGCATATCTTGATACCAGATATTTAAATTACGGATAGAAATTTTAACCTCCTTTTTGCTGATGATTTTATTTACCATTTTCTTTTCCTTGCTTTTTTACGTATAACAATAGCAACCAAATCTATACCCAAAACTAAAAAGAGTAAGACTAAAGCTGTTCCATAAGCAATAGGGATTTGAGTTTCAGGGTGTATGCCTTCAGTCATTAAAGCATAAATGTGATATGAAAGTGCCTGAACTTCACTAAAGATTGAGGCAGGAAGTCTTGCTGAATAGAATGTAACTGCAGTAAAAAGTATAGGGGCAGTTTCTCCTGCAGCTCTTCCTATTCCTAATATTGAACCAGTTAATATTCCCGAAATAGCATTAGGCAAAACAATTCGGTAAATAGTCTGCCATTTAGTTGCCCCTAAAGCTAAAGAGGCTTCTCTGAAAGACTCTGGGACAGCCAATATCGCCTCTTCAGAAGCACGAATAATTATAGGTAGAATCAGTATTCCTAAAGTAAGCCCTCCAGATAAAATTGACACACCAAAACCAAAGTATTTAACAAAAATTGCCAATCCAAAAAGTCCAAATACTATAGAAGGGATTCCAGAAAGATTGTTTATTCCAATGCGAATTATCCTTACCAGCCTTCCTTCTTTTGCATATTCAGTCAAATATATAGCTGCTGCAACTCCTAAAGGCAAAGCAAAACAAATCGCACAGAGAGTCAAATAAAATGTTCCCAAAATTGCGGGCAAGATTCCACCCGAAGTCATCCCTTCACAAGGCTTTTGGGTTAAAAATTGCCAGTTTATTACTTTTATTCCCCTGACGCCGATAAAGTAAAGAATAATAAAAAGGGCAAAAAGTATTAGAAAAGTAGCCAATCTTAATATTGCAAAGCCTACAAATTCTTTAGTCTTTCTTAAACTCATCCCAATCTTTTTCTAAATCTTTGAGTTAAAATATCAGCCAGAATATTAAAACTTAAAGTGATTACAAAAAGAACTATAGCTATAGCAAAAAGGGCATGAAAATG
>MVCW01000050.1 GCA_002049895.1 Candidatus Omnitrophica bacterium 4484_171 | reverse complement strand
GTGATACCGGTTCGTAAGGAGCTAATTTCTCCAACCAGCGGTCAAAGTCATGATGTAATCCTTTTTCGTCATCATTGATAAATACGCTTGCTGTTATATGCATATCATTGACGAGACATAAGCCTTCTTTTATGCCGCTTCTTCTAACCAGCTCTTCAATCTTAGGGGTTATATTTATATAAGCGCGCCTTGTTTTAGTATTAAACCATAAATATTCAGTTAATGATTTCATGATTCCTGTTTTACGGGATTTTCTTTTACAAGCTCAATGTAATGTTCCTCCGGAGGCATTGTTTTTCTAAACATAAGCCCGCGGAGCCTCCTGAAAAACCCCAACGCTTCTTTAGCTTTAGTAAAAACAGTTTTGTTCGCGGTTTTATCTATTACAGTAATATTCACTTCTACTCCAGAAATAGTTTTTTTATATCTCTGGGTATAGGCTTTGGCTTAAAGTTTTCACCGACACATACCCAGATGGTTTTTCCCCTAATTAGCAAAGAATCACCGCGCATTATTTCTTGGGCAAACTCAAGAGATGAATGCCTTACTTTTTCCACCTTTGTAAATATTCTTATTTTATCCTGGTAGCGCGCGGGAGATTTATAATCTATTTCGAGGCGGATAACCACAAATAAGGTTCCCTCCCGGGATAATTTCCTTAAATCTATACTTTTGTGGCGGCAGAATTCCGTTCTTGCCTCTTCTAAATGTTTTAAGTAATTAGCGTAGTATACTACCCCTCCGCAGTCTGTGTCATGGTAATATATTCTTTTTTCAATATAAAAATCAGCCATCAGATAAGACTAGACGTGTTTCTTGCGTTCCTTTAATAATTTGTATTCAATAGCATCTATAAGAGCCTTGTAAGAAGCTTCTATTATATTTTCAGATACTCCGACTGTAGACCAGGTCTCTTTATCGTCCTGAGATTCTATCAATACCCTCACTTTAGCTGCAGTGCCGCTTTTTTCGTCCAATACACGTACTTTAAAATCGGTAAGGCGTATATTTAACACGGAAGGATAATGTTTACCCATAGCTTTTTTTAAAGCGTTATCCAGAGCATTGACAGGCCCGTCTCCTTCTGAAGCAGTAAGGGCAACCTTATTTTTAATCTTTATTTTCACTGTTGCTTCAGATAACAGCCTTTTGTCTTCTCTTTTTTCCACGATTACCCTGAATCCCATAAGGTCAAAGAACTTACTGTATTTTTTAAGCTCCTTCTCCAACAGAAGTTTAAATGACGCGTCAGCAACTTCGAATTGATAACCGTCTTTCTCCATTCTCTGAAGCATTTTGTATATCCTTTTGGCCTTACGCGATTTCTTATCAAGAGTATACTCAAGCTCTTTTGCCTTTACAACCAAAGATGATTTTCCTGCCAGTTCTGATATTAAGAATCTTCGTTTATTCCCTACCAATTGAGGGTCGATATGTTCATAGCTGTCAGGGTTTTTCAAGACAGCATCAATATGAATTCCTCCTTTGTGGGCAAACGCGCTTTTGCCGACAAACGGGTAATTATCGCGGTGGACCATGTTGCTTGCTTCGCTTACAAAATGGGAAAGTTCGGTAAGCCGCTTTAGGTTTCTGGGAGTAACTATCTTGTAACCCATTTTCAACTGCAGGACAGAGATTATAGGTATCAAATCGGCATTGCCGCAGCGTTCCCCGTATCCGTTTATGGTTCCCTGTATTTGTGTACACCCTTCGCCGACAGTAATTATGGAACTAGCTATACCCATGCCTAAATCATTATGACAGTGTATCCCAAAACTGTTTATTCCAAGTTCGCTTCTAACCTCACCGGCAATCTTCCTTATTTCCCAGCTCAAAGTTCCTCCGTTGGTATCGCAAAATACTATCAATTCACATCCGGCGTCTATTGCCGCTCTCAATGTTTTTATAGCATAATTTTTATTGTGCTTATAAGCATCAAAAAAGTGCTCAGCATCGTAAAAAACCTTTTTGCCCTTTTTATTCAGAAATCTAATACTTTCGTGTATTATCCTGATATTGTCTTCTAAAGGTATTCTCAATACTTCTTTTACATGAAGGTCCCAGCTTTTGCCGAAAATAGTTACGAATTCAGTATCAGCTCTTATGAGGCTCATGAGATTCTTGTCTTCGCCGGGTTTATTTCTGGGATGAGCGGTTGAACCGAAAGGAACCAGCTTAGATGTCTTTAGCTTGTGTTTCTTGAAATAATCAAAAAAAACTTTGTCTTTCGGGTTTGAATACGGCCAGCCCCCCTCAATAAAATGAATACCGAAACTGTTTAGTTTTTTTGCAATATTAATCTTATCTTTTAAAGAATACGATATGCCTTCGGTTTGCGCTCCGTCCCGAAGGGTTGTGTCATATATGTGTACTTTCTTCATAGCACGACTCCTTTTAAATATTCTCCGCTTATTATCCCGTCACGATAAAGCTTCTCTATAGACTCACGCATTGATTGCATTTGCAGGTTTTTTCCTCCTAAGATAGCAGTGGTAATTTCTTTCCAGCCGCCGTCTCTGATAATTCTTTTCATTGCATTATTTACAACCAGTATTTCCGCTGCTGCTACAAATCCTTTGCCATCTGCGCGGGGAATTAATTCCTGTGTTATCATGGCTTTTAGTATGAGAGACAATCTGGATAGAACATGTTTTTGCGCGTCAATAGGAAAAAAGGATATTATTCTATCCAGAACCTGAGGCGAAGTTACACCGTGTATGGATGTTAAGACTAAAGTCCCCGATTCGGCGGCAGTAAGAGCTATTTCCATAGTTTCTTTATCTAAAATCTCTCCTATTACCAGGATGTCAGGGTTTTGCCTTAAAGCATTTCTGGCGGCGTTGGCAAAGGAAAGGGTATCATTGCCTGCTTCTCTTTGTTTTATGATACATTTATTGTTAGTATGAATATATTCTATAGGGTCTTCAATAAATATAATTACACCCATTGTTTTGTTGTTTAATAATTCGACCATCGAGGCAAGAGTTGTGGATTTGCCGGCACCGGTTCTGCCTCCTACTAAGATAAGGCCTTTCTTGTTTTCCAGTATTTTCTCAACTACTTCCGGTAACCCCAGCTGATGAGGCAAACCTATATTCTCAGGAATTACCCGAAATACCCCTTCTACTTTATGACGTTGAACATGGAAGTTAACTCTAAACCTATTCTTTTCACGATAGTCAAAGATAAAGTTGCTCTCTTTGTTCTTGAGGAATTTTTCGTATTGTTCGGCATCCAGCATACTCAAAAGCAGAATCCTTAAGGAATGTTCGCTGAAAGGAGCCATTTCTGCCGCTTGCAATTTACCCATCTTTTTTAACATAGGAGGATAGCCGCACACAAAATGAATATCAGAAACATTCTCTAAATTCAGTTTATCCAAAACATTATAAATGTTTATTGCTTCCAAAGACCCTAATTCTATCTTCTCTTCGCTATGAAAACCAATACCATTTTCCCCGATATCCCTTGCGGTTGTAGCAATAGGGCTGCCAAAAATTCCATTCGCAGAAACTTTTTCGTACTGGATGAAGCTTCTGAACTTAATCCTGTTTTCTTTTCTTCTTTCTCTTTCTTCTTCCATTTATCCGGATAGTTTACCTAACCCAAAAGTTTTATGAAGAATTCTAAGGGCTTTCTTCCCCATTTTCTTCTTCACAACGCATGATATGCTTATTTCAGACGTGGAAATCATTTCGATGTTTATCTTATTTTTAGCTAAAGCGTGGAAACACTTTGCGGCGACACCAGGATGCGTTTTCATACCCACTCCAACCACCGATACTTTAGCGATATTCTCGTCAGTTACAACACTCTCAGCACCAATTCTTTTTATAACCCTGCTTGATATTTTACGCACTTTATTAATCGATGATTTAGGAATTGTGAAAGATATGTCTGTCGTATGTTTGTGGCTTATATTCTGGACAATCATATCTACATTTATATCACCAGAAGCAAGTTGTGTAAATATGTATGCCGCGATGCCAGGTTTGTCAGGAACATTACGTATGGTAATCTTTATCTCATTCTCCATAAGAGTAATGCCTCTGACCATAGGCTCTTCTATATATGGTATTTTTCCCATAATGGTTGTTCCCTCCTTTTTGTTAAAACTGCTCCGGACATACAGGGGAATATTGAATCTTTTTGCAACTTCAATCGCGCGGGTTTGCATTACCTGTGCCCCGCGTGAAGCAAGTTCAAGCATTTCATCGAAAGTTATGCGTTTTATCTTTCTCGCTGCCGGTACAATGCGAGGATCCGCTGTATAAACGCCTTCTACGTCAGTATATATTTCACACATACGGGCATTTAATGATACGGCTATAGCTACGGCACTTAGGTCCGATCCTCCTCTTCCAAGAGTGGTTATCTCATTGTGGGCGGTCATTCCTTGGAAACCCGCCACAATTACTACCTTACCCTCGTTTACTTCTTTCTTGATTCTTTCTGTTTTAATCTTAAGAATCTTAGCTTTAGTATGTTTAGTGTCGGTAATAATCCCTACCTGATGCCCCACAAGCGATATCGCATCCAGTTTCCTTTTATGAAGCGCCATGGCAAGAAGAGAAACAGATATTTGTTCGCCTGTAGATATTAACATGTCTATTTCTCTCTCTGAAGGGCAGGGGTTTATTTTTCTGGCGAGCCTTATGAGATTGTCGGTAGTATCCCCCATCGCTGAAACAACAACAACGAGTCCGTAACCCTTTTTTACATAAGAATATATGCGGTTTGCCACATAATTTATTCTCTTTATATTTGCTATTGATGTTCCCCCGAATTTTAATACATATATTTTATTCCTCATCTTCTTTGTTTATTCTTATTTAAGAATACTCTTATTGTCTCACACGCAATAAAGATTGCCAGAACAATCAGCACTGAAGAAATAATAAGCAGAAGTATTTGATGCTGCCTGAAATAGTTTAATATTTGTACGCAAAGAGCGGCGATTGTAGTAATTAGCATAAATATCGCGGCGCTCAAGACAAGTTTTACCGGCTTATTTCTCGATAAAAGCCAGGTCGTTATAACGAGCAGCGTCAGGGCCGCAACCAGCTGGTTGGACGCTCCAAAAGTAGGCCATATGAGCCGCCATCTTCCACCCCATGCGAGTAACCCCGCCAGAATCACGACTATTGAAGTGGAGAGCCACCGTTTACGTATTCCAGTTAGTTCCTCAAAAACATAACGGGATATTCTGGTAGCTGTGTCTAATGTGGTAAGAATGAATGCATTGAGGATTACTATTGCTGTTACTGCCCCAAATTTACCAAGAATAGGGCGGGTTATATTGCCGAACCCTTTACTAAATGCAACTATTGGCCCTCCTTTCATAAGAAGAGCTTTAAAAGAGCCGTAGTTGTTTAATCCCGCACTTACGCACAAGAGTGCAAGCACAGCAAGAATTCCTTCAAAAATCATTGCCCCATACCCTATTCTTTTTGCATAAACTTGATTAGGAAGCTGTTTCGAAGTTGTACCGGAAGCTATAAGAGAATGAAACCCCGAGACCGCCCCGCAGGCAACGGTAACAAAAAGGAGCGGCCATAGAGGCATATCGGCTGAGCTGATTATGAAAAAAGGGGTATGGATATCAGGATGAGACAATAATAATCCAGCATACCCCATACCTATGCCAAAAAAAAGCAAATAGGCACTTAAGTAGTCACGAGGCTGAAGGAGAATGTTAACAGGCATAATAGAGGCAAAAAAAGCGTAAATTAACAGGATAATTATCCATTTGCTTAATAAATTGCTGCCTAAGTCAATGGGAAAGAAATTGCCGCTAATGATTAGGCCCAAAAGCAATATAAGGCCTAAGGCAGTAACTGTAAATTGATTGCTCCTGAGGCGGTAAAGAAGAAAACCCGCGAGCATAGCCACAGGTATAAGCCCCAGCGATGGTAAAACTACCCGCGAGTCGGCAACAAATGTCTTAGCGCATAAATACGTGAACACCGCGACTACAAGAATGAGAGCCAAAAAAACAAAGAGAGAGAAAACTATTTTTGCCCTGTAGGATATGGTATTTCTTGCTATATCGGCTATAGAACTGCCATTACTCTTCACCGATATTATAAGGCTTGAGAAATCGTGAAGCCCTCCTATAAATACACTTCCCAGTACAATCCATATGACAGATGGACCCCACCCCCAAATGCTTACCGCTATGACAGGACCTACTATAGGTGCCGCTCCGGCTATGCTCGAAAAATGGTGGCCAAAAAGGATTAACCAGTTTCTCGCCGGAACAAAGTCAACTCCGTCGTATTTTGCGACGGCAGGAGTTTTGGCCTCTCTGTCAATTTCGAAAGTCCTCTCTATATACTTTGCATAGATAAATATCCCAAAAGAAAAAAACAACCCAGCGATAACAATAACAAAAATAGAACTCAATTATCCCTCTTTATTTATGTTCTTTGAATAGCATACAATAGAATTAAGATGCGAGGCATTTAACCTATATTCAGAAAATATTTTATTAATTCCGGTCCCTTATCAAAGTAAAGATTACTGTTTTGTGCTTCTGTCTCTGAATAAGAGGAAAACGATCCTTTTTCTATGCCCTTGCCATATATTAAGAAGGGCACGGGTTCATTAGTATGAGTCCTTATTGAGATTGGAGTAGGATGGTCGGGAGTTATTAGAATACGAAAATCTTTGCCTTCCATTTGTTCCACTACAGGTTTTATTATCATTTTGTCTATTCTTTCCAGACACGTTATTTTCATCCGCAGGTCCTGATTATGCCCTGCTTCATCTGTAGCTTCAATATGAATAAATACAAAGTCTGCCTTTTTAAGCGCATCTAAAGCTGCCTGCGCTTTACCAGAATAATTAGTGTCGTAATAACCGGTAGCGCCTTCGACTTCAATTACACGCATGCCTGTTATTTTCCCTATACCTTTTATTAAATCCACAGCGGATATCACCACTCCTTTAATGCCAAACTTGTCCTTAAAGCTTTCCATCCGGGGTTTTCTGCCCGCCCCCCAAAGCCAAATCATATTGGCGGGGTTTTCTTTTAAATCTATACGGACTTTATTTATCTCATGGTTTTGAAGAATATCCTTTGATTTATCCATCAATTCCACAACCTTATTGCTGTTTTTCCCGCGCGGGAAGAATAACTTTATGGTTTTGCCCATAATATCATGCGGAGCGAAATAGGTTAATTTTTCTAAACCCAGCTCAGCACCGTTTTTGTACACCATGATATGCCTGTAACTTTTGCCGGGATAGAACTTTATATCGGATGTGCCAAGTTTTTTATTTAAAAAACTTATAAGAATATCCGCCTCTTTATTTGTTATATGCCCCGCACTGTAATCAAAGAGTATATCTTCAGTCTGAGTTATAAAATTACAACGAAAAGCGAGGTCTTTATCGCCAAGTTGTATGCCAAGATTGGCTGCTTCCAAAGGCCCCCGCCCTGTATAGTACTTATCCGGTTCATATCCCAAGAGAGATAAGTTAGCTACGTCGCTTGAAGGAGTGAATCCGGCGGGAACAGTTCTTACTCTCCCCAGTACTCCATTTTGCGCCAAAGAATTAGTAAAAGAAATATTAGCAACCTCAAGGGGGGTTTTACCGCCGAGAGATTCAATAGGATGATCGCTTGCGCCATCAGGAACAACGATAATGTATTTCATTGTTTAATCTGCGGTTTTTATGATAAATCTAACAAGAGAACTTATCGGTAAAGCGTATCTATTCAGTGCTTTTCTCCTGTGTATTCTGGGCAATATCTTTTTCAACAGACACTTTTCCTAAGTCAATATTCTTCACAACTTTATTTGATAACTTTACTTTATTATCCAAGTCTTCAATCTTAGACATTATTCGCTCAGAAATTGCCTGCCATTTAGCGAGTTCGTCATTCATGGTGTTTATGCGCGAAGTAAGTTCTCTCTCTGTTATCTTGCCATTATTGACGGCTAATTTAAGGCTTTTGAAGTCATTGGTTACGTCTTTTATGCGCTGGTCCATTCCTCTCAGAGAATCCTTTAAAGAATTTGTTTCTTTAACAATGTTATATTGTTTTGCTTTTAAATTATTAAATGATACATTTTGGTTTTCTATTGCGAGCCACCCCATAGAGAGAGCAAATCCTACTACGATAAACATCAGAACAATAAGTAAAATACTTACATTTTCCTTTTTCATACCTCACCTCCTTTGATTAATATTTTACATCTATTTTGTATCTATTCAAGAAAAATATAGCTGCTGCTCAGACAGTAGAAGGGAAATTTTGCAGAATTTGCCAGATGGCTTATAAAAGAAGGGTGGAAGAAAAAAGAAGGATAGCTCAACTAAACAGATATGATTTTTGCCGCCAGGAAGAAAGATGGTTTTAGATATCTATCTTTCAAAGCGGATAGCCCCTCACCCTTGCGGGCACAGGCACCCTTGCGGGCACAGGCAAAGACATAAAGTCACCAGGTCACAAAGTCACCGGGTCACCCGTTGTATACATAGATTAGCACAGATATAAAAGTCA
>MVCW01000049.1 GCA_002049895.1 Candidatus Omnitrophica bacterium 4484_171 | reverse complement strand
AAAACAGATTACCGCAGAAAAAAGGTCACAACGTCACAATGTCATACCCTTACGGGCACAGGCAAAGTCACCCTTACGAAGGAGCACAATCTAAAAGATGATAAAGAAAAAAATCTCCATAACTTTTTCTAACTTGTGACTTGGTGTATCTGTGATCATCTGTGCATACGCAATATTAAATACGTGAGATAATGATACCTTTTAGTTATTATATTAATAAATATATGGATTATTTAAGCATTGAGAAGAATTATTCTCCTCATACTTTGGTTAATTATCGTGTGGACTTAAATGACTTTTATTTATACATAGTTAAAGACAACAGAAAAGATATCGATATTAAACGCATAGATTATTTTATATTAAGGAAATTCCTAAGCACTCTTGTTGCAAAGAATCTCAAGAAACGCAGTATCTCACGTAAAATATCCACTCTAAAAAGTTTTTTTAAATTTTTAATAAGAGAGGGGACAATAAAACACAACCCTGCAGTTTCTCTTATATATCCTAAGATGGAGAAGAACCTTCCGGTTTTTATGACAGAAGAGCAAATAAAGAAGGTATTAGATACGCCCAAAGGGAGTGATATTTATCATTTAAGAGATAAAGCTATTTTGGAGTCCCTTTATTCTACCGGCGCCCGTGCGGCAGAGCTTGTGTCGTTGAAGATAGACGATGTTGACTTAATAGGCGGTGTCGCAAAGGTTAAAGGTAAAGGCCGGAAAGAAAGGCTTCTTCTTTTAGGCGATCCCGCTATATCCGCGATAAAATTATATCTTGATAAAAGAACAGACAAATGTCCGTATCTTTTTATAAACCACAGGAAAAAGAGATTAACCGATAGAGGATTAAGAAATATAATTTATAGATATATAAAGAACGCTTCCTTATCACTTAGGATTTCCCCCCATACATTCAGGCATTCGTTTGCTACCCATCTTCTTAATAGGGGTGCTGATTTGCGCAGTGTTCAGGAGCTACTGGGGCATTCCAGTATTTCTACGACGCAAGTTTATACTCATCTTACCATTGATTCTTTAAAGAAAGTTTACAGTAAAGCACATCCACGCGCATGAGCTTTTTAATTTCTATTTTATACAATTGTGCGTTTATTATTCTCGGTTTGTGGTATATACCGCTATATATAATTAAGAAGAAATTTAGTCTCGGAGTATTCTTAGAGAAGTTATTTATCGCTACAGGATTAAAGCGAAAAGAATCTATATGGTTTCAGGCAGTAAGCGTAGGGGAGGTTCTGGCAGTTAAAACGTTATTACACAAAATAAAAGAAAAGTTCGATTACCGCATAGTAGTATCCACTACAACTATTACCGGCAAAAAGGTCGCCGACAATATTTTCGGAGCGTGGGCTGAGGTAATATTTTTCCCTTTTGATATTACTTTTGTATTGAGAAGGGCCATAAATATTATAAATCCAAAGTTATTTGTCGCCGTTGAAACCGAAATATGGCCTAATTTGTTTTTTCTTCTTAAGAAAAGAGATGTCCCGATTGTTATTCTAAACGGGAGGATCTCCGATAAAGCTTATTTCAAATACAAAAAAATAAAATTTATTACAAAAAAGGTACTTTCTGTGTGTTCGTACATAGGAGCACAGAACGATTATTACAGAAAACGCTTTATATCTATAGGAGCTGCTCCGGATAAAGTCCATATAAGCGGCAATATTAAGTTCAGCAGTTTTGATATAAAAGAAGACGAGCTTTCTTCTTTTAGAGAAAAATATATTAATATATTGAAGGGTGAGCAAAATCATTTATTTATAGCCGCCTCAACCCACAATCCCGAGGAAAGAATAGTCCTTGGCATATTCAAAGAGTTAGTATTGAGTTTTAAAATCAATCTTCTTATTGTTCCTCGTCATCCCGAGAGAGCGAAAGAAGTTGAAAAGGATGCCGCAAGTCATGGTTTTAGCCCTGTAATGGTAAGTACGCTGGGGAGAAAGCATGTAGAGAACAGTTCGGGAAATGTGTTTATATTAGATACTGTCGGAGACCTTTTCTATTTCTACAGTTTATGTGATGTTTGTTTTGTGGGGGGGAGTCTTATTGATTATGGAGGGCATAATATTTTAGAACCTATTTATTTCCGGAAACCGACGGTTTTCGGTCCCTATATGAATAATTTTAAGAAAATAGAAGAAGTTGTTTTGGAGAATGAAGCCGCTGTAAAAGTTAAAGATAGAGATGAATTAAAGTTTTACATAGAAAAAATCCTCTTAGATGATAGTTTCAGAAAGAAATTGTCTGGCAGCGCTTTGAATGTTTTTAAAAGACAAAGACAAATTCTTGAAGACAATATTGAGATTATTACAAAGTATATTAGCTAAAAGCAGGCAGCCGCGGTTCTTAGTTATCATGTTGTAAGCATAGGGAGGATAATGAGTTGTGCTTTTATGAGGCATATTAAGAAGTATTACTTAAATTTGCTGGATAAGGACAGAAGGAATTTATCGGATATAATTATATACCTAGCATTATGTGTTATGTCATTTGCATACGGGCTCGTTGTTCTTATAAGGAATGTGTTGTACGACTTTAGAATACTCCCTGTATATACACCAGCTAAGAAAGTTATAAGCATAGGCAATATTTCGTGGGGGGGCAGCGGAAAGACAAGTATAGCAGGATATCTTCACGAAAACATTTCTTTGCGCTTTCGCACGGCTTCAATCACAAAAGGATACGCCCGGGATGAGTTTATGATGTTGAAAGAGAGGCTCGGTGATGTCTTTGACGCGAAAGACAGAGTATCTTTGATTAAGAGATTAGAAGAAAAGTTCGACGTATTCATTCTTGATGACGGTTTTCAATACAGGAGATTGAAAAGGGACCTGGATATTGTTGTTTTAACACAAAGAGAATTCAGGGGGTACAGAAGACTTATCCCCGCGTATATATTAAGAGAGCCAATCTTAAGCTTAAAACGTGCCAATATAATAGTTATAAACTATTGGCGTAAGATATATAATATAAATAAAGTAAAAGAGGAGATATTCTCTATAAACCCTAAGGCAAAGATATATCTTGCAGATTATATTTATAAAGGATTTATGGACAGAAATAGAAGGGATATAGCTTTAGGTTATTTTAGAAACAGAAAAACAGGGGTTTTAACTGCCATAGGATACCCCGCTGGTTTTATTAATTTACTTTCCAGTTTAGATATAGATATCAGTAAAAAGATAATATACCCTGACCATTATAATTTTAGTGCCAAAGAAGTTGAGAACATCGAGAATGATTTCAAGAAAGAAGGCATTAACGATATAATTATTACCCGCAAAGATTTCTACCATCTGGATCTTAGAAAAGCAAGTCTTGATTATTTCATCATGGAAGCCGATTTAAAGATTGAAAACGAAGAAGAATTTTTGAGAGAAGTTAATAAGTTTATAGAAGGGGATAAGGTATAAAGATAAGTTACAAAGTTGCCCGTAGAGGAATAAATAGAAAGATGTTCTGCTGATGTGAACGAAATTAGAAGAATCTCAAAAGAAGTATATTTATCTTCACATACAGCCCTGTTCTTACTTCTTACGTGTGACCTTGTGACATTGTGCCCTTGTGACCTTATATGTATTTAATAATAAAAATATTCAGCAAGATAATTAATATCCTGCCCATAGGAGCGGCATTGGCTCTGGGAAAAGTGGCGGGATTAGCTTTGTATTTTAACAGAAATAAAAGAGAAACAGGCTTTAGGAATCTTAAGTCAGTATTCCCGCATAAAAATAACAGGGAATTATTTTCTATTTTAAGGTCTAGTTTGATTAGTTTTGGTATGAGCGTCATTGAAAGCTTTATCGCGGAAAAAATTATAGAGAAAGGATGGGTTGATTCCAGTTCTATCAGCAAAATCAAGTCTGATAATAATGCGATTATTGTTGGTATTCATGCCGGGAGCTGGGAAATATATAACCAATCTTTTGCCCGCCGCTATAAATTGGCAATTATTGCCCAAAGACAGAAGAACAACGGCGTCGATAGGTTTTTAAATGAAGAGCGGCAAAGGGATAATATAGCTGTGTGTTTCAACTTAAAAAGTTTAGTAAGGTATTTACATAAAGGGTATTGGGCGGGTATTGTTGTTGACCAGGGAGCAGAAGATAATGCGTTATATATTGATTTCTTTAGTAATCTTATTCCCGTTCCCGGGGGTGCTGTCTATCTTGCTAAGAAGTTTAATAAAAAGATATATACTCTTTTTGGATACCGTAAGAAACAAAGATTCCATTATATAGAAATGGGCGAGACTCTTGATTGCAGCAAAATCAGTGATTACGAAGCCCTGCGTCAGTTAAACAGTATCTACGAGGCATTTCTGACAAAATATCCCCGGCAGTATGTGTGGTGGTATAAACGTTTTAAGAAGAAACGTAATATTCGTATCGTGGTGCTAAGCGATGGTAAGCCGGGCCATTTTAAGCAGTCGCTTGCTGTTAAATCATTTTTAGAAGAGTTGGGCTATAGGGTTGATGCTGAGATTGTAGAAATTAAAGGCTTAAGCAGATTTAGAAGGTTTATCATTGAGATGTGCGCTTTAATTTTAGCCAAAAAGCACTTGGGGAATATGAGTTGCATAAAAGCGCTGCTCGATAAGGACGTTTACGATAAATTAAGTAAGTTGTTCGCGGATATGGTGGTAAGCACGGGCAGTTCTCTTTCCGGCGTCAATATGGTTTTTAGCGGTTCTTTGGGAGCTAAATCGATTGTTGTCCTTAAACCTAATCTGCCTGTTAATAAATTTGATTTGGTTATTATACCGGAGCACGACAGGTTAAAAGCGGAGAATGTTGTTAATATAAAAGGGGCGTTGAGTTCCCCTCTCGATACCGAAAAAGACAGCAATGAGCTTTCTGAGCATTTCAAATTGAGCCGCAGGGATAAGATAGCATTATTTATCGGCGGTCCTATTGCCGGTAAGCGCGATTTTAATAAAAACATCAAAGCTTTTATTGATAGGATTAAGGATTTTGCCGCAGCTAATGATTTAGGGATTCTAGTTACAACCTCTCGCAGGACCCCGGTAGATGTAGAGAATTTAATAGAAACCGAACTGGGGAATTCTAAGAATACAGAAGTTATCATAATAGCCAATAAAAAGAATTATTCTTTTGTCCTCGGGGGGTTTCTTGCCTCATCTTCTTTGGTTTTTGTTACTTCCGATAGCATATCTATGATTTCAGAGAGCCTGGGCGCAGGTAAAACTACTGTTTGTGTTGAGCTGGAAGATATATTGGACGGGCATCATATAAACTTTATACAGTCTGTCGGGGAGATATTAAATATTATTAAGCCGCCCTATCATATAGATAAATTCAATAAACCGTCTTATTCTATATTGGATTACAACAGCCGTATTGTAAAAGAGGCAATTAAAAGTATTTTGTAGGGCGTGATTATATTCGTAAAAGCCACGGTCATTAATTTGCTTAGCAGGGCAAATCAATGGCAGCTTATGCGTATCTACCGGGTAGGGTGAGGTATTATGAAGATAATGCAGGTTGTTCCGAGAATGGACGTCGGCGGGGTAGAGAGAGGCGTTGTTGACTTAGCAAAGTATTTCCAGGACAAGGAAGATGAGATTATTGTAGTTTCATCGGGCGGCAGGCTTATAAAAGAGTTAAAGTCTTTAGGCGTAAAACATTATAGACTGGATGTGTATAAGAAATCCCCTTTTAGTATTCTGCTTATAAAGAGCTCATAAAAGCAATGAGGCATATAGTAAGAGTTAAGCCTTATGCAAATTTAAGCATTATCGGTTCAGCGAGTCCTTCAAAAGAAAAATATGTTAATTATCTAAAGGGCCTGGTCCATCGTTATTCTCTAAATTACCATATAAAGTTTATAGGTTATCGTTCCGATATAGATAAGATATTATCCAAAGCTAACTTGTTGGTAATGCCTTCGGTAGTAAAAGAATCTTTCGGAAGGGTAATCATAGAAGCATTTGCCATAGGCACTCCTGTAGTTGCTACAGGGATAGGGGCGGTACTTGAAATTATAGAGGATAGGAAGAATGGATTTTTAGTTAATCCCCGTGATGCCGATGATTTAAGCAATACAATCCTGAATGTTTTAAAGAATCCATCCATGGTTGAGCGTGTTGTTGCAAACGCCAGAAAGAAAGCAGAAGAATATTATTCTCTTGACAAGTGCCTTATGGATACTCAGAAAGTATATAAAGAGACTAAAGAGTTAAAGAGAATACTTATAATAAAGTTAACTTCTTTGGGTGATATTATTCTGGCCGTTCCCTCCCTTAAGGCAATTAAAGAAGGCTATCCAAAGAGTAAAGTTTCTCTTTTGATATCAAAAAAATATGCGTCGTTATTCTATGATTGTCCTTATGTGGATAGAATAATTCCTGTAGAAGAGAGCTATAAAAGCTTACGTTATATCATAAATGTTTCTTCAAAACTGCGCAGGATGAGTTTTGATTATATAGTTGATTTACAGAACAACCGCGCAACTCATTTGATTACTTTTTTAAGTTTGCCGCGTAAATCTTTCGGCTTCTCGAGGAAACTCGGATTCCTTCTTACTTCTAAGACGCAGTTTCCTTATGATAAATCCGTTGACCCGCTTTCGTCCCAGGAGAGAATACTTAAACTTATGGGTATAACGTTTAAAGAGAAAAAACTTATGTTTTGGGGCACTAAGCTTGCGGATATATCCCGTTACAGGCTCAGCAAAGATAAATTGATTGGCATAAATATCAGCGCCGCAAAAAAATGGGAAACGAAAAACTGGCCGATTGACAACATCAAAAGATTCATAGATATGATTCATAAAGAATTAAAGGGTTATAAAGTAGTACTTATCGGAGATAAAGATTCAGCCCAAAAGGCTTTAAGTCTGCAGTCATCTCTTAAACAAAATGTAGTTAACCTTTCGGGGAAGACCACACTGCGTGAACTCATAGCCGTTATTAAAAATCTCGATGCTTTTATTACGCCGGATACCGCAACACTGCATATGGCGCAGAGCTTGGGTATTCCTACTATTGCTTTATTCGGCCCTACAAATCCTTCAGCCCATACCGTAAGAAGCCCTAATCTGCATATTATTGTAAAGAAGCTTGATTGCTCTTTTTGTTATAAACCTAGGTGTGAAACTCATAAATGTATGTCTATCATTTCTCCTTCAGAGGTATTGACGCGTTTAAAACATATTTTGAGTTTAAAATAACCTTATGAGTTTATCAGCTCCATTACTGCATCTGCCACCTGGTGTGGAGATATCGTTTTCATGCAGATAAAATCTTTGGGGCATTTATCTGTATAACAGGGGGTAGGGCAGAAGGTATTCTTGAATAATATTCTGCCTTCTGTTTTTGCTCTTGGTGCTGTGAGCCGCGGGTTGGTCGGGCCGAATATCCCCACGTATTTTGTATTAACTGCTCCCGATATATGAAGGGGTCCGGAGTCCCCGCTTATCACAACGTCCATTTTCTCATAAAGGGCAGCTACTTGTGCAATACTGGTTTTTCCGGTTAAATTGACTATTTTCATTAAGGCTTCAGTATTCATTGATTGGAATATATTTATTTTTTCTTTTGATGTTATAAATATTCTAATATTCCTGATTTTGGCTGCGAGAATATTGATTAGTTCCAGGAACGATTCTGATGGCCAGTTTTTGGGAGGCCAGTTTGTTACGGGGTTGATTGCGATGAGAGTATCTTTCGATACAGCATTGCCTATCAATTTGTCAGCCCATTCTTTGTCTTGAGAGGAGCAGTAAATACGGCAGTCTCTGTCGTTTATTTTTATGCCGAATCCCTCGGCTATTCCTAAATAATAATCCTGCTTATGAATAGAGTCTTTGTTGACAGGCGGTATTTTATCAGTAAGAAGAAATGCCCTTTTTTTATAGGCATACCCCACTCTTCTTTCTATCCCGGCAAGATAACAGATTAAAGTTCTTGTAAGTGAACGGTGCAGGATAAGCGCTGTCTCATAACGCCTGGATTTTAACTCTTTTATAAAGGATATTTTTTTAGAGAATGAATTATGGGTTGTGCGTTCATTGAATTCTATAATTTCATCAATAAAAGGGTTGTTTTCCAGGATATTACGGCATCTTCTGGGGACAATACATCCCAGGAAACATCCTTCTTTGTGTTCTTTTATAGCTTTAAAAATAGGCGTAGTAAGGATTACATCTCCTATCCAGTTCGGTTCAAATACGATTATCTTAGGATTATTTTGCATAGTTTACAAGCTTACAGGCCGCAGGCTGCAAGTTTCAGGCTGCAATCATACGAACTTCGAACTCCGAATCTCGAACTTCGAACAACTATCTCTGTATAACTATTTCTCACGAACAACGAATTCCGAACAACTATCCAAGAGCTTCTTTATATACATCAATAAATTCATTGATTCTTTCTCTTATATCAAAGTTATTCTCTACCTGTTTTTTGCTGTTGGATGATATGGAATTTCTTAGGTTCTTATCATTTTCAATACGTATTAAAGCATCCGCTATGCTTTTTGGGTCAGCAGGCGGAACAAGCAGTCCTGTATTTTCGTTTTTTACCAGGATTCTTAATCCTCCTATGTTTGATACTACACAGGGTATTCCAAAATACTGCGCTTCAAGAACCGATAACCCCAAAGGTTCCTCTAAAGAAGGAAGACAGAAGATATCTATAGACCTTAAGAAAGATGCAAGAGGGATATTTTTCAGTAGATTAATTCTGCGTTCTAATCCCAATTTGTTATATAATTCAAGAAGTTTGTTCTCTTCTTTTCCCTCTCCCAGTATGTAAAGGTGAGCTTTTGGGAATTTGTTAAGTACGCTGGGCATGCTTTTAATTAAGTATTCAAAGCCCTTCACGGGAGAAAGCCTGCCCGATGCGCCTATTCGGGGTGAGCCTTCAAGCGAAAGAGGAGACATCTCTTTCCCTAGTTCTTCTATGTCAATTGAGGAAAGTATTACTTTTATTTTATTCTCATTGGCTCCGAATACGTTTATTAAATCATTTTTTACACCGGGTGTTATTGCAATTGCTATATTGCCCTGGGCTTTGAATATTTTTCTCCCGATACGTTTTTTGTTTTTCTTATAGAAACCGTGGAAATTGGCTACATGGGGCGTTCCGGAAAGACCGGAGAATATTTGAGCAATTACCTGTGTTACTCTTGTGTGGGAATGAACGATATCAAAATTGAATTCTTTCTTTATTTTATACAGTTGTTTCACAGATAATATTACTTTATAAGATAATTCACTTCTTGTGTTAGTGCTGACGGTGAACGTTTTAATCCCGAGCTTTCTGAATTTTCCTTCCCAGCTTCCGCCGCTGCTTGCAATAGCTGCTTCTATATTCTCGCGGATAAGGTATTTTGATAGAGTATATACGTAAGTTGTTATCCCGCCTATATTAAGGTGAGGAAGTATATGAAGTATTTTCATAATATAAGATAATTTATCATATTATTACAAAGATTAAAGATTTTTTTACCCGCCTTCGCTAAAGCTTCCGCCTACGCTAAAGCTTCGGCGGACAAGTCGGAGGACAAGTCGGAGGACAAGTCGGCGGGCAGGCCCGCCTTCGCTAAAGCTTCGGCGGGCAGGCCCTCCTACGCCAGCTGCATTATGCATATCCTGTAGTTAGCCCTATGAGACAGGTTGTATTCTTTGGCAAATGTAGAGGCTCTAAAGCAGATAAATATGCTTGACACAATTTTGTGCCTGATATAGATTAAAAAAATGGTTAAGAGTATTATAATAAATTTTCCTACCAATATAGGTGATGTAATATTGAGCCTTCCCGTCTTAGACCGTTTAAGAGGAACTTACCAGGAGAGTAAGATAACAGCCATAGTATCTGTTCATACTCGCGATTTTCTTATAAGAAACAGAAATATTGATGAGGTAGTTTTGTTCGATAAGACATGGAAAATTAGGCAGAAAATGAGGTTTTCTTTGTCTTTGAGGGGGAAATACGATTTAATGGTGGATTTAAAGAATTCATTCCTGCCTGTAATTATGGGGTCGAGGATAAGGACGCCGTTTATCAGGATGTTTAAGAAGGATATGCATGCTTGTTTGCGTTATCTTGCTCTTATCAGGAATATATCCGGTACAGAAGAAAAGAAAGGCGCATTTGTCTTAAATAAGCAGGAAATAGAGAAATGCGAATCCTATAAGCTTCTTCCTTCGGTATTTGTCGCATGTTCGTCGCGTTCAGCGCTAAAACGCTATCATTATGACAATTTAGTTCGCGTAATATATGGATTAAGAAAGAGCTACCATATTGTAGTCTTGGGCCAGGAAAGTGACGCTTCTTATTACGGCGATATCCTTAGAATGGACGGCGTTATAAGCCTTGTGGGCAAGACAAAGATAAGCGATTTGTTTTATTTAATCGGTAATTATGCGCGTTTGGTTTTATGCGTGGACTCAAGCATCCTTCATATAAGCAGTTATCTTAATAAACCTACTGTAGCAATTTTTGGGCCTACATCCCATAAAGTATATGGTCCGCGTTCGGATAAATCAATAGTTTTGCGAAAAGACAATATTAAATGTGCTCCTTGCGGAAAATCGCAGTGCAATTTCGATATTGAGTGTATGAAGATAGAACCCGATAAGGTTATTGAAGCGGTAAGACAGTTGATTTAAGATGAGAAAGCCCGTCAGGATATTAATTGTAAGAACTGACAGAATGGGGGATGTCGTTCTTTCTACGCCTGTTATACGAAACATACGCGAAGCATATCCGGATAGTCATATAGCGTTTATGTGCAGGCCGTATACCAGAGAGATTCTTGAAGGTAACCCGTATCTGGATGAAGTTATTGTTTATGATAAGTATGGAAAACACCGAAGTTTCTTGTCGTCTTTATGCTTTTCTTTTCTTTTGCGGAAAAAAAGGTTTGATCTGGCGTTAATACTTCATCCGACAAACAGGGCGCATATGATAACTTTCTTTGCCGGTATCAGGGTGCGTGCCGGATGGAATAGGAAGATGGGGTTTCTTCTTACCCGTAAACTGCCGCATACAAAGCAGCTGGGCCAAAAACATGAAATGGAATATACACTGGATTTACTTAAGCTCATTGACGTTCCCGTTAAATATAAAGATATGTTTTTCCCCTTAAAAGATGAGAGTATAAGCTATGTAAAGTCTGTTTTTTCTGAATACGGAGTATCAGATTCTGATAAGATAGTTGTGATTCATCCTTCAGCATCGTGTGCCTCCAAACGCTGGCCGCAGGATTATTTCATAAAACTTATAAAGTTCATTAAAGATAATTTTAAATCCAAAATAATCATTATTAGCGCAAAAGACCAGGCCCAATATGCGGATAAAATTATTAACGAGTCCGCAGGCCTTATAGACATGCGCGGAAAATTGATATTGTCCCGGCTGGGGGCATTGCTTAGAGAAGCGGATATTTTTATTTCTAACGATAGCGGCCCGGTGCATATAGCCGCGGCATTAGGCACGCCGGTTATATCGATATTTGGGAGAAATGATAGAGGGCTTTCTCCTAAGCGATGGAGGCCGCTGGGTGATAAAGCGTTCTTCATGCATAAAGATGTAGGCTGCAATCCCTGCCTTGCTCACAATTGCACAAAAGGGTTTTTATGCCTTAAGGCGGTAAAACCCGATGAAGTTTTTTCTCTGGTAAAGAAGATTATCTTTTAAAAATGGCGAAGATTGAGCTTAATGAGAAGTTTAAAGAAGCGCTGGCTCTTTTAGAGAATACCCCCAAAAATGTTTTTATTACCGGCAAAGCCGGCACGGGAAAGTCTACCTTTCTTGAACATTTCCGCTCTGTAACCAAAAAGAATATCGTTGTGCTTGCTCCCACGGGGGTGGCTGCCCTTAATGTGCGGGGGGAAACTATCCATTCCTTCTTTAGATTTAAGCCGGATATTACAATAGGTAAAGTAAAAAAAATACGGGGCAGGAAAGCGGATATTTTCAGAGAACTTGACGCGGTTGTAATTGATGAAGTATCAATGGTGCGTGCTGACCTTCTTGATTGTATTGACCGCTTCCTGCGGATAAACGGGAAAAAACGAAAAGTTCCTTTCGGCGGCATACAAATGGTGTTTATCGGGGATTTATACCAGCTTCCGCCGGTAGTAACCGGAAAAGAAAAGGGGATATTCAAGAACCATTACGATACTCCTTATTTTTTCAGCGCGAAGGTATTTGAAGAATTTTCTATGGAGTTTATTGAATTAGAAAAGGTTTACCGCCAAAAAGACGAAAAATTTATCCATCTGCTTAATGCCATACGCAACAATTCCTTAGCTGATGATGATTTGGAGTTATTGAACCGCAGGGTCAACGCTGATTTTGCCAGGAAAGAAGCCGGAGCTTATATCGTGCATCTTACCTCAACTAACAGAGTTGCTGCCGAAATCAATGCCGCGCATCTGCGTAAGTTAAAAGGGCCTGTGTGTACTTATACCGCTCAGATAAATGGTGATTTCGCTGAGCGGGCTTACCCTGCCGATTACAAATTCAGCTTAGCTTCCGGAGCGCAGGTAATGTTTCTTAACAATGACGCTAAAGGGCGCTGGGTCAACGGGACTTTAGGCGAGATTGTCCAAATCCGCAAAGGCGGGAGCAAAGATGAGCCCGATACAGTTTTAGTCCGATTGGCGGACGGAAAAGTTGAGAAAGTCCTGCCGTTTACCTGGGAAATATTTCATTTTACCTGGAATGATTTTACTCAGTCAATAGAAACTGAAACCGCGGGGTCTTTTACTCAGTATCCTCTGCGGCTTGCCTGGGCGGTGACTATACATAAGAGCCAGGGTAAAACCTTTGATAAAATAGTCATCGATATAAGCGGAGGAGTCTTTGCCTGCGGGCAGATTTATGTTGCTTTGAGCCGCTGCCGCAGCCTGGGGGGTATAGTCCTTAAAAAGCCGCTGAAAAGAGAGCATATTTTTGTAGACTGGCGGATAGTGGATTTCGTTACAAAATGCCAATATAAAATTTCCGAAGATAATATCTCTTTAGAAGAAAAAATCAAATTTATTCAGGAAGCGGTAAAAGCCAAAATACCTCTTAAGATAACCTATTTAAAAGCTAACGATGAGAAAACAAGAAGAATTATTCAACCGCTGAATGTAGGAAAGATGATGTATGCCGGCAAGAGCTTTATCGGCATGGAAGCCTATTGCCGTCTAAGAAAAGATAAGCGCGTATTCCGGGTAGATAGGATATTAGAAATAGAAAACGTATAGGCAAAAGAAAGTATGGGATGGGGTAACCGAAATGTCCACCCGCCGGGTGGTAGGTAAAATTGAACTGAACAATGTCTTGTTTGTAGATAATAAAGGGAAGGTGTATAATGAAATATTTAAAGAGTTGAAGATAATAAGGAGGTGCGGGATGCGGAATAGAATAACAGGGAAACTTAAGAACAATCTTGTAGAGATAAAGAGAAGGTTTGAAATTAAAGAGATAGGTGTATTTGGGTCTTGTATAAAAGGGAAAGCAAAGAAGGGGAGCGATATAGATATACTCGTTGAATTTGAGGAAGGGCATAAAACATTCGATAACTATATGGAGCTAAAGTTTTTCCTTGAAGAACTATTCAACCGCAAAGTGGATCTTATATTGAAGAATGCCTTGAAAGAGGGAATAAAACCCTATATATTGCCGGAGGTTATTTATGTCTGAACGGGATTTGAGACTATTTTTAAAAGATATGTTTGTGAGCGTCCAAAAAATACAAAAATACGCTAAAGGGAAATCATATAAAGAATTTACTAATGATAGCCTTCTTGTAGATGGAACGGTTAGAAATCTTGAAGTAATAGGTGAAGCTGTAAAAAATATACCATTAAACTTTAGGAAAAAGCATCCTGGCATAGAATGGAAGAAAATAGCTGGGCTAAGAGACATTCTCATCCACGAATATTTCGGGATAGATTATGAAATCTTGTGGGATATCGTTAAGAATAAAATCCCCCATTTAAATAAGCAGCTCCGGACAATTCTAAAGGAGAAAAATTATGATTGAGGCGGTAAGGGAGATTGGGGAATGG
>MVCW01000048.1 GCA_002049895.1 Candidatus Omnitrophica bacterium 4484_171 | reverse complement strand
CTGTCTCGATCTTAAGATACTTAATGCCTTGGAAATGGGTGTTCCTCAAGATAGGGAGCGCCTGATAATGATTGGGATGAAACGGTCTTTGTTAAAGAAATGCCTCGGAAGAAAGATAGATGTTTCAGAGAGGGGATGGTTTACATGGCCATTTAAGCCGGAGTATAAGAATGTAAAAAAGGATTTTGAGTGGCCATCGATGATAAAATATGGCTCTAAGCCTAGAAAGCCAAAGGATATTCCAGAAGAATTAACAGTTTATTATTGGATAAATTCAAAAAAATTACCAAACAAGATTCAGAACCAAAATGATACTTTCAAGGCTAAATCAAAAAAATTCCATTCTATTAAGGAAGGTGATACAAAAAGAAAATCATTCAAGCGGCTCCATCGCTATCGGTTCAGTCCAACAGTTTGTTATGGGCATAACGAGGTCCATTTGCATCCTTGGAAGCCTAGAAGATTAAGTGTGCGTGAGGCAATGAGAATACAAGGAATACCAGACACATATGTTCTGCCGGAAGATGCAACATTAAGTTCAAAGTTTGCAATAGTCTCAAATGGCGTGCCTGTGCCATTGGCTCAACAAGTTGCTAAAAAACTTTATACTTTTTTCAAAAAAGGACGGATTGTTTAAGATGGCCATTCACAACACATCTTATGATGCTGCGAATACTGCCGTAAGGGTTGTAACAAGAGAAGTAAGGATAAAGAAGGTAAGCATTTATCCTGGGAGGAACACCTTAAAGCCGTGTGTCAAAGGAATCGTGATATGGGCAGTTTTGATGAAAGAAAAAAAAGAATTTTAGACCACATTGAAAAGGGGGAATTTGCTTATCCGAAATTATCGGATAATGAAAAGCATTCGATAAGAGTTATCGCTGAATCTCTATATAATAATATTACGGCTGAAACAGAGAATTCTTTGTCTTTATATGGAAAAATCACAAGGGCATTTGTAGATAAAAAACCATAACGTGAGTTATCCAGATGGATATTTGGTCAAAAAATAAACGCAGTCAAGTTATGTCTCGGATTCTAAGCAAGAATACTGGCATAGAACAGCGGGTGCGTAGAATGTTGTCAACAATGGGGTACCGTTACCGTTTGCATGTAAAAGGATTACCTGGTAAGCCTGATATAGTGTTGCGTAAATATAATGCTGTTATATTTGTTCACGGCTGCTTTTGGCACTTACATTCAAGGTGTAGAGACGGTACTGTTCCAAAGACGCGCACTCAGTATTGGAATGAAAAACTTTTAAAAAACAAAAAACGAGATGCTAAGCATATCCGGGATTTGCGTTGTCAGGGATGGAATGTTTTGAGATTGTGGGAGTGTGAAATAGAAAAGTATCCAGAAAAAATTATCAAAAAGCTTCAGAAATTTCTTGGATAAGGAAGTTTTCCCCCACCTTTGGCAATCGCAGTCGAGCGGTTTATAGCGAATGAAATGAAATTTATATTTTTATCAATTAATTTTGAAAATTTTTATTTTTTCTCAAATAATTTTGAGATAGGTATGTTTAAAGTTTTGGCTATTATTTCGAGATTTTTTATTCCAACATTTTTCTCGCCGCGTTCAATCTGGCCTATGTAAGCACGGTGAAGACCTGTTTCTAAGGCAAGTTGTTCTTGCGTCCAGCCTTTCTTCGTGCGGTATTTCCGTATATTAATTCCAACCTTTTTATTGATTTCTGCCATATCTTCTCCCGATGGAAGTATTATATAGTGAATAATACCTATAAGTCGACTACCTAAAGGTAGCATTGCTTCTTGACATCTTTGCTACCTATTGGTAGCATATAATAAAATAGAGGAATAAGCTATGGATGTTAAAAAACATAAAGACAAAATAAAAATTCTAATCGTAGAAGATGATGAAGCAGTAAGGGAAACATTAAGTTTTATATTTGTCAGTCGAGAATATGCGGTAGAGGAGGCAGGAAACGGAAAAGAAGCCTTAGAAAAAATTAGCAAAAATAAACCGCATATTATTCTTCTTGATGCTATGATGTCGGTGATGGATGGTTTTGAGACTTACCGGCAATTACGAGCAAACCCGGATACAAGAAATATACCCATTATTTTTTGCACTGCTACCCATATAGATAAGCTTAAAAAAGGAAAAGTTAGGGTTGATGATTATATCGAAAAGCCATTCTCCGTAGAAACCCTCTGCAAGAAAATTAACAGAGCTTTGAAAAGGAAGAAGAAAGGATAGCCTTTGTTGAAATAGCAATTAAACAATTTTAACCGTTTTTCCCTCCCTCGGCAATCGCAGTCCCGATGAAATAATCGGGAGGCTTCGCGCTCGTCCGGCTGTACCTTAAAGACTCGAATGTCACTTAAGAACAAGGAATAAAACCTCTCCTTGCCGGCATCAAAAAACTATTCCCATCCGGCAAAATCTGCTATAATTGTTTTCTCTGAAAGTCTATATTAAAACCTTCGGCTGAACTTTCGGGATTATGAGTAAGTTAAATAGCAGAGAAGACTCGTCCGGCCGCTTGTATACTGAGGGAGATGTTTCCGCGAAACATCTCCCTCAGAGGGGGTTGGACATGCCCGCAAAGAGCGGGCACAGGCCCTTGCGAGAGGATGTTGATGAAAATCCCCCTGGGATTTCCCTCAACTCGCTGCGGGCACGGCAGCCAAAGATTTTTATTAAAACCTTTGGCTGCCAGATGAACTTTCGGGATTCGGAGATCCTTGCCGGAGGATTGCAGAAAAAAGGCGCCGAGCTTGTGGATAACTGGGAGGAGGCCGATATCGTTTTGTTTAACACCTGTGCCCGGGCTTATCGGATGTGTAGCCGAGGCTTATAAAGAAAGGGCTTTTAAGAGAGCGCCGTATTTGGATATCGTTTGCGGGCCGAATGATTTGTATAGGCTGGTTGAGAATTTAGGCTCATTGGCACAGAATAAAGAGAAACTGCTTTTTACCGGGGCGCAGGCCCGTGTTAATGAATTCTACCGGGGGGCGTGGTTTTCGGATGAAACCAAACATGCCTATGTGATAATTATCGAGGGTTGTAACAATTTCTGCTCATACTGTATTGTTCCCTTTGTGCGGGGTAGAGAACGCAGCCGTCCATATAAAGATATATTGGATGAAGTTAAAGTGCTTATTGATGGAGGGAAAAATGAATTCACGCTTTTGGGGCAGAATGTCAATTCTTACCGCGCCCAAATAGGCTTTATAGAGCTTTTGGATAAAGTATCTAAAATAGAGGGAGTAGAAAAGTTATCTTTTCTTACTTCTCATCCCAAAGATGCCTCGCGCGGATTATTTGAGATTATGGCGCAAAGGGATAATATAGATAAGCGGTTACATTTGCCATTTCAGTCCGGTTCTGATAGAATCTTAAAGTTGATGAACCGTGGTTATACAAAAGGCCGTTATTTACAGTTGGCTTGTGATTATAAAAGAATTACCGGCGGCGCTTTAAGCACCGATGTGATAGTTGGTTTTCCCACAGAGACTGAAAATGACTTTTTAGAGACAAAATCGGTGCTTGATGGGGCGGGCTTTGATACAGCGTATATTTTTAAATATTCTCCGCGCCCGCATACGCCGGCAGCCGGGTTAGGAGACGATGTGCCAAAAGAGGAAAAGGAGAGGCGGCATAAGATACTGCTTGATATGCAGAAGAAAATTTCAATAAAGTATAAAATCCGAAATTAGAAATCCGAAATCCGAAACATATCCTAATGGTTAAAACTCAAAATTCCAAACAATACGATTTAGAAGAAAGAACTTTTGTTTTTGCAAAAAGAGTAAGAGATTATGTAGCTAAAATACCCAAAACAATAACAAATATAGAATTTTCCCGGCAGTTAATTCGTTCTGCAGGTTCCGTAGGAGCTAATTATATAGAAGCTAATGAGTCTTTAGGGAAAAAGGATTTTTTGATGAAGATAAAGATTTCACGAAAAGAAGCAAAAGAAAGCAGATATTGGTTGAAGCTTGCTGAGGCAAGAAGAGATCAAGACAAGGAAAAAGAATCGTTGATTAAGGAATCAACTGAATTAATGAATATTTTTGGTTCTATATTGAATAAGTCACAATAAAATGTTTAGAGTTTGGAATATTATGATTTCGTATTTGTTTCGTATTTCGATATTCGGACTTAGGATTTATTATACTTTTGTTATCAGCGTTATTGCTGTCGTTTTGTGCGTGATACCGTTAAGTTTGTACGCTGATTCTTTAAGCTCCGCTCAGAAAGCCTATCTGCGCGGAGATTACAGCGAGGCAATACGTATATGTCTGGGTAAGATAAACGAAGGCGGCGGTGACGAAGCCCTTTACTTCGCGGGTTTGAGTTTCTCAAAACTGGGAAATTATTCAAAAGCCCGCGATTACTTTCGCGGGCTTCTTAAGAAATTTGAAAACTCCCGGTTTCATGATAAAGCTCTTATTAAACTGGTTGATACTTATTTTCTGGAAGGAAATATGGAAAAAGCAAAAACTTTGTATAAGAGCATATTGAAAGAATATCCCAATCTTTCTTACAAGCCTCTTGTATGTCTCAGGCTGGCGCAGGTTTCAGCAAAAGATGGCGACTGGCGGAGTATGCACCGTTATATAGATACTATAAAACACAATTATGCCGGTTCCGCGGAAGATATGCTCGCGCGAAGGCTGGAACGCAGGGGAGATTTCTTTACGGTGCAGGTAGGGGCGTTTTCCAGCAAGTCCAATGCTGTCCGTTTTTCAAGGAGCCTTAGCCCGGCCTATCCTGTATATGTTGTTTCCGAGAAAGAAGAAGATTTTACCCTTTATAAGGTAAGAGTGGGTAAATATAAAAGTAAGTCCCAGGCGGAATATATATACGGCAAGCTTACAGAAGAAGGCTACCCCGCCAGAATATACCCATAGTTTCCGTAGAGACGCGAAGACGTCAGGACGTAAAAATACGTTCTACACCAAGAGGCCAAAAGCCGCGTATGTCCTCGCGGAATTACAGGATGTTCCTGTTTTTTTAAGCAATGTCTAAGATAGTTTTTATAGTTGGTCCCACCGCGGCGGGTAAAACTCAAGCCGCTTTTGATATCGCAAAGAAAACCGGAGCACAGATTATTTCCTGCGACTCTATGCTTGTATACAAAGAACCGCGTATTATAACCTCCAAACCTCCAAAATACATGCTCGATGAGGTGCGGCATCATTTTGTTGATATAATATCGGTTTCTGAAAGTTATGACGTATACAGCTATTATACCGAAGCGCTAAAGCTTATCGCTGATTCATATTCAAAGAAAGTACCCGTTATTATCTGCGGAGGAAGCGGCCTTTATATGAAAGCGCTGCTTGATGGAGTATTTAAAGGGCCTTCGCGTAATAATGAATTGCGTGCTTCGTTAGAAAGTGAAGCGAGAATAAAGGGCAATAATGTTCTCCATGAAAAGCTCAAATTCGTTGACCCCGCGGCCGCACGGAAAATATCTCCCAATGACCTAAAAAGAATCATCCGGGCGCTTGAGGTATATTATACGGCGGGAGTGCCTATATCAGAGAAGCAAAAGGAAAAAGAAGGCATCTGGGGAAAATTTCCCGTGAAGATATTCGGAACCGGCATTGAAAGAAACAGGCTTTACAAACGTATAAATGAAAGAGTAAACGGGATGTTTAACGAGGGGGCGGTCAACGAAGTAAATGAATTGATTAAGCTGCCTTTGAGCGTTACTGCCGCAAAAATTATCGGTATCTCTGAAATAAAAGGGTATTTGGAAGGAAGGTGCACGTATGATGAAGCAAAACGCCTTATGGCAAAAAATACCCGCAATTTTGCCAAACGACAGTGGACCTGGTTCAGGCGCGATAAACGCATTGAGTGGATAGATATATCAGACAATGCGGAGGATTTAGAGAATAATATTCTGAGTATTTTAGGATAAAGGAAGCAGTTAAGATTTTACTCCTGGTTTATGTAAGTTTAAATTTCTCTTTTGTCTCTGCCGCGGCTAAAGCAGTATCCATTTTCTAGGAATACATTCCTTTTTGTGCACCGCAATTATTTTTAAGATGTACCGTTGAACTCTCATTTGCTTGTTGATAATTCTCAACTATTCTGATGTTCTTGAGAACATTAGAATAGCGAACGAGGCAGGTTGGCTTGTGTTTATTTAGGTTCTCTAAAGGGTTTGTGGAGGTTGAGGCTTTTAGAAGCGGCGTCAGATTATTCTGTAATTCTTGAGAACATTGGAATAATATAAATATTAAGGTATAATAAAAAAGTAGAGGTATCCAATTGTTGTATTGTTTTACAATGACAATCAGAATAATGATTAGAGAGCTTTAAGACAGGTTGTAAATAGGGAAAAAGGTGAAGCAATGAACAGCAGCGTGAAGTATTCTAAGAACAAATACCGCCAACTGGAACGTATTGTAAGAGGATTTTCCAATCATCGCCGCATACAAATGCTGGAGCTGCTGAGCAAGGAACCGGAATTGTCTGTTCTTGATGTGTCAGAAAAGCTAAAGGTTAATTTTAAGACTGTTTCTGAACACATAAGAAGATTGGCTATTTCGGGGTTGGTAATGAAACGCTCCAGCGGCGCGTCTATACGCCACCGGCTGACCGAACGCGGGATAAACATTCTTAAGTTCTTGAGAACATTAGAATAGAGGCAGTGACGGGATGAGGTTTATTACTCGGGTGTGTTATTAATATTTTTATACTTTCTTAATCATGAAGACTTATAAGTATATTTTTGCGGCAGGATGTTTTGTTTTCTTAACTTCTCTTTCTGCTTATTCTTTTAATTCTAAGAATTATATATTTTCGTCGGATTTGCAGACCGGCATTTGTTACACAGCCTACAAAATGAATTTTCGTGGTTTTTGCAATAATGATATTAAGTATGCCAATAATGATAAAATTCCCCCGAATTCACGGGAAGCAGTTGATTTTTTGAGGCTGGTGATAAAAATATGCCCTTATTTTTATGAAAACTATTGGAAGCTGGCGTTTATGTATGATTATGCCGGCGATTATGACAACGAGCGCAAAATCTTAGAGGCCATGGTTAAATATATGCCTAAAAATAATAAAGGTAAAGATATAGATTATGGCAATCTCGGCCGGGTGTATCTTATAACCGGAAATACTGATAAAGCAGGATATTGGCTGGATAAAGCGAATGAAATAAATCCCGGCAATATAATTAACCGCCGGAATTCTCTTATTTGTTATATATTGAAAAAAGACTTCAGGAAAGCGGCTAAAGAGTTAAAAGCAATCGATAAACTCAGCGGTAAGGATAATGACTGTTACTTTGACGCCTGGCAATACTGCGTGAGAAATATTAAGGATAAAAAAGAGATAATAAAACTTTTCCGCGCGGCTTGCAATGATAATCCAAACAGTTTTAAAGCTCATCGTGCCTTAGGTATTGCCATAAGGACTTCGTCCGAGGTTGATTATGAGAAAAATATGCCTTTAGCAATTAAGGAATTCAAGAAAGCGCTTCTGCTTAACTCAAGATATATTCCTGCTTATATAAGCATGGGGGATACCTATATTTTTCTCGCTCTTATAAAGAAAGAAAAGAAGCCGTTTAAAGAAGCTAGGGAATGGTTTGATAAAGCTTACGAGATTGACCCGGCTAATACAAATCTCGCTTACGCGATGGGAGAGTATTTTTTTTATATAAAAGATTATGATAAGGCAATTGAAAAGTTGGAATACGCATATAGCAGGAATCCTGAGAATGAAAAATTCAAGAATGATCTCGCCGCAGCTTATAATAATAAAGCATATTTTTTATATAAGTCAGGGGAGAATTTAGATTATGGCATTAAGCTGATTAATAAAGCGATTAAGATAAAGCCGGACGACGGGATTATCCTGAGTACGAAAGCAGAACTTTTATATAAGCTTGGAAAGTACAAAGAGGCATATGAATACATAAAGAGAGGTAAGAAGCTTCTCCCGGATGAAGATGAAATAAAGCATGATTTTAAAATGATCAAAGATGCTTTAGATAAGAAATGATTCTGTTTGTTAATATGTTTTCCAGCTTTACCAGTTCCACCCGCCGGGTGGAACAAAGAAAGGGGCAAATCCGTCAGAGATAATTAGATATGTACAATACCTGCAAGAAAGAGAAGGCTTTATTGGTTCTTGTTATTTCGGATAAAGAACATAATACCTGGCCGCTTGATGAGCAGGCTATCTACTATCATATTACTATTCCTTAATTAGAAATAATAGAAGATGTGGATTCCTGTTGTTGACCCGATGAAATGCGTAGGTTGTGGTAAATGTGCGGAGGTATTGGGACAAGAGGCCCGGGCGAGAAAAAGCTGGAGGTAGACAGGCGCAGAATCAGCGACAGGATTGTTAAATTGAAAAAAGACCTGGATGATGTACGCAGACACCGTGATATCCAGAGGAAAAAGAGGCACAAAGAGGGGATAAAAATGTGTTCTCTTGTTGGTTATACGAATGCAGGCAAATCAACTTTACTTAATGCGTTAGCCAACGCCGGCCAAAAGACGTCAAATAGCCTTTTTACAACACTTGATCCTGTAAGCAGAATTGTAAGTTTGTCAAATCACCTTAAAGTTGTTGTTAGTGATACCGTGGGGTTTATATATAAACTGCCTCCTAATTTAGTCGAGGCATTTAAAGCTACGCTGGAAGAATTGTATCATGCCGATGTACTTTTGCATGTTATAGACGCCGGCAATAAAAGCTATAAAAGGCTTGTTTCGGCGGTTGACGCGGTATTAAAAGAGCTCAACTTGCAGGAGAAACCAATGCTTATGGTATTTAACAAGATAGATAAAATAGATTCTGCTCAGTTGGGGAGGATAAAGTTTCAGTATCCTGACGCGGAGTTTATTTCAGCCCTGAGGGAAATTAATTTAGATGTGCTTAAAGATAAGATAAAATATTTTATTACTCTCGGCACCAAACAGTTTCTTCTCAAAATTCCTTTCAGCGCTATGGAGGTATTAGATTATCTTTATAAAAAGGCGGAAGTTTTTAAAGTTGAATATACTGAGACAGATGTAAAAGTGTGGGTGAGGACCAATACGGGTTATCTGCCGTATTTAGAGAAGAAAAACGTGGTAATTAATGAGATATAATTTATAATATAGTTAACCGGGAAAATGCTGTACCTTATGCCCTAACGGGCACAGGCACCCTAACGGGCACAGGCGGGCAAATAATACTAACCGCATTATTTAGGTTAACAGGATATAGCGTATAGCGATTAGCGGATAGAATTAAAGTACAAGGGTTAGCCGTGTTTGATTTTCATCATGACTATTGTAAGTGACAAGATAAGAGTTACGGCATTAGCCGCTATTACAGGGAACTCTTTTATCATCAGGCCGTAGATTAACCACAGAAACACTCCTAAAGAGAGTGCTGAGAATGTTATTAAAGATAAATCTTTGGTATGTTTTGTTCTAATAATTTTTGCCACCTGGGGGATAAAAGAAAATGTGCATAAAATCCCCGCTACTATGCCGATTATTAAACTTTTCATATCTTAACTAAAATTGCAGCTCTTTTCTATCAAAAACGTTACGAGGCAATTATGGGACTGTTGCAAAGTATCTGCCTCGCCAGCCATCCGGCATTTACAGCAGCGTCATTATAGCAGAAAATTTGGATTTGATAAGAGTTTATTACACTATTGTCAATTTCTTAATGAAGCATTATAATTAAACAATAGTAAAAAATGAGCAAATTAAACTGCATCTCAAATCCTGCGAAACTTAATTTTACATTTGTTTATATTCGGGAAATAGTAATTATGAAAAGTATTTCCTGAAAAGGCTTTAGGAAATAGTATGGCAGTAACAAGACGTAAAAAATCGGCTAAAAAAAGAGGAGAACGCGGGCGCCTGCGGATAGGAAACGACTGGAATGCTATTACTATTATTGCTCTTTCTCAGAGCAATCCCCTGAAGGCTATCGCCGAACTTGTAGAGAATAGTATCGATGCTCAGGCTAAACACATCAGTGTCATTCGCGGCAAAGAAAAAGGGAAGCCTTATCTTAAAGTTATCGATGATGGATTTGGTATCCCTCAGAACGATGAGGGGGTACCCGATTTTAAATATGTAGCCACGCATATTTGTGATTCTTTGAAGCGCCGGCTTAAAGAAGAGGGGATTAGAAATATTCAGGGTGAGTTCGGTATAGGGCTTTTGAGTTTTTGGACAGTAGGGCATAAGCTGATAATGATTTCGTCAGGGAAAGACGGAAGGTCATATCAGATGGAGATGGAGAAAGGCAAGCCCGGCTATACTATCAGACAACGCCTCAGGCTTATCCCTTTCAGGGGAACTCAATTAGTAATTACTCCTTTGCTTGCCGGTATTCGTTCGTTAAACGGCGAAAAGATTCAAAGATATTTAGCCTCGGAATTAAGAGACCGCATTCGTCACTCAGGAGTGAAAATCAGAATTATTGACCGTACCAGCCACGCTGAATTCGATGTGAAACCACGGCGTTATTCCGGGCAGCTTTTACATAATCTTCCTAAGATTACTACATCTTTGGGAGATGTATACGTAGAGTTGTATCTTAATGAAAAGAGTCCGGAAAACTATATTAGTTTATTTCGCTGGGGCACACGGGTTCTCCCTTCGATAACAGTATTGGATGAATTTCAAGTTGAACCGTGGACATCAGGCTATTTTCAAGGGATTATTGACGCTCCATTCTTGCATATTACTCCGGGAACAAGAGGAGGAATTATTCATGATGAATGTTTTGGTATGTTATGTGAGGCATTAGCTCCTTTAAAAAAACATCTTGAGGACATTGCGGCTGAACAAAATAAGGCAGAAGAGGAGCGTATGAGCCGGAATATACTTCGTTCAGTACAGAAAGCGTTCCGGGAAGCAATACGAGCTTTGCCTCCTGAGGAATATGATTGGTTTAATGTTTATGAACGCAGGCATACTCATGGGCAGCGTCAGGATAAACAAGGTGAACATGGAAGAAAGGATAGCCCGCTAATATTTATAGAGAAGAATAGCCGGGTTAAAGAAGAGGAAAAACCTCAAAGAAAATTTTTTGAATTTGCCGGGCCGCTATTTTCGGCAAGGATACGGCCTTTGTCTACGTTAGTCGGAGTGGGTAAAACAAGGCCTTTTCGTGCTATAGGTTTGGATCGTAATAAACGGGAAGTGGAGGAAGGTTTATCTTTTAAATGGATGATTCTTGAAGGAAATGGAGAAATTGATAAACAGGATGGAGAGATAATTAATTTTCACGCGCCAAATGAGCCGGGTTTAACAAAACTAAAAGTTGTTGTTGGCCAAAGGGAAAAAGTTTGTCAGGCAGAAAGTTTGATAACTATCGTGGATAATCTTATGAAATCTGCGGCTGCGGATAAAGATCTTTCTGCCAAAGGCTTACCGGGATATACTCTGGAAAGCGCTACCGGGCAGTTATGGCGTTCACGTTATGATGAGAAACGTAATATTATTATTGTAAACAGCGGCCATCGTGATTTTATTTATGCCAGTAAGCAAAAAATCAGAAAACTGCGCTATATCTGCAAATTGTTTGCCAAAGAACTTATTTATCATAATCTCGTTGGCATATCTGTAGAGGAATTATTAGAACGAATGGTTGAGGTGTCTTTGTATACAGAAGAAAACCTGAAATAATATTATACCAAACAGCAAGCAACCCGCGGGCAAAACTTATCTTTACTTTCTTCAATTATGCGGAACGTCAGATGCTTCACATAATATCGTAATATTAATCTACTTTTTAGAGCTGCCGTAGATAGTTTGTAAGATTTTAAGTAATATCTTGAAAATAATCAAAAAATAATCAGATTTTTTTCTAAAAAAAACTTGACAAAAATCTAATTATATGTTATATAAGAATTGGAATGAGGAGAAGGGAAAATAAGGACAAAAAGGATGAAATATTCGATATTGATGAGTTTGACGTAGAAATTGACCCTCAAGAGCCGGTATACCCTTTAAATGTGGTTTGCCGTTTGCTCGGCCTGAATTATTGGACGCTGCATGAGATTGTTGAAGAAGGCCTTGTGCATTGCGAGGAGAAAAGCAGAAAAAATAAGTTGTTTTCTTATCGTGACATTAAACGGCTTAAGTATATAAAATACCTTATTGAGGATAAAGGGGTTAATATTAAAGGAATAAAAGTGATCTTTGAAATTAAAGGTGATATTTGATTAGCCGATATAACCCAGCATTAAATTTGAGTTTTAGAGGCTGATTTTTTTTGAGGTTTAATTAGCACTCATTGTATGAGAGTGCCAACTATCTGCTTTTGGGAGGCAGAGCCGCCCTAGATGCAGCAAAGGTTATCAATAGAGGATTGCCCCGTGAAACTTATTTTGTTTGTCAGCGGGGCTTAATCCCCCGGCGCCATATCGGGGAAATTTAAGGAGGTGATAGGTATGGCACTTATGAGGTATAAAAGGGATGATCCATGGAAAGCCCTGGATACACTTCAGGAGGAAATAAGCAGGTTGTTTAACACGCGGTTTTTGAAAACTCCGTCTGTTTATGAAGAAATACTTGCTCCTTCGGTAGATGTATGGGAAGATAAAGATAATGTATACGTAGATGCGGATATCCCGGGATTTGACCAGAAGGATATACATCTTGATTTAAAGGGAGATTCTTTGGTTATCTCAGCCAAAAAAGAAGAAGCAAAAGAAGAAAAGAAAAAGAACTATTATTATTCCGAGCGTTATCAGGGAAGTTTTTACCGTGACATAACTCTTCCCGGAAGCGTTGACCAGTCCAATGTAAAGGCGGTTTACAAGAATGGCGTGCTTAAGGTTAAGCTTCCCAAGAAAGAGGAATCAAAAAACAGGGAGATTAAGATTGACGTGGAATAAGTAGACTGTATAGAAGCGGTTCTGTATCACCGAAAGCAGATAGTTGGCGTTCATTTATGAATAAGACTAATATACAAAAAAATGATACCTTTAAGAGATAACATAGCGCATAGAAGATTTCCGGTAGTAACGGTTTCTCTGATTATCGTAAATACATTGGTATTTCTTCATGAAGTTTCTTTGGGAAGATATATTCAGGACTTCATTTATCTTTACGGCTTTACTCCGAAATATGTATTTTCGCAGGCACCGATTATGCCGAAATTTATGCCGTTTTTCACAAGTATGTTTTTACACGCGGGCTGGCTGCACCTTATAGGCAACATGTGGTTTCTATGGATATTTGCCGATAATGTTGAGGATGTCCTTGGGCATTTTAACTTTCTTATTTTTTATATTGCGTGCGGGCTTGCGGCGTCTTTTGCCCATTTTATTATGAATATTAATTCTGTGGTTCCTGCTGTGGGAGCTTCAGGTGCAATTGCCGGAATTTTAGGGGCGTATATAGTTATGTTCCCAAGAGCGAGGGTGTTAACGCTTGTGCCTGTCTTTATATTTCTTGAGGTGATTGAGATACCTGCTTTTGTATTTTTAGGTATATGGTTTATATATCAGTTTTTTCTGGGTATGATGTCAGTGGGAAGTTACGGGGCAGGCGTTGCATTTTGGGCGCATATAGGAGGTTTTATCGCGGGGATCTTATTCTTGAGATTATTTTTTACTAATAGAAGCGGATACCCGCGGATCTAAACGCGGAAGAACGCGGAGTAAACCAATAGACCTGGATGTATCCCGATTCGCAGAAGATGTATCAAAATTCTCTTCGATAATTTTGATACGCTCACGGGATCAATTCGACTACATCCCGACGTGATGTCGGGATAAGTCTCGTTGAAAGAAGATGGATAACCTGAATAATAGTCCGGCTGCCTGTATACCGGGAAAATCTCTGCGACATTTTCCCGGAGCAGCTCGGACATCAATTCGACTATATCCCGACGTGGCGTCGGGATAAGTCTCATTGAGGAGGTAGAAAATGAATTTTGAGAAGTGGACATTAAAAGCACAGGAAGCAGTCAACAACGCGCTTATGCTGGCAAATAAGTATAAACACCAGAGTATACTGCCTGAGCATCTTCTTTATGCTTTTCTTGATGAGAATAAGAACTTAAGCAGTAAAGTGTTTATTAATCTTGGTATTGATGTTAGTGATTTGAAAAATAAATTAGACGAGTTTCTTAAGAGCCAGCCCAAGGTTCAAGGCCAAAGTGCAGGAGTATATGCCTCAGGACGCCTGCAGACTGTTTTGAATTATGCAAAGGAATTTTCCGACAGCCTTAAGGATAGTTTTATAAGCTCCGAGCATATACTCTTTGGTATTGCGAAAGAAAAAGAAGGATTTCTCTTCGGCTATATATCAAAACAAGGAGTAACCGTTGATGATATAGCGCGGGAAATAAAGAAAATAAGAGGAAGCCAGAGGGCGGATTCTCAGGACGCGGAGTCCAAATACCAGGCTTTAGAGAAGTTTGGACGCGATTTGACAAAAATGGCGAAAGAAGGAAAATTAGACCCGGTTATAGGCAGGGATGAAGAGATACGCCGCCTTATGCAGGTTCTCTCGCGGCGTACAAAGAATAATCCTGTTCTTATAGGGGATCCGGGAGTGGGTAAGACTGCCATTGTTGAGGGCCTGGCACAGAGGGTGGCTTTTGGCGATGTTCCCGAAGGCCTTAAAGACAAAAGGATTATTGCCATTGATTTAGGCAGTATCATTGCGGGCAGTAAGTTTCGCGGCGAATTCGAAGAGCGCCTTAAGGCTGTTCTTAAGGAAGTTGAAGCCAAAGAGGGGGAAATTATTATTTTTATTGATGAGCTGCATACAATTGTTGGGGCTGGTGTTGCCGAAGGCGCGGTTGATGCGGCGAATATGCTTAAACCCGCGTTGGCTAAAGGAACATTGCGCTGTATAGGGGCTACAACTCTTGATGAGTACAGAAAACATATCGAGAAGGACGCTGCGCTTGAGAGGAGGTTCCAGCCGGTGCTTGTGGGGGAGCCCGCTACCGAGGCAGCTATTGCCATTTTAAGAGGATTAAAGGAGAAATACGAGGTTCACCACGGCGTAAGGATAAAAGATTCTGCTCTTATCGCTGCCGCGGTTCTTTCGAGCCGTTATATAAGTGACAGATTTCTTCCTGATAAAGCTATCGACTTAATCGATGAGGCGGCAAGCAGGTTAAGGATAGAGATCGATTCTAAGCCCGAAGAGATTGATAAAATGGAACGTAAAATCATGGAGCTTGAGATACAAAAGGAAGCCCTTAAGAAAGAGAAAGATTCTGTCTCCAAAGAAAACATGAACAAGTTAAATAACGAAATTGTGCGCCTTAAAGAAGAGTTGGATAAAGAAAAGGGGCAGTGGCAGAAAGAGAAGAATTTGATTACCAAAATAAGCGGCATAAAAAAAGAGATAGAAAACCTTAAGAGTAAAGCCGCCGACTATCAGAAACAGGCATTGTTGGATAAAGTTGCCGAGATTCGTTACGGTAATATACCGAAGTTAGAAGAGGAGCTGAAAGTTCTTAACAAGCAGCTTGCGGAAATCCAGGAAAGCAAAAAGATGCTTAAAGAAGAAGTTGATGAAGAGGATATCGCCGAGATTGTTTCCCGCTGGAGCGGTATACCTGTTTCTAAACTTATGGAAGCAGAAGTTGACAAGCTTATAAGAATGGAAGAGGAGCTTTCTAAACGTGTGGTAGGACAGTCTGAGGCGATAAACTTAATTTCTTCCTGCGTCAGACGCGCCCGTTCAGGCCTGGCTGATCCGAACAGGCCATTGGGGTCATTTATGTTCTTAGGCCCGACAGGTGTTGGCAAGACCGAACTTGCAAAGACTCTGGCGCAGTTTCTGTTTAATACAGAGAATAACCTTATCCGTATAGATATGAGTGAATACATGGAGAAGTTTTCAGTATCCCGTCTTATCGGCGCTCCTCCGGGCTATGTGGGATATGAAGAAGGCGGACAGCTCACCGAGGCTGTAAGGCGTAAGCCTTATTCAGTGATTCTTTTCGATGAGATAGAAAAAGCGCATCCAGAGGTGTTTAATTTGCTTTTGCAGATACTTGACGAAGGGCACATCACAGATTCTAAAGGTAAGGTTGTTAATTTCAAAAATACTGTTATAATTATGACTTCAAATATCGGCAGTGAATATTTCAGAGACCCAACGGTTACTATGAAGGGAGTTGCCGAGAAGATAAAGGCTGAATTAAAGAAGCATTTTCGTCCTGAGTTCTTAAACAGAATGGATGAGATTATTATCTTTAACCGTTTAGCTCTTGCTGATATTGCTAAGATTGTGGATATTCAGTTTGATATATTGAAAGAGAGAATTAAAGATAAACATATCGATATTACTTTGAGCGATAAAGCAAAAAGCATGCTCGCGGATAAAGGTTTTAGCCCTGAGTATGGAGCCCGCCCTATAAAAAGGACGATACAAAAACTAATTATCGACCCTTTAAGTATGAAGATATTAAAGGGAGATTTTAAAGAAGGAGATACTATAAAGGTAAGCGTTAAAGATAATGCTATTGTATTTGAAAAATGATGATATAGAAACGGCGGGAAGATAGAAGCGGATAACCGCCCAGCTTCCGCCCAGGGCTGATACGCCTCTGGCGGAAAACGCGGAAGGACGCGAAGTGAACCAATAAACCTGTATGTATCCCGTATCGCAGAAGATGTATCAAAATTCTCTTCGATAATTTTGATACGCTCACGGGATCAATTCGACTACATCCCGACGTGGCGTCGGGATAAGTCTCATTGAGGAGGTGAATATGCGCGTAGATATAAGTTTTAAGCACTTAGAGAGAAGTAATATTATAGACGGTATTATTGATAAGCACATAAAAAAGGTAGAAAGGAGAAT
>MVCW01000047.1 GCA_002049895.1 Candidatus Omnitrophica bacterium 4484_171 | reverse complement strand
ACGGAAGCATTATTTGTGTTGATAACGGTAACTATGTGTGATAAAATTACAAAACTATAAATACTAATGAGAGCATAGAAATGAAAGTAAACTCCAGAGATTTAAAAAGAACCATCTCTAAGTTTAAAAACAAACGCATTCTCGTTGTGGGCGACCTTATACTAGACCACTATATTTTTGGTGATGTAGAGAGGATATCGCCTGAGGCTCCTGTCCCTGTTGTGTGGGCGAGGCGTGAGAAATACTTAGGAGGCGGTACTGCCAATGTGGGTTTAAATATAATTGACCTTGACGCTCAGGCGAGTTTATGCGGAGTAATAGGTGATGACTATTTTGGAAAAGTATTATTATCGCTGATTAAAGAGAAAGGCATAAAAACAGATTTTATCATTAAAGATAAGAAAAGGCCGACGACCTTGAAAACAAGAGTTATAGCCCAGCACCAGCAGGTTATAAGATTGGATTGGGAATCAAGAGAAGAAATGTCGCTTGATATGTGTGACAGGATAATAAATAAGATAAAAAGAGAAATTGATAATTTTGATGCCGTGATTATAGAAGACTATGGCAAAGGCATGATTAACCCCTGCCTTGTTGAGGAATTGGTCAAATTGTGTAAAAGAAGAAACAAAATAGTTACCGTTGACCCCAAAGAAGAACATTTCGATTATTATGAAGGTGTTACAGCATTGACTCCTAATTTAAAAGAAGCAGAATACGCTGTGGGTTTCAGGATAAAGAAAACATCGGATATTGAACTTCTAGGTAAGATTGTGATGGATAAAATGAAACCGCAGGCACTCCTTATTACGATGGGTGAAGAAGGCATGCGTATATTCTTAGACAAGAAGACATATAGTATTCCAACTACTGCCCTGGAAGTTTTTGATGTTACAGGAGCGGGCGATACCGTTATCGCCGTTTTTACTCTCGCTTTAACAGGGAAAGCATCGTTTTTAAATGCAGCTGTTTTGGCAAACTTTGCTGCAGGAGTTGTTGTTGGTAAACTGGGAGCTTCAACAACAGACCCCGATGAGTTATCTGAAACAATATCTAATTTTGGAAAGATAACCATAAGCTGAATATGGAAGTAATAGGGGTTATACCCGCGCGTCTTGAGTCAAGCAGATTGAAGCATAAATTACTGAAGAATATACTGGGCAGACCCCTTATTCAGTGGACGTGGGAAGCCGCCAAGAAGGCGCGCTTGTTGGATAAATTAATTGTTGCCTGTGATAGCCCGGAAATAGAAAAAGCGGTGAAGTCATTTAGCGGAGAAACTGTTATTACCTCGCCCGGCCATAGTTCAGGAACAGATAGGGTGGCAGAAGCAGTAAGGGATATTGATGTGAAAATAGTAATCAATATACAGGCAGATGAGCCGTTAATTCACCCCTCAGTTATAGATAGACTTGCTGCATCTATGCTCGAGGATAATGATATTGTCATGGCGACAGTTAAGAAAAAGATAGACAATGAAGATGAACTAAGAAATACCAGCATTGTCAAGGTTATTACGGATAAAGATAATTTCGCTATTTATTTTTCTCGTTTTCCTATACCATTTAAGCGGGATTCAGAAACGGAGAGTATTTATTTTAAACATATGGGGATATATGGTTATACTAAAGATTTTCTTTATACTTTTAAGAATCTTCCCTTTTCTTATCTTGAGCATTCGGAGAAATTAGAACAGCTTAGGGCCATTGAGTCAGGATACAGAATAAAAGTTATTGAGACAAAGTTTGACTTCCGGGGAGTAGATACAGAAGATGACCTAAATAGAGTAAAAGATATTATTTCAAAAAGACATAATGCCTAAGAAATATATTTTTGTTACCGGTGGTGTAGTGTCAAGTCTTGGCAAAGGTATTGCTTCAGCTTCTATAGGACGGATTCTTGAATCACGGGGTTTGAAAGTCAATCTTATAAAGTGCGATCCTTATATCAATGTTGATGCCGGGACTATGAATCCTTTTCAGCATGGCGAAGTTTATGTTACTGATGACGGAGCAGAGACAGATTTGGATTTGGGCCACTATGAGCGTTTTACATCGGTTACCTTAACCAGCAGCAACAATATTACCACAGGAAAGATTTATCATTCCGTTATAACAAAGGAAAGAAGAGGAGACTATTTAGGCAGCACAGTGCAGGTTATCCCTCATATTACTGACGAAATTAAATCTTTTATTAAAATGGCATCTTCTCATAAGAAGTTTGATATTGTTATTGTAGAAATAGGAGGGACCGTAGGAGACATCGAAGGTTTACCGTTTCTTGAAGCCATAAGACAGTTAAAAATCGACCTGGGAAGAAAGAACGCTATTAATATACATATGAGCCTTGTCCCTTTTATAAAAGCTGCTTCGGAGCTTAAAACAAAACCTACTCAGCACAGTGTGGGTAAGCTGCGGGAGATAGGTATCCAGCCCGACATAATTCTATGCCGCACGGAACTTCCTTTAAGTAAAAAGATAAGAGAAAAAATAGGTTTATTTTGTAATGTCGGCCCGCAAGCAGTAGTCCAGGCAATTGATGTTAAAGAAATATACGAAATACCTCTTATTTTTCGTCAGGAAGGTTTGGATAATATCATTGCCGATAAACTCTATTTGAGATGTAAAGATAAAGGATTAGATGATTGGCAAAGGAAAGTTGTTGAACCTGCGCTTTATCCTAAAAAGGAGACGGTTATAGCAGTTGTAGGCAAATATATCGAGCTTCAGGATGCATATAAGTCTATCTATGAAGCCCTGCGCCATGGGGGATTTTCCAATAGTGCCCGTATAGTAATAAAGCGGGTGGATTCTGAGGATATAGAGAAAAAAGGTGTTGAAGAGCTGCTATCCGGTGTTGGCGGGGTGCTTGTTCCGGGAGGTTTTGGTACAAGAGGCATAGAGGGAAAGATTTCTGCTATTCGTTTTGCCAGAGTTAATGGGATTCCTTTTTTTGGGATATGCCTCGGAATGCAGCTTGCAGCGATTGAGTTTTCAAGAAATGTTTTGGGCCTTCGTGATGCGCATTCCACTGAGTTTACGCGCAAAACCAAGAATCCTGTTATTTTTCTGTTGCCTTCGCAGCGTGCGAAGAAGAATTTGGGAGCAACTATGCGTTTGGGGCTATATCCTTGCCGATTAAAAAAGGAAACCAAAGCTCATGCTGCTTACGGCAGAGAGTTAATCCATGAGCGCCACCGGCATAGATACGAATTTAATAACAAATATAAGAAATTATTCGGAAACTCAGGCGTTTTATTCTCTGGTATATACCCAAAGAGAAATCTTGTAGAAATAATGGAGTTAAGAAATCACCCTTGGTTTCTTGCTTCGCAATTTCATCCTGAATTTAAATCCAGGCCTGATAGGGCGCATCCCTTGTTTAGAGAATTTATAAAAGCTTCTATAGCAAAGTATGAAAGCAAAACTGCATAAATTTATTTTTATTGCCGGTCCCTGCGTAATAGAGGATGAGAAGCTTACTTTTAAGATAGCTTCTTATTTAAAAGAAGTAACGTCGCGGTATCCTGTGGATTTTATTTTCAAAGCCAGTTTTGATAAGGCTAATAGGACTTCTATAAAATCATTCCGCGGCCCGGGCATTAGAAACGGGCTTAAGATACTTAAAGGCATAAAAAACACTTTAGGTATTAAAATCTTGAGCGATGTGCATTGCAGGAATGATGTTGATAAAGTTAAGAGTGTGCTTGATATAATACAAATACCCGCTTTTCTTTCGCGGCAGACAGATTTGATAATAAAAGCCGCCAAAACAAAAAAGATTATAAATATCAAAAAGGCACAGTTTATGTCACCCTGTGATATTAAGTATGTGGTAGAGAAGATAAATTCAGCTGGCAATAAGAATATTATTATTACCGAAAGGGGGACATGCTTTGGATACAATAATCTCGTGGTGGATTTTCGTTCTTTCCCAATTATGCGCAAGCTCGGATACCCTGTTGTTTTTGATGCTACCCACTCCCTGCAGAGGCCGTCTTCAGGTTCTGTTTCAGGAGGGGATAGAGAATTTGTGTATTCTTTGAGTAAAGCCGCAGTTGCCTGCGGCGTTGACGGGCTTTTCCTGGAAGTCCATCCCTATCCCAGTAAAGCTTTATCTGATAGTGCGACATCCTATCCTTTAAGTAACGTTGAGAAACTTATCAAAAAGATTATTAAGATTAAAGAGGTTTCAGGATGAAAAGAATTAACAATGATAAAGTAAGAGAGTGGGCGTTAGAGGTTTTAAATATAGAATCGAAAGCACTGAGGGATTTAAGGAACCAGATTGATAAAGAGTTTATTAAGGCGGTTAGAATATTATCGTCATGTGAAGGAAGAATCGTCGTGACGGGAATGGGGAAAGCGGGAATTATAGGACAGAAATTTTCAGCTACACTTTCATCTACTGGTTCCAGTTCTTTTTGGCTTCATGCCGCTGAAGCTGTTCATGGAGATTTAGGGAGAATCAAAGAGGATGATGTTGTGTGTGTTCTTTCATACAGTGGAGAAACAGAGGAAATAAGAAATCTTGTTCCTTTTGTGAAAAAGATTGGAGCCAAGATAGTAGCAATAACAGGTAATATCCGTTCCAGTCTGGCAAAGTATGCAAATAGTACTATAGATGTCAAAGTTAAAAAAGAAGCATGTCCTTTGGGCCTTGCTCCTACTACTTCTACGACCGCTATGCTGGCTGTATGTGATGCGATTGCTGTGTGTCTGCAGAACATGAAAGGCTTTCGCGAAAAAGACTTTGCATTCTTTCATCCCCGGGGTTCTTTGGGGAGGAAGCTTCTCCTTAGAGTTAAGGATATTATGCGTAAAGGAAGATTTAATCCCATAATCAGTGAAAATAGTATTGTCAAAGACGCGCTCGTCAAGATCACGTCTTCTCATGCCGGAGCAGCCTCAGTAGTAAACAAAGAGAAGAAACTGGTAGGCATATTTACTGACGGCGACTTGCGTAGAGGCCTAGAACGCGATGCCGGCATTCTTGGCAGAAAGATGAGAAATGTAATGACAAAAAACCCTACAGTAGTAAGAGATGATGATTTGGCGTCAGAAGCATTGAAAGTTATGGAGAGTAAAAAGATTGATGAGGTTCCCGTTGTGGATAAAAACTTTAGAATTGTAGGTATGCTTGATGTTCAGGATCTTATTGCCGCAGGAATTATATAGTTCAGGTATAGTAGTTTATTGTTCGAAGTTCGTAGTCCGTGAGAAAAAATCATATAGAGGTAATTGTTTGAGCTTCGAAGTCCGTAATAGAGATAGCAGTTTGAAGTTCGTATAATTACAACCTGTGGATTGAGGCTTGCGGTTTGTATAACAATTATGAATAAAGCAGCCAAAAATATAAAGCCGTTATTTAACAAAGTAAAACTGCTTATTTTAGATGTGGACGGCGTCTTAACAAAAGGAGATATTATTTATGGAAATACGGGTGAAGAGATTAAGATTTTTAATGTTAAAGACGGCCTCGGCATATTCCTTCTTACAAAATCCGGCATAAAGACTGTTCTTCTTACGGCTAAAGACTCAAAAATAGTCCGCCGCCGCGCAAAGGATATGGGAGCTGATATTTATGCAGGCATACTGCCTAAAGAAAGCCTTCTCTACAGGATAAGAAGAAAGTACAATGTTAGCAATCAGAATATATGTTTTGTGGGCGATGACCTTATTGATATAGGCATAATGAGAAAAGTTGGTGTCCCCGTTGCGGTTTCTGATGCGTCAGGCGAAGTAAAAAAAGTTTCTTTATATGTTACGAGAAAAAGGGGAGGAGAAGGCGCGGTAAGAGAGGTGGTAGAGAAAATATTGAAATCAAAGAGTATGTGGAAGGACGCAATTGGAAGTTTAACCTTCTTATCCCGTTAGAAAAATGTCACTATTGCAGAGAGCGATGTTTCTAACTCTTCTTGAGGGTTAGCCTAATGAAATTTATACAAAGAATAACAATGCCGATTTGTATTTAGAATATAAAGTTTAAAGCGACCCCCCCCGTTGACATAGAATAATAATCTGGTATATTGTTATTTCTCTTCATCAGATATTTAGAGGGGGTTCCATGCCTGCTATGTGTGGATGTGTTTTTGGCGGAGAACGTGACAAATAAGTTTTTTAAGTCCTGCCTTTGAAACAGGTGCTCATCAGCAAGATGCGGTTTTTAGAGAAAGTTTACTAAGGTTTCAGAGTATAGGTGATTAATGCAGCGGATGATATTGCTTTGTCTGAAGGTATCTGTTTTAGGCAGAAAATATATAGGCCCCTGGGGCGTCTCATGTTTTTAATAAGATTTATCGTAATTGCCGTATTTACATTATTTTATTCATTGGATGTTTATCCTCAACAGAAAATACAGGATTTTTATCTTTCCAATTATAAAGAAGGCGGTTCAAAGAAATGGGAGGTGAAAGGCAAAGAAGCTCTTGTTTCGGGAAACTATGTAGATATAGATGATATGAAGGCAAAATATTTTCAAGATAATGATACTATAAATATCAGGTCAGATAAGGCAAAACTTGACAAGAAAAATATGGATGTCTACTTAAAAAATAATGTATATGTGAATAGTGAGAAAGGTATAACACTTCATGCCGATGCTCTCGATTGGAAGCAAAGCTCCAACAACATATCTACTAATACAAAAGTAAACATAGAAAAAGAAAAGTCTATCAAAGTTGATGCTGAGGGTATGGATGCAGATACGGCTCTTAGCAAAGTAAAATTCAAAAAGGATGTAAAAGTAGATTTGTTCAGAAAAGATGATGTCATTAAAATAAATTGCGACGGCCCCCTGGAGATAGATTACAATAAGGGGGTAGCGGTATTTAACAACAATGTTGTTGTTGATAACGTTCAGGGTAAGATGTTTGCCCGCAAAGCTACAGTATATTTTAATTCCCAAGATAAAACCATTGCCAAAGTTGTTGCAGAAGGAGATGTAAAAGTGGTGAGAGACGATAATGTTACTTTTGCCGACCGCGCCGTATATTCGGAGAAGAAAAAGAAAATAGTATTAGAAGGAAGGCCGAGACTTGTCATTTTCCCTAAAGAAAAATCAAAAATATTTAATATTAAGAAATGAGAATACTTCAGGTACAAGGTCTATGTAAGGCGTATAGCGGCAAGAATGTGGTTGAGAATGTTAATGTTGTTGTAAGAAGAGGCGAAGTCGTTGGCCTTCTTGGCCCTAACGGCGCCGGCAAAACGACCACTTTCTATATGATTGTTGGTGTTGTTCCCCCTGATAAAGGACAGATTTTATTTGATAATCAGGATATTACTCATCTGCCGGTTCATATAAGAAGCAGGTACGGCATAGGTTATCTTTCTCAGGAGCCGTCTATTTTCAGAAAGCTTACGGTTGAAGAGAATATAATGGCAGTGTTGGAAACCCTGGATATTACGAGAAAAGAAAGAGAAAGACGCCTTGATTTATTGCTGAAAGAGCTGAATATGTTTCATTTAAGAAAAAGCAAAGCTTATACCTTAAGCGGAGGAGAAGCAAGGCGTCTTGAGATAACGCGCGCACTTGTCACTAACCCTTCTTTTTTATTGTTGGATGAGCCGTTTTCAGGAATAGACCCTATTGTAGTCAACGAAGCTCAGCAGATAATCGGTTCTCTTAAACGCAAGGGTATAGGCATACTTCTTACGGATCACAATGTACGCGAAACCCTTTCTATTACCGATAGGGCATATTTAATCGCTGAGGGAAAGATTTTGATTTCGGGTACATCTTCTGATTTGATAAGTAATTCTGAGGCAAGAAGAATATATTTGGGTGAAAACTTTAGAATGTAAAAGGAGATGATAATGAAGTCGCAGGTGAAAAAATTAGATAAGTTAAAGAGAGTAGTTGAAGTAGAAGTAAGTGAGAATAGGATACGGGAAGATAAGAATAATGTTTATAAAGAATTAGCCAGGAACTTTAAAGTTCCTGGTTTCAGGCCTGGTAACGCACCGCTGGAAATGGTTGAAAAACATCATAAGAAAGTTTTTGATGAGGAGTTTCTTAAGAAAATGGTGCCCTTCTATTATTCTAAGGCGCTGGAGAAAAACGGGATTATTCCCGTAGGTATGCCGCGCATTTACGATGTTAATTTTGGTACAAGGCTCTCGTTTTCTGCTGAACTTGAGGTAAAACCCGATATCCAGCTCAAAGAAGAAGATTACAAGAATATAAGGATAAAAGCAAAGGAAGTAAAGGTTGAAGAAATAGAAATAGATAAGATTATTACTCAGTTGAAAGATAATATAGGAAAGGTAACAAAAAAAGACTGCTCTGATGATTATATTGCTAAATGGATGGGCTATTCTTCAAAGGACTTCTTAAGAGGCGCTATACGTACAGAGATTCTTTTGGACAAACTGCACGCCTACCGCAGGAACGTTGAGAATACTATTATAGAAGCGCTTACAGAAAGAATAAGGACAGAAATACCCCAAACATTGGTAAACCAACAGCAGGAGCGGTTATTTAATCGGGAAATAATCACAGAATGTTAGACGTAGGACGTGAAGACGTAAGGACGTAGAAGAGGGAGTAGGATGGAGAGAAAAATAAAGAAATATGTTCGCTGCGCGAACGGAATTGGAATAATTTCAAAAGGAGAAATTCATAGAAATATGTCCTGCGGACGAAATATGTTCGTCCTGCGGACTCACGAAATTGGAAGAGATGCTGAAGAAGATATTCATAGAAACTTGCTCGCTTACGCTCGCGAAATTCATGGAAATTTATTCGCTTACGCTCATGAAATTAATAGAAATTCGCT
>MVCW01000046.1 GCA_002049895.1 Candidatus Omnitrophica bacterium 4484_171 | reverse complement strand
TTCGCAAATGTATGCGTTGCTGAAATCAAAGGAAATATCGAAAGAAAAATTCGATGAATTTGATAAGCGGCATTATAGCATCGAAAATAAGTTGATAAATTTAGGTTCTTTCTTATTTTTTTGTGAGATTGGAAGAAGCTGATTGCAGTGATTAAGACTCGATTACAGGGTCATTATTAAACATATCCTGACAAGCTGCTAACCATCAAGCTATAAGAATTTGTTCACATTAATTACGAATGGCCCGCTAATTTGGATATCCCCAGGTGGTGAGGTCTGGGAACCGAGGGCGCGCTGATTCAGAAAATAAAATAAGAGAGTTAAAATATGAGTTTGGGTTGAGTGGATTTTGCCTTCATAATGCAAAATCCGGGTTTAATAACTTTAATCTATTACTTCCTATAATATATCTTATGTTAACTTTTATAAATGGGCAAAATAGCCAATAATGCTAATAGAATCAATAAGATACGCGCAATAAATAAAAACCTGTGAATTAAAAGTCAGAAGATGGTTCCGGCCCTGCCTGCCGAAGCCTTGGCGCAGGCAGGGATAAAAAAGCCAATGTTTTCAATCGTTGCCCTCTTATATTAATCTTTGTAATCAGGGACTGGCGCATTGCCTGTGCCCGTGAGGGTACCTGTGCCCGTAAGGGTGCAACAGTCCCAAAGTTTGAAATGAAAATATCTAAGGCGGGAAAATCCCCTTATTTCACCCATTTAGCCCTGCTAAAATGGGCTTTATTTGAGGTATTCCGGTGGATACAGACTAAGATGCCAGTCCGGGCGTAATATGGATCCCTGCGAGTTCGTTATTGGTGTCAAATTCTTGGAGCCAGCCTTTCTCTATGCCTATTTTGTCTATAAAATCTTTGATTGCGTAATATTCGTTTTTTGTAAGCCTTCGTTTAATTTCAGGGTAAATATAAGCCTTGTGATATGGCTGGTATTGCGACATTATACTTATATAGCTTGAAGGTGTGTATTTTTTAAGCCATAACAGTATCTGTTTTGATTCTTCTATATGATTTGGTATGACCAGATGCCTTATTATCATGCCTTTTTCCATTATACCCCCGTTAAGATGTGAGTTTTTTCTCTGGCTGTACATTTCCATGATTGCTTCGTGGTTTATGCGCGGATAATCCATGGCATTAGACAGTCTATAGGCAGTATTGGGCATAATATATTTTGCATCTGTTAGATATATATCCACAATATGTTCTAATATTTTAATTATCTCCGTAGTTTCGTATCCTGAAGTATTGTAAACGATAGGTATAACCAAACCTTTCTTAAACGCTTTTATTAAAGCCGCTGTTATTAAAGGTAAAAGATGTGTTGGTGTTACTAGGTTGATATTGTGTGCTTTCTTGTCTTGAAGCCTTAGCATTATCTCGGCCAATTCTTGGTGGGTTATTGTGTATCCGCTTATTTTGTGTGAGAATTTATGGTTCTGGCAGTATATACATCTTAAGCTGCAGCCTGAGAAGAATATTGTTCCGCTTCCGTTTTCCCCGCTTATAGGCGGTTCTTCTCCTCTATGAATAAATGCAGAATATACTACCAGTTCTTTATCTGTTCCGCAGATTCCTCTTTGACCTTTTAGGCGGTTAACGTTACAGTTCCTAGGGCATAAAGAACATTTTTCTAACCGTTTCCAGAGCGAATCCTGTATTTTCTCTAGAAATTCTACTTTATTCTTTACGTTGTTCATATTTACAAGCTACAAGACGCAGGCTGCAGACTGCAAGTCTCAGGTTAAGAGTTTTTCCCAAAACATACAAGTTTTAAGCTGCAAGCTGTTGCGACCCGCGATGAACCTGTTGCCTTGCGGCTTGAAGCTTACATCCTGTATATCAGCTATGAGTTAAGAGTTTCTTCCTGTATATCTGATTCTTATATATATTTCTTATATCAATAAAAAACTGTTTATATTCATCGGTTCTATAGTCAGGATATGTCCAGTCGAGGTCTTTGAATCCACCCTTTATATATCTTAGGGTTACCTCTGCGTATATTCCTTTTCCCATATGAATACGATGAGAGAAATCTTTTGTTGTAAAAAGAACAAGTTTCGCTAAATCTATATATCCCGGGTCAATGTTTATTTTTCTTCTACTTTTGAAGGAAAGATTTCTTTCTATATTTATACAACGTAGTTTTATCTTTACAAATGATTCAGATGCTACTAAGTTCTCAAAAGATACGAAACGCCTGTATAGAGGCCCGCCCATTTCTTCGTTATAATATTTTGTGAACTTAAAAAGAAAGGCGGCAGTCTCGTAATCCAGCGGGCCAAATAATTTCCTGAGTATTCTTATCGTTTTTTCGTAGAACTCCTCTGTTCTGTATATAAACCCACAGATGAGTTTTGCTTTCTGCGGAAGATGGCGTGTAATCATATGTTATTGAGCAGTTTCTTTAAGGGAAGAACTAATATAAGACAGGATAAGTTTTCTGTCAGATTCTTTTATTTCAGTAAAATATATTGCTATGTTATGTTTATATCTATTGGTATTGTCTGTATGTTCTTTACGGATAACAACGCCGCGGCATATAACTTTTTTTAAGGTCTTTTTGGCGTTTTTCTTAAAGGGGATAAGCATGATAATCTTCAGCTTTGTCATGGGGGCCAGTTCTTTATCAACAGTACAATATACCCCATTTCCACTGATATTTCTTGTTTCTGTTACTATATCGTAGTCGTATTCGGAAAGTTTTATAGGAAGTTTAAAGCTTATACGCGGATATTTTCTTTTTTCTATAAACATATCATACGCAGAGAATTGAGATCAGGCGGAAGATTTCTTTTTGAGGTATTCCTTGAAACAGGCCTTGTTGCAGAAATATCCCCCGTTTCTGAAATACCAGTCCGCCCTCTTTAGGGACTTATTACAATTCAGGCAATTTTTTCTCTTTGCTTCTGAACGTTTACTCATAATTACTTTGCGTAGAGGCAATAAATCCTTTTAAATATATTTTGCTTGTCTCGTTTATGTCAGTGAATTCTAAGCCTGTATAGTACCTGTCAGCATACCGCTGTTTATTACACCACATCACTTTGGCTTTTAGGTCTATTACTTTATCGATTAAATTAAGGTTTATTTTAAGAAGGTGGCCGCGGGGTATAAAATTGTTTGTTATGAGCCGTATACCGCCGTTACTTAAATCTTTACACACGGTATAGAAATAGTTCCGTTGCGGCAAGAAATCGCATGCCACGGGAAAAGAAATCATTGTTCTGGGCTCTTTCCTTTTATTCTCCATAAAACAACTAAGTATAACATATTTTATCTGTTTTGTCAATGCATTAAGTCTTTACGCAGCAATATGTTGCATAGATTCTTTTATTATTCTTTTGGGGATATTATTTTTTACTAAAGCTTTTCCTATCTCAGATATTAGCACCATTCTTATTTTCCCTTTTGTAAACTTTTTATCGTGTTCGAGATAATTCATTAGGCTCTTTATATTGAAAGATGTCTTTAGGGGAAGTCCGTATAATTTGATTATACTTTTTATATTTCCTACATCCTCAGGAGAACAAAGGTTCATGTACTTAGACAGATATGCTGCCTGTATCATCCCCAGAGCCACGGCTTCTCCATGAGATATCTTTGTAAATTTTAATGCTGCCTCCAGCGCATGAGCAGTGGTATGTCCAAAGTTAAGCAGAGTCCGGATGCCTTTATCCTCTTTTTCATCTATACTAATTATTCTGGCTTTTATAGATGCGCATTTGTACACTATTTTTTCCATATAGTCGTTGTCCAAATTGAATATTTTGTTGTAATTTTTCTGCATAGAAATAAATATATTTTTGTCTTTTATTATTCCGTATTTTATGGCTTCAGATATTCCTTGTTTTAGCTCCTTCTTCGGTAATGTCTCAAGGAATAATGTGTCGATAAAGACAGCTTTAGGGTGATAAAACGTTCCGATAATGTTTTTTATGCCAAATAAATCTATTGCTGTTTTTCCTCCGATACTGGAATCTACCTGTGCTAATAGTGTAGTGGGCACTTGTATATAGGGTATCCCTCTTTTGTAGAGCGACGCCGACAAAGCCCCTACATCCCCTGTTACTCCTCCTCCAATACAGCATACAAACATCCTTCGCCGGATATTATCCTCTTTTGCCATTTCTTTAAGAATGTGAAAGAGCCATGTTTTTGATTTAGATTTCTCTGTGTCCGGAAGGCGTATAATAGTATTAGGAATCTTTATAAACATACGTTGTATATGCTTTCTATAGAGAGAATATACTTTCTTTGTAGTTATTATTACGGAAAAGTTTCCCATGTCCGCGCGTTTAATGTAAGCAGGGATGATTTTGCTTATCCCTTTTGCTATTGTTATTGTATAAGGTGAATGCTTTAGGTTTACTTTTATTCTGTAACTCATATGATTGCAAGTGCTTATTATATTATTATGTCATTTAGGCCCATGATATTGAGTAGTACCCTTAGAGCAGGCTTTAGGAACCATTCAAACATGCCGTTTACAAGAAGTAATATTATTATTATAAATCCTGCTGTCTCCAATTTGAGGTACCTGTAGGCATTTTTATATGAAAGGAAAGCAGAGACTATTCTTGACCCATCAAGCGGCGGTATGGGAATAAGATTGAATATAAAAAGAATAAGATTTATAACTACTCCGTATTGTAAGGCTTCTTTTATTACTCCTTCCAGTAAACCCATCCGTAGTATTATAGATAGAATCAAAGCAATCAGGAAATTACTTGCTGGCCCTGCTAATCCTACCCACATTATATCTTTTCGCGGATTCTTAAAATTATACGGATTTATGGGCACAGGCTTAGCATAACCAAAAGCAAATACGCCGTTTGTGACAATGATAAGTAATATCGGCATTATTATAGTCCCAAGAATATCTATATGTTTTATCGGGTTTATTGTTAATCTTCCTGATATCTTCGGCGTATTGTCCCCTAATTTATAAGCCATCAGTCCATGCGCGTATTCATGAAGGGTAATTGAGAAAAGCAGGATTATTATTAACAATATTATTTCCACGGACATAATGATTACTTAGATAGAGATATTTTATCAATATATATGTATGAGCATCCCTCATATATTCGCATGCCCTTGACAGTTACTTTCTTATTGAGGAAATTATTTACGTTATATACCTCAGGAATCTTAAGAAAAAATGTTGCGAACTTATTCTTCAGCTTATAATTTGCGGGGCAGTTCTCTATTCGCCCTAATTTATATATGGTTCCTTCTATAGTAAAATAATTATAGTCTTTTGTTTCTTTTCTGTTTGGACTGTGGCTTATCACTTTGGCAGCAGCAATCTTATTCTCTTTTTTATTATTTAGGGCTGGCGGTAATTTCTGTACTCTATCCGGCATAAAACTTATAAATTTTTTATTTACCCATCCACGAAGATAAGGAAATCCTTGTATTTCTGTCCATCCATTTTGTTCTCTGACTATATGGACAATTGTGTTTTCTTTTACTTTTCCTATTATAACGGAGTCAAGAGATGGTTCAAAGCGCAGATTAAGAATGGTCGCTTTGACCCTGGCGGTCTTTATGCCTATTTTCTTAAGATAAGCTGACGATGTGTAGCATGTAAACCTGGAAGGCAATATTATTTTATACCAATCGAATCTGCTTTTTATTATCCTTACGTTCTCTCCTTTTTTCAGGACACCGATGCTTTTAGCGAAAACGGTAGAATCAGCTCTTATATTTATTCCTTCTTTATTGATTTTCCCGTTCAGCGAGTTAGTACGCGCATATAATGGTATAAAGAGTGTTGAGGATATAAAGCCTATAAGAATTATCTTATAAACAAATAGATGCGTTTTAACCATTAAGAAATATTGAGGGGTTATTTCTTGCTTTCTTGTTTTCCCGCCTGTGATTCTTCCTTTTCCTGGGTTTCTTGTTTCTTCTCTTTCTTGGCCGCTTTCATGCGTACTATTTTTACCTTAGGAAGGCCGAATACCCCGCTTTTGTCATTCCATTTACCTTCTTTTATTAGTTTCTTTATCCTTTCGTCTCTTTTCATAACTGTACGTGATGAACCTTTACTGTTCCCTTGCCTTAAAGATGGGTGTAAACTCATTATAGCCTCCTTATAAAACAATCAGTATATCTTTTCTTTAGCGATGTTTTTATCTTTTCCGCGTCTTTTTTAGTCGCAAATCCCCCCACATACAAAACCAGGTATTCGCCTTTCTTTGATATTTCTGCGGAAAATCCTTCGTTCTTAAGGTATTGTTTCTCTTTCTTCGCTAAGTTTTCTTTCAAATATGATGCTAGCTGTATTATGTATTTTCTATTATTTTCGTTAGGAGTATTTTTATCTTTACTCTGGTCATTATTGTTTTTTTCTTCTATTTTTTTGTCTTGAGAGACAATTCTCTTTATGCTATCCCTATAAATGCCTGTATTGCTGGCTTCATATTTTGCCAACTTTGTTTTTATTGATGCGGCAAATATTTTCTTCCCTTGTTTTACACCTATCGAGAACGACATTACGATAGCAAACAATACAATTATTCCTATAAGTATAAACGTATCTATAGGTATTGTTAACGTATTTCTTCCTTCACCTGCCTTCTCCTTTTTCCTGCTGCCTGCATAGAATAGTTTTAACTGTTCTTCTTTCATCAAAGATTATTATAGAAATTTAATAGAAAGAGTGCAAGTATTTTCTGATTCTCTTGTTTTTAAGTATCTTCAGGAAACTATGCACCACTTTAGGGTCGAACTGTTTTCCCGTTTGTTTTTTTAATTCGGCCTCTATGCTTTTTAATTTCATTCTTTTCTTATATGGCCTTCCGAAAAACATTGCGTCAAAAGCATCTATAACGGACATTATCCTTGCGCCGAGAGGTATATTGTCCTTTTTTAATCTTGAAGGGTATCCTGTGCCGTCATATTTCTCATGGTGGTGCAGGATTATAGGTGCTACCGGTTTTAACGCGGCCAGGTCTTTTATTAAACTAGCGCCTGTTTTAGGATGTTTTCTTATAATCTCATATTCTTTATTTGTAAGCGGGCGCTGTTTTTTGAGTAACTTAGATGGTACTTGCAGCTTACCTGCATCGTGCAGCATCGAAGCGTATTCCAGAGACTTCATCTCCGCTTTTGTCAGCTTCATTTCTTTGCCGAGGGCGCTTATCAGCTTGGAAACACTTTTTGTATGTAAATAGGAAGTGGGGATATAGTTATTTAGGATATTAGATAGAGACTTTATATAGTTTAGCATTATCTTTCTTTGTTCCTGGTATAAAGAAAATATTTTTAGGTATATGCTTACTTGTTCCGAGAGAGAGATGAACCATCTCTTGTCTAAATCGTCAAATATATCGTTTTTTGTTTTTCTTTTTATATAAACAGCGCCTAAGGTATCTACAAATATAAATGGACAAATCATCCTGTTATTCAAGATGACTTCTCTATTCTGCTTCAATATTTCTTTCTCTCTTTTTGTGAGTATTGACAGGCCCCCTTTTTTTACAACTTGTTTTTTGTTTTCTATGTTTACTTTTATAAAATTATGAGAGTTAGACACTTTACAGACCGTTACCACCTTTTCCGCTTTGAAAATATTCTTATAGAGTTTAGTTATTCCTATTACAAAGTTGTTGGAGTCGCTCAGGCTTGTAGTGAGCCTGTAAAGGGTATGGAAAGAAGAAAAAACTGTTTTATACTTTCTCATTAGGATCGAATAACCTTTTGTATTCATCAAGGGCGAATCTGTCAGTCATGCCCGCAATGAAGTCACATACTGTTCTTTTTATATTCTCTTTGTTTGTTTTTATTTTCTTATCAAAAGACGGCGGCAAAAGATAAGGGCTGTGAGTGTATACATTAAACAGGCTTTCTACAAACCTCTTAGCCTTATCGGACATTCTTAGCACTCTCCGGTGGCAATATAAAGAGTTATACAGGAATGTTCTTAATTCTTTTCTTGACTGTTCGATATTCTTACTAAATGAGACAAGTCTTTCTTCGGTATTCCTTGCCTCCGCGTAATCTTTTATCATCATTTTCTTTGTTTTTAGTAAGGTGTGGTTTATTAAGTCCGTAACTTGCATATTAATAATATTCCTTATGGCAAGGTATATTTCCAGCTCACAGGATAAATTAGCGTAAGATTTCCGTATATTCTTTACAGTTCTTCTCCATATTCCTATTTTTTCTAAGTTTTTTCTCTCAATCATTCCCGATTTTATACCATCATCCAGATCATGGCTATCGTAGGCTATCTCATCCGCTATATCCATTAGCTGAGCTTCCATTGTGGGCTGTTTGTATCTAAAAAGCTTTTTGTCTGTATAGTAATCTGCCCTGATTGTTTCAGAATCATGACGCAGTATGCCTTCCCTTGTTTCCTGAGTAAGATTGAGTCCTTTAAAGCCGGGATATCTCTCTTCTAAGTAATCTACAATTCTTAGCCCTTGAAGATTGTGGTTGAAACCGCCTTCTTTTTTGGTCAATTCGTCCAATTTATCTTCCACCGCGTGCCCAAAAGGCGTATGCCCTATATCATGCGCTAAAGAGACAGCCTCTGTCAAATCTTCATTCAATCTTAAAACTTTAGCAATTGTGCGGGCTATCTGGGATACTTCTAAAGTATGCGTCAGCCTTGTCCTGTAGTAGTCTCCTTCATGGTATACAAAGACTTGCGTTTTATATTCCAATCTTCTAAAAGCAGCGCTGTGTATTATTCGGTCTCTGTCTCTTTGATATGCAGAACGGTAGGGATGCTCGGGTTCTTACGACCGGCATAAAATTCGTATCGCCGTTCCATCGCGGAACGATGTGTATATGTAAATGCGATTTTACCCCCGCGCCGGCTACCTTCCCGATATTAATACCTATGTTAAACCCGTCAGGGCGCAGTATGTCTTTAATAATATTTTTGGTCTTTATCATTGTCGCAGTTAAGTCGAGCACTTCGTCTCTGGATAGTTTTTCCAAGTCTTTTATATGACGGTTCGGTACAACCATCATATGCCCGTTATTATAAGGATATATATTCAGTATGACGAAGCAGTATTTTGAACGCAATATTACAAGATTGGAATAGTCCTTCCTCTCTTTAAAGGCCTTGCAAAAGATACATCCCTTTTTATTAGGATTAGACACATATTTTATTCTCCACGGAGCCCATAGCCTATTCAATCTTTATCAACCTCCTTCTAATGGTCTTATTTTCTATATTTAGGATACCATAAGAATTGTAAGGAGCAAATATTTTATCTGTAGGAGAACCGGGATTGAAATATATTTTTCCGTCAATCGTTTTGTTTAGAGGGATATGAGAATGCCCGAATACAAATATATCTATATCCTGATAAGAACTTTCGAAAATAGTCTTTATTGAGTTTAGAATTTTAATCGGCGACCCTCTGCCGTGTGTTAAAGCTATCTTTACTCCTCCCGCCTCTATTATTCTCATTACGGGAAGATTTTTCCTAATCTGGTCATCGTCCATATTGCCGCATACGCCATAAACTTTTGTTAGAAGGGATAATTCTTCGAATACTTTATGTTCTATGAAATCTCCGGCATGAAGGCATATATCAGAGGATTTAATATCTTCCAGTATTCTATGAGCAAGATTATTCTTTATCGTAGAGATATGGGTATCCGATATTATTGTTATTTTCATTTATGATTACAGGTTTACGGTATATTCTTAAAAGGTCGTTTATATCATTAACATCCCATGCTATAAGTCTGTTTTCTTTGGCAATAATTCTTGCCGATGTACTGAGGCCGTTAAGAGTTATAAATATTCTTTTAACTTTTTTGTTTTTAAATGCTTGTGTTTTTTCTATATAATCTATGATGTCATTATCATCAGCGGTATCTTCTTTTATGCCGATGAATATTATTTCTTTACCTTCGCCAACGAGAAAATTAAATCTTTTATCGGGATAAGAAAACACTTTTGTTTTATCTATATGAGGCAGTCTTATTCTTTGTTTCCTCATTTTTAAATAGTCGTCTTTAAACGTAGTTATTAAATCCGTGATTCTTTCTGTAGCATCCTTCAAATATGTATCACGGAATATATCTATGGTTTCTTCTAACTTTGCATCAAAGAGGCGTTCCCTTGCTGTTATATCCATTGTTATGGGGTAGAAATAATAAGAGAATACATGAGATAACCAGAATGAGAACAGAACATCTTTTATGCTATAGACATCGCCATTATTGGAGATATAGTTCAACTCAGACAGCTTATTTAATTGCGGCAAAACATCTCTTTCTTTTGTTATGTTTAAAGATGCTATTTCTTTTCTTCTCATATAACCATTGCTTATTGCCATTATTATCTCGAGGGGAACTACGTAATTCTTGAATTTTCCTTTTATAACGTCAATGCGGGCAATAAATCTTTGGAAGAAATATGATTCCTCTTTTAGAATATTGTGTTTTAATACTTTCTTGATGCAATCTGATTCATCGTCGTCATAATATTTCTTTATCTCTTTAGCGATTATGTCGAAGTACGACGTATTTTCTCCCATAATGTCAGCAAAGAAAGACATAAACATTGGCGTGGGTTTTATGGGGTATAGGAGCTTCTTGAAGTAGAAATAATTTTCTATGTATGCATTTTCATTTAAGTCGATGTGTTCAAAATTCCCGAAAAGGAAATTGAGTTCGGATGAAAGCATCTTTTTAGCCAAAGAGATGCTGGAACTTGTCATGATAATCATGCATTTATTCTGGAAGATTATGAATTTAGAGAAATCCTGGTGAAAGTTTTTGAATATTCTTCTCAATTCTGTAAACTCGTCCAGAATGAGAATGCACCTGTTGGATGTTTCGTTTATAAACTTATTTATCAGTTCAAGCGGTTTTAGAAACGATATAGGACTGCCGTTTTTCAATGTTTTCTTAATGAAAGATGTGGTAGAAGGTATAATATAGGAAGCTGCGGATATCATCTTATCAAGCGAATCGTGTGATTTTAGGTACCTGCTTAATAAAGAATGTGCTATATTGCTAAAGAGCTCTTTTCCCCCTATATAGGAAGTATTTACATATATTATCATTTCGTTGTCGAAACACGTGGATAAATATTTGTAGCGTATATAATCTATACGGCTTCTGTTTCCTAAGAGGGCAATATTGCGTCTGTAACCTTCCTTGAAAGACTCTATTCTTTTGCCTATTGTGTTTGTAGAGCTCCAGTGAAAAAATATATTATCTGACATGTTCTAATGTTTTAAGTAGACTAACGGATTTTGCGCTTTATACCCCTTTCTTATTTCAAAATGAAGAAGATTAATACCTCTATGCAGATCTTTACCCGCTTTAGCTATTATTTGCCCTTTCTTTACATAATTACCGTCTTTTACCAATATCTTGGATAGATTTGTATATACAGTAGAGATGTCATTATAATGATTTATAATAATCGTTTTGCCGTACCCTTTTATGTAATTGCTGAATGTTACTTTGCCGTTTGCAGACGCGCGGACATAAGTATTTTCTTTTGTTTGTATTTCAATTCCTTTATTCTTCTTGTTGTTTACATTTTCTCCGAAATAGTTTACTATTTTACCTTGTACAGGCCATAAAAACAATATTTTATTTTCTCTCCCATTGGCATAAGTATCTATGCCCGGATAACTATTTGGTATAATCAATTTTCTCCCAACTACTAGAGTAGAATTCTTCTTGAGCCCGTTAGCCCTCATTAGGTCTTCTGTTCTTATCCCGAATTTTCTTGCGATTGAGAACAAAGTATCGTTCTTTTTTACAATGTAATAAATTTTCCTGATTTGTCCACCAGGCCTAAGGGGCGTTTGCGTTTTATTCTCTGAGGAAGGCGTTTTTCGCACATTTGCGGGGTAATTGTAGCTATTTTCCAGAATGCTTGTGGATATGCACCCGGCATTTAATAACAATAATAATAAAAATAAAAAAGACATTTTGACTCCGTGTTGTAACATGATGTCTAATATATTGCCATACAGAAAGTTATGTAATCATAGTCCCGGTAATTATCAATAATTATCAAAACTATTTTCTAAAGAGCAGTTAGTCCTTATCAGTTTTATCCGCGTCGCTTTGTATTTCCAAATAACACTCTTTCGTATCATTTGAGCGCGTAAAACCCTGGAGCGGGCGAGCGGAATCGAACCGCCGCCATTAGCTTGGGAAGCTAATGTTCTGCCATTAAACTACGCCCGCAGAATGGCTCATAACTCATAGCTCTTAGCTAATAGCTAATAGTAAAATGCTCCCTCAGCACTATGAGTTTCTTTAGAAACTATAAGTTAATATCTGTGCTAATCTGTGTATCAAAATCTGCGGTCATCTGTGTAACAACGCGCAGCGTTCATTTAAGTAGATGACATTTATCTATTATTTTTAAAGAACAAAATTGCCCGCACATCGTGCATACATCTTCAGAAGTAACTTTTGCTGATTTTCTGTAACGCTTTGCCTTCTCTTTGTCTATTGTCAGTTTAAATATATTTTCCCATTTTCTGTGTGCACGATAATATGATAAAGTGTTATCTTTTTCCCGCTCGTCTTTAAATCTCAGCAGGTCTACAGAATGAGCGGCTATTCTAGATGCTATTATCCCTTCTTTTATATCCTCCGCAGAAGGATGTCTTAGATGTTCAGCAGGGGTAACTACACACAAGAAATCAGCGCCTTGCATAGCAGCGATAGCTCCGCCTATGGCAGAAGTAATGTGGTCATAACCGCTGGCTATATCCGTTGGAAGAGGCCCTAGAATATAAAAAGGAGCCTTAGAGCACATCTTTTTTTGTAATATAACATTCATTGCAATCTCATCTAACCTTATATGCCCCGGCCCTTCCACCATAACTTGTACACCCCGGGCCTGGCATTTCTTGATGAGTGTTGATAAAACAAATAACTCTGATAACTGTAGTCTGTCCGTAGAATCTGCTATAGCGCCGGGCCTTAAAGCATCTCCTAAGCTTATAGTGATTCTGTATTTCTTTGCAATATCAAGTATATCATCAAAATGTTCATAGAGAGGATTCTCTTTTCTATTTACATACATCCACCGGGCAATAATTGCTCCGCCTCTGCTTACTATACCGCCTACTCTTTTATTTTCATTCAAGATATCTATGGTATTCTTTAGTATGCCGGCATGGATGGTAAAGAAATCAACACCGTCAATGGCCTGTTCTTTTATTGTATCCAAAATATCATCCAATTTTATTTTATCGATGCTCCCTCTTCTTTTTTCTGCTGTTTGAGCCGCTTCGTATATAGGAACAGTCCCTACAGGGACGCTTGAGTTTTTTACTATTGTCTTCCTTATTTTATCTATGTTTTCACCGATACTTAAATCCATTACCGTATCAGTCCCGGTGTTAATTGCTGTCTTTAGCTTATCGACCTCTTCTTTTAAATCAGCAATGTCAGTAGATGTCCCTATGTTTGTATTTATTTTAACCTTAAGTCCTTCGCCTATAGCAACAATGCCTTTTATTTCCTTTTTACTATTAAGAGGTATTATAACCCTTCCTTCTTTAAGTTTCTTTTCCAGATAGCTAAAGGGTACATTTTCTTTGATCGGTATTTATATCATTTTTTCCTAGGTGTATACCATCGGCTCCTGCCAGTGAAGCTATATCTATTCTATTGTTCACAATAAATATTTTCTTTCGTTTATGAATTATTCCTGCCAGCTTTGTTGCAAGCTCTAAGGTCTTCCTGTCATTTCCATTCTTGAACCTTAACTGGAATATATCTACATCTGTACAAGAAAGTTTACCAGCTAATTTAAAGATATCAAGTCTATATTTATCTATTGTTTCTGTGTCCAGAATTACGTAGATAAGTCCAGTTTCTAAAAGTTTGTTTCTCTGCAGCATATGTTTGGTATCTTATTTTCTTTGCGGTTTCTACCTTGTTTTTATCTGTTATTTTCAGGAGCTCTTCTATTACCCTTAACGATTCTTTTACTCTTTGAAAATTTGCATATACAATATCAAAAATGTCATTCCTTTCTATTTCCAAATTGTCCAGTTCTTTACCCAGGTCGTTTCCTGAGTCTCTATTCTTTATAAGGTCCTTAATTAATTTCTTGTTGGAAGAGATAGCTCTAAGAGAGTGCCTTATTTTTTTTATATTACTTCGCATGGAATCTTCTTTGGATATAAACCTGAAGTAGTCCTCCAGCACGCGCAGTCCTTCTCGTGAGCGATTAAGATTAACATCAAGTACTCTGAATATTTTCTTTCGTTCCGCGTTAGTCATTATACAATTTAGCAATTTTATTGATGATAGATGTAGTGGAATAGCCTTTAAGAGGCTTTATCCTCGCAACTTTCCTGGCTATATTTCTTCCTACTATATTGTTCATCCGCCAATCGCCGCCTTTAACTATAATCTCTGGTTTAATTTCTTTTATTAATCTGAAGGGAGTAGGTTCGTTAAATAATACCACATAATCTACCGGTTCGAATGAGGAGACTATATATGTTCTTGCTTTCTGATTAAGGATGGGGCGTTTAGGGCCTTTTATTGTCTTTATTGATTTATCAGAATTGACACCCACTATTAAGATATCACCCTTTTTTTTTGCTTCTTTGAAAACTTTTATATGACCGGGATGGATTATGTCAAAACAGCCATTGGTAAATACAATTCTTTTGCTTTCTTTCTTTAGTTTTCTTACTACACCTATTAAAGAATGCAGACTTTTTATTTTCTTAGAAGATTTCATTGTCAACAATTTCGCATATTATGTGTCCTGCGAGGATATGTGTTTCCTGTATGCGGGCAGTATCGTTAGAGTTAACCAATAGAGGTATATCGACATAATTTATCAGCTGTCCGCCGTCTCTACCCAGGAACCCAACGGTTGTAATACCGTTTTCCTTCGCTTTCAGTATAGCACTTACAACATTTTCTGAACTGCCCGATGTTGATATTCCTACGGCAATATCGCCTTTCTTTGCTAACGCGTCTATTTGATGGGAGAAAATATCTTTAAATCCAAAATCATTCCCTACGGCCGTGATTATGGAAGTATTGGTATTTAATGCTATGCTAGCAAGAGGGCGCCTTTTCTTTTTCTTGAATCTACCCACCAATTCTGCCGATAGATGTTGAGCATCAGCGGCACTGCCTCCGTTACCAAAAAAGATTATTTTATTGCCGTTCTTTAATGCGGCTATAAACAATAATGCTATTTTCTCAATTGTACTTTTAGAATCCCTTAGTTTCTTTATAGTTTCTATATGTTCTTCAATGAGATTATTGATTGTGTTATTCATAGACTGTATTATCTATCAGATAGTGATTAATATTTTCTAAGAGGACCCTCTTCGTCATCCTCTTTTTCATTTTCTTCCGCGTACTTTCTCGGGAAAGCAATTTTCTTAACTTCGATATTTATCTTCAGCATTTTTTCATTTCCCAGAAGAGCCTGCAGTTTCTCTTTAAGTTTTATTTGCATACTCTCAGCAAAATCTTTTATATTGACAGCTTCTTTTAACGCAAGCCTAACGTAAGAAATGATTTCTTTTCTTGTGGCTAATATTTTTGGTTTTATGTAGGAGATTATATCCTCATCAGACAGGCTTTTTCTAATCATATCTTCTATGGCAGTGAGAGTTACGCTTATGTATCCGTTTTCTGTTTCTGTCTTTATTGTCTTTTCTCTGCGGCAGCGCGTAAGCCCTTTTTGCAGGAATCTTAAGAATATGAGGATGATAAGGCACCCGCACAGGAAAATAATAGTTCTTGTAAGAGGGCTGTTCGTTACCATCGCACTGAGTGTTGATATGTAGCCGCTAATATCCAGGTAGTTTATCTCAAGAGACATGCCTATCAGCCCTATGCCGGCCGCAAGGCCTACGAGAAGATAAATCAAAATACTTATAAAATTCATTTCTCCTCCTTTTTTGACAAAAATCCGTTAGGTTAATATATTATTCCCTTTCACTTTCCAGAAACTTATTTAAAAATGAAGTATCGTATTTACCTATTTTAAAGTCAGGGTCATTTATAACTTTTTTGCAAAAAGGCACAGTGGTTTTTATGGGTTCTATAAGGAATTCATCCAATGCTCTATCCATTGTTTTCAGGGCTTGCCGGCGATTATCCCCTTTTGCAATAACCTTTGCGATAAGAGAATCATAAAAAGGGGGAATTCTGTACCCTGTGTATATGTGGGTATCTACGCGTATGTTCCTTCCTCCCGGCAGATAACAGAAGTCTATATTGCCTGCCGAGGGCATAAAATTATTATCAGGGTCTTCTGCGTTTATGCGGCATTCTATAGCTGCACCGGTAATTTTAATATCATCCTGCCGGAGTTTAAGCTTTTCTCCCGCGGCTATGAGTATCTGTAATTTTACAAGGTCTACATTGGTAATCTCTTCTGTTACAGGATGTTCTACTTGTATACGTGTGTTCATTTCCATAAAATACAAATTACCTTTACTGTCAAGAAGAAATTCCATTGTGCCTGCGCTGTCATAATTAATGTATTTTGCCCCCCTTACAGCATACTCTCCGAGTTTTTTCCTTAATCGGTTATTTACAGCAGGCGACGGTGATTCTTCAATCAGTTTCTGATGTCTTCTTTGTATACTGCAGTCTCTCTCTCCAAAATGTATTACATTGCCGTAGCTGTCTGCAATTATTTGTACCTCTATGTGGCGTGGATTTTCCATAAATTTCTCAAGATATATGGTAGAATCCCCAAAAGCATTTTTTGCTTCCGATTGGGCAGTCATAAAAGCATTTATAAGACGGACGTCGCTATGGCATACGCGCATGCCTTTTCCTCCGCCGCCGGCTTTTGCCTTGAGAATAATAGGGTATCTCACTTTATTAGCAGCGGTTAAGGCTTCTTCCTTAGTTTTTACGGCTCCCTGGCCGCCGGGAATCAAAGGAAGGCCGGCTTTTTTCATTGATTCTTTTGCTTTTATTTTGTCGCCCATAAGGCGTATGTTTTTGCTTGATGGGCCAATAAATTTTATGCCGCAGGATTCGCATATTTCTGCAAATTGAGGGTTTTCTGCCAGGAATCCGTATCCGGGGTGAATAGCATCGCTGTCAGTAATTTCAGCGGCGCTAATTATATTCGATACATTGAGATAGCTTTCTTGAGAAGGAGCTTTCCCTATACATATCGTTTCGTCCGCAAATTCTAAATGAAGTGAATTCTTGTCTTTCTCAGAAAATACCCCGACGGTCTTTATGCCCAGCTCTTTACAGGCGCGCATAATTCTTATAGCAATTTCTCCTCTGTTAGCAACAAGTATTTTAGAAAACATATGTTTTATAAGGGTTCGATTACAAAAAGTGTTTGGCCAAACTCAACTGGCTCAGCATTCTCTGCAAGAATTTCGGTAATTTTGCCTGAGACGTCAGATTTTATTTCATTCATAAGCTTCATTGCTTCAATAATGCATACAATGTCCCCCGGTTTTATTTCGCTGCCTATATCTACATACGGTTTGGACTCCGGAGAAGGGGCACGGTAGAATGTGCCTACCATCGGCGATTTTATTTCTATAGCGTTTTTACCGGCAATTTGCCCTTTGTTTTCCTGCGCTCCTCCAGAAGCAATATTATCTTTTATAATAATAGGCGAATCCGCACTGTCTTTCTTGAGTTTTATGCGTTTCCCTTCTTCTTCAATCTCTAACTCAGAGAGTTTGTGCTCGTTCATAAAATCGATTAATTCCTTTAGTTCTTTTTTGTCCATAGCACCCCGCCTTTTTTAAATTCTTCCCGTATATTCTTTCTTATCGGTGTCTACTTTTATGGTGTCTCCTACATTTATAAAAAGAGGCACAGCAATAGTTATTCCTGTTTCTAACTTTGCAGGTTTTGTTCCTGTTTTTACTGTGTCGCCTTTAAATCCAGGATCTGTTTCAATAACCTTTAAACTCATGGATTTTGGCAGTTCTAAGTTTATAAGCTCGTTATTGTAAAATAAGCCCGTCAGCTCAAGGTTGTCTTTGAGCCATATTATTTTATCTTCAATGTTTGAAGAATCCAGTACTAAATCATTATACGTTTCTAAATCAATAAAATGGTATATATTGTCTTCATGGTATAAGTATTGGAGCCTGCGCCGTTCTATAAAAGCTTCTTCTATCTTGTCAGAATCGCGTACAGTAAAATCAAGAACCTGCGAAGTTTTAATGTTTTTAAGTCTTACCCTGCAAAACGCGGATCCTCTTCCTAATTTTGCATGCTCGCATTCCAAGATAGTATAGATTTCCTTATTAAATAATATAGATATTGAAGGCCTTAGTTCACCTATAGATATCGCCACTTAACACCTCTGCTCTGTTAGTTTTTACCAGAATCATATTCTCAATTCTTATACCAAACTTAGAAGGCAGATATATTGCCGGTTCTATTGTAACAACCATACCCTTCTTAAGTATATTGGAATTAAATGGATTAAGATACGGCTCTTCGTGAACTGACATTCCCACTCCATGACCTAATCCGTGGCCGAAGTATTTGCCAAACCCTTTTTTATCAATGAAATCCCTTGCTGCCTTGTCTACTTCGTTAATCTTTACGCCTTCTCTTATCTTCTTTATCGCTAATTCAGCACTCCTTTGTACAATGCCGTAGATTCTTTTGATAGAAAGAGGCATTTTATCCAAAAAGACAGTTCTTGTCAAGTCAGCGCAATATCCGTAATATCTTGCGCCTAAGTCAATTAGAATAATTTTGTTATTGGAAAGTTTCTTTTGGGAAGGGATATGATGTACTATCGATGTATTTTTGCCGAAAGCTACGACAGGAGGAAAAGCTAATGTGTCGTCACCTTTTAGCTTAAGGAACCTTTCGGTTTCTGTTTGTAAATATTTCTCTGTCATGTTAGGATTCATTATTTCTTTTATAAACTCAATACCGGAAGATGTTATATCTACTGCTTTTTTTATAAGCGCTATCTCATCTTTTTTCTTTACAGACCTCATTTTTTCAATGATGCCGTAGGAAGGCAGGAACTTTATATGTTCTTTAAGAAACATTTCTTTTATCTTCTTATACTCAAGGTAAGAAATGTTCTTTTCCTCAAAGCCTATGTTTTTTATATGTAAGGCGATTGTTTCTTTAACAATATTGGCGAATATATTCGAGCGTGATATATTTACTTTCCACATTCTTAACTTTCTCGCTTCCTGGGCATATATAAAGTTAGTGAAATATACCAGTCTTTTTGAGTTTATAAGAAGATACCCTTCGGCAGGTCTGAACCCAGTCAGATAGCTTATATTGACGGGGTTAGATAAAAGAAGAGCGTCCAAGCCTTCTTTTTCTATGTTTTTTAAGGCCAATAAAACCCTATTATTCACTTAAGAATGTTTATTGCTGCTTCCAGCGCCAACAAATAACTTAATTTTCCAAGTCCTGTGATTGTTCCTACCGCGATGTCGGATACAAGGGATTTTCTTCGAAATTCCTCTCTTTTAAAGATATTCGATATATGCACCTCTATTGCCGGTACGTTTCTTGCTAAAATAGCGTCTCTTATAGCAACCGAAGAGTGCGTATAACCAGCCGGATTTATTATTAGAAAGTCATACTCCGCAGAAGCAATCTTATCAACTATTCTGCCTTCGGAATTAGACTGAAATGTCTCCAGGGATATTTTGCGGCTTTCAGCTGTTTTCTTTAATTCTTTGTTGAGCTCCCTAAGAGTGAATTTGCCATATAGGGATGTTTCTCTCTTGCCCAATAGATTGAGATTGGGCCCGTGTATTACGAGTATTTTATCTTTCTTTTTTTTCATTATCGTCGATTTCCGCTTCTTCAATAAGCATTATAGGTATATCATCTTTAATGGGATACTTACGTCCGCATTGAGTACAGATTATTTTATTATCTTTTAGGGACACGTCTGCTTTGCAAAAGGGGCAGGCAAGAATTTTTAATAAATTACTGTCTATCATTTCTCTTTCTCCTCCACATAAGCCATTCTTAAATTGAATAATGAATCTTCCAGTATGGATTCTTCATCTTTGTCAAGGTTGCCTTTTGTTTTTTCTTTTAGTATTCCCAGAGTGTCAATCAGGTACTTAGCCTGTCCCATGTTCTTTTCAGTTTTATTAGTGACAGGATTTTGTAATTTTCCCATCGCTATCATAGCCTGCATGCTTAATGATGATATAAATATCTTAAAAGTCGGCTCATAATAAGCGCTATTCTTACCTTGAGATTCTGTCTTTTCCTTTTCTACTTGTTTCTTCCAGTTCTCATCAACTTTTTTCCTTATTTCTTCTTTAGAGCTCATCTTGCCTCCCGGTATAATCTTCAGGTATAATTTTTATTAAGATTATACCTGATTAGATAGATTCAAATATTGATTACACAGATTAAACCATTCTAACAATACCTAATACACTATAAGCACTATGTTATCTTTGTAATCTGTTTCTAATCGGTGTAATCAGGCATCCTGATTTTTATAGGATCTTTTAGTGTATTACTGCTCCAAGATAACCCACTACAGATGAATAATCGCCGCTTGCGTCACCGCTTGTCTGATACAGCACAACCTCAGCTTTATTGGCCTTTAATAATTTACAGCAATGCAGAAGTATTGACACAGGGGCTATTCCGCACATCGATATATTATATTCTTCTACCTTTTCTATCAGTTCTTCTTCGTCAAGTTTCAATATACTTTCTATAGCGATACTGTCTTTTTTCCTTGCGCCGGAGTCTTCCTCATAGTGGGTCATATCGCTGCTTGCTACAATCATAATCTCGTCCTGTATGTCTTTTACCGCCTCATATATTCGGCGCGCTACTTTTTGATATGTATTTACTTCGGATATGCCGCAGACCATAGGAACAAGTTCAAAATTGCCAAAGAAATATTGCAGAATAGGCAGCGCTACTTCTATAGAATGTTCGTGTAAATGAGCGGAGTAATCTTCTTTAATGAGGTCATCATCTATTATTTTATTAGCGAGCTCCGTGTCTATTTTTACATTCGCAAACGGCATTTCCCATTCTCCTTCGGGAAAAACACTGAATGTGCGGCCTATTCCGGTATGGTTTGTGCCTAATGCAATGATTCTCCTTTTGGGTTTTACCACACTCACAGTGGAAACAGCGACTTTTCCTGAATATATATAGCCGGCGTGAGGAATAATTATGCCCTTTGCAGATATATTGGAGCTTGTTTCCGGTTTTAAGCGCTCTATCTCTTTTCTTAAACTTTCAGGGCTAGAAGGATAAAATCGGCCTTTTACAACACATTTCCTAAGCATATATAAGATGTCTCCTTTCTATTGAACTCTTTAAAAATATATGCGATTCGTGGTATTATATCCGTTTAATTATCATATCATCAAGCTTATTAATGTCAATTATTTTTGAAATATATGGAAATATTAAACTGTAATCGGGGGTATTTCAACTGTGCGGGAAACGGGGGAAAAGGAGAAGCGTCTCTTATGCTTCTTAAAGATATTTCGATTAAGTCTTTATCTTCCGATGAAGCGTTGTTTAAATATAACCCTTCAAGTTTACCGCCGTTAGAGATTATAAAAGTCAGGAATACTTCTCCTCGTTTATCAGAATTATAATAACGATAGGCTCTAGACCTTATTCTTTCCCTTATCAGCCGATAATAATCCATATATGCAGGGTTTTTTCTAAGCTCTCTTTCTTTTGGCAGTTTTGCAAGGATAATATTTTTCAAATTATTGTCCAGTATCTTTGGCTTATCGATACTTATATCTTTACGCTTGACGGTAAAAATCTTATTGGTTATTTCATTCAGATAAGGCGGCACAGGCTCTTTAAGCCTAGGCATTAAATGCTCTTTGTTTATCAGGCGGGGCTTCGGCCTTTTTATTGTCTTAAGTCTTCTGACGGGGTAAACTAATATTTTGCGGCCTTAGTTATTTTATAATAGAAAAATCATTATAGCAAGTTGAAAACATTAACTTAATAATTTTAACCGCTGATATTTGGTTTTACCTAAGGAGATAAAAGAGGTAAAGAATTGTTTAAACAGAAACTGTTATCGCATTCTGTAATTTCTGTATTTCCTTTTCTTCATATTCAACTTTGTCTAATAGTGAATTGTCCAGTATTTTACCGCTAAACTTAAATTTCTGAAGAATATAGTTATTCGTTTTTTTAATTAGCCCATGTATTAGTTTCAAATCGTTAAAATCCAGAAGTGATTTAAGTACTGTTGTCCTGAACTGGTAATCCAGATTAGAGTGCATAATAATATCTATGCTCTTTTGTATGTTTTTCGTGTTTACATTAACCCGGGTGACAGAATCGTATTTTTCTAACGGAGCCTTGATATCCATTGCGATATAATCGGCTAATCCTTCTTTTATTATTTTCTTTAACTGTCCGGGAAAACTTCCGTTAGTATCTAATTTTACGGCGTATCCCATTTCTTTTATGTTTTTGAGGAAAAAACGTAAATCTTTCTGTAGAAGCGGCTCGCCGCCGGTGACGGTTACACCATCTAACATATTTTTCCTTCTTTTCAGGAAATCAAGAACATAGTTTTCCGGTATTGGCGTTTCATACAATGCGGGTTCTACTAATTCCGGATTGTGGCAGTTTGAAACGCTGATGAGGTTAACATTATAAGAGTGACTTGGATTGTCTATCTCAAGATTGTAGACTTTTGCTTTTTTCTTTATCTTATTGATAGATTTTATCTTTAAATATAAATAATTATTATCTATAAAACCATATCTTTTTGAAGTATTGATAGATTTTTTAATAATTAGATGCTCCTGTCCGAGAATATCAAAAATTTTCTTGTCAGCAATTATAATCTCCTTTCTAAACACAGAATGTTTTATACCTAAACGCAATAGAATTAAACCAATCTGATATAGCAGAGTTTTGGACGTTATTTGAATTCTCTGTTTTTGATACTTTCTTATATAAGCACCGGAAGATATTCCATCTCCTCTGAATAAACCGGCAATTAATTGTTTTTGCAAATTTTTATCTAAATATAAAAATTCCATAGGTATTTTCTTGTTATATACGTCCTTGCCAAAATAATATTTAAAAAACAGCCCTATTATTCCCTTATAAGAAACTAATGTTGTTGTTTTGTATTTCTTATTTTCAACTTCTTTTAGCTTGGTTTTAAAAATCTCAAAAAATATTTCTTTTGTATCTCTAATATGTTCTCTCTCCTTTGAATTAAATGTAAAAGCAGTATAATATGAATTCTTTCTTTCTTTAGTCTTGCTTGAACATCCTTCGGAAAGGTAGTATCCGAGCAGTCTCATAAATTTAGGCGTAATTTCTATAATATTATCAATGTAAAATTTAGAACCTTTTACAGCAACCTTTCCATCTCTTTTTTTAACAATAGGTAGAATTTTACCATCTAACGTTTCTTTTCTTTCGACAACTCTCCTTATATGATCTGTCAAATCAAGTTCTTTGAAAATCTTTCTCCAGCTAAATCCTTTTTCCCTTGATTCTTTTACTTCTCGAATAACCTCTTCATTGTTAAATCTCGGCCCAAAAGATAGTTCTTGATATAGGTTCTCAATTGTGCTACTGACATCTAACTTATAATTAAAGATTTCTTTCTGAGGAATAGGAACAATTAAATAGTCTTCTTTTACATTAATGTATTGAGCTTCTTTCTTAACGAACTTATTTGCTTTATGGTTATAGACAAAAAATTTGTGATTTGGTGTACAGCGTATCACGTTTGAATATAGAAAGGGCTTAACTTTTAGCAAGAAATTCGTCTCTCTTTTGTAATGCTTCTTTATCGGACTAAACCTTCCCGCATAATCATAAACCTTACAATCGATATGTTTTTCTATAATATCTCTAATCTTAAATAGGCCTTTATCAGTTAAAATCTCAGTATTCCCTGGAAAGCAATAAGGGCATCTGAAGTTGCATCCCTGGGTAAAAACGATAGCGCAGCTTTTTCCCGGATAGTCTATTAAAGAAAATTTTTGAAGGCCTCCTATAAGCATAATTTAAGCCTTAAAAACTTTTCTTTGCCTGAATTCTTCCTTTTTGCCCTTATTCCATTGGTTTACGGGCCTTAGATATCCTACAACACGAGAGTAAACTTCACATTTTTCACCGCATTCCGGGCATATCCCTTGTTCTCCAAACAAATATCCGTGGTTTGGACAAATGCTGAAGGTTGGAGTAATAGTGAAATACGGCAGATGATAATTTTCACAAATTTTATGAACTAGATTCTTAACTGCTTCATTGTCCTTGATGCGTTCCCCTATAAAAAGATGCAGGGTGGTACCGCCGGTATATTTTGTCTGAATTTCATCCTGTAAGTCCAAAGCTTCAAAAATATCATCAGTAAAGTTTACCGGTAATTGAGTAGAATTAGTATAAAAAGGCTCAGCGCCATTTTTGTATTGTTTTTCATTGGCGCAGACAATATCAGGAAACTTATCTTTATCTTTCTTTGCTATCCTGTAAGAAGTCCCTTCTGCCGGCGTGGCTTCAAGATTATAATTATTCCCTGTCTCTTCTTGAAACTCTATCAGCTTTTCTCTCATAAAATTCAGGATTCTTACCGTAAAAATCCGGCTTTCTTTAGCGGCAATATTTTTCTTAAGCAAATTTAAACAAGCCTCATTCATACCTATTAAACCTATAGTTGAGAAATGATTTTTCCAATATTCGCCAAACCGTTCTTTAATTTTCCTCAGGTAATATTTTGAGTAAGGATAAAGGTTTTTATCAGTAAACCTTTCCAGTGTTTTTCTTTTAATTTCCAGGCTTTCCTTTGCGATAATCATTAGTTTTTCCAATCGTTCTGTGAAATCGGCTTCATTTTTAGACAAATATCCAAGCCTTGGCATATTGATTGTGACTACACCGATACTTCCTGTCAGAGGGTTAGCGCCGAAAAGCCCGCCGCCCCTTTTTTGCAGCAGGCGATTGTCAATCCTCAACCGGCAGCACATGCTTCTTGCGTCTTCCGGTTTCATATCAGAATTCATAAAATTAGAAAAATACGGCATCCCGTATTTAGCAGTTGCTTCCCATAAGAGTTTTAGACTGGGATTATTCCAATCAAAGCCGTTCGTGATATTGTAAGTTGGAATAGGAAAAGTGAACGCTCTGTTTTTAGCATCTCCTTCTGTCAGTACTTCCAAAAAAGCTTTATTGAAAGAATTCATTTCTTCCTGGAATTCTTTATAAGTTTCTTTTTGCGGTTTACCGCCAAGGATTACCGCTTGATTAGCAAAGTTTGAAGGCACAGTTAGATCCAGGGTTACGTTGGTAAATGGCGTTTGGAACCCTACCCGCGTAGGAACGTTTACGTTGAAAATAAATTCTTGCAGAGCCTGCTTTATTTCTCCGTATGTCAGTTTGTCATATCTAATGAATGGGGAAAGTAAAGTATCAAAGTTGCTAAATGCCTGCGCGCCAGCTGCTTCTCCCTGAAGAGTATAGAAAAAGTTCACTATTTGCCCTAAAGCACTACGAAAATGTTTAGCCGGCCCGCTTTCCACTTTTCCTACAACGCCGCAAAACCCTTCTGTTAATAAATCAAGCAAGTCCCATCCAACACAATAAACAGAAAGAAGGCTTAAATCATGGATATGGAAGTCTCCGTCTAAATGAGCTTTTTTAACTTCTGATGGATAAATCTTATTCAGCCAGTAAACTTTGCTAATTTCAGAAGAGATATAATTATTTAATCCTTGTAAAGAGAAAGTCATGTTGCTATTTTCGTTAATTTGCCAATCTATATGTTCTAAGTATTGGTCTACTAAATTAAGACTTGCTTTATTGGTAATTTCTCTGATTTGCTCATGCTGGCGGCGGTAAATAATATATGCTTTAGCAGTCTTGCGGTAAGAAGAAGATAGCAGAATTTCTTCAACGATATCTTGTATCTCTTCGACCGTAGGCGTTTTACTGCCGATTATATCCCGGGTTAAATTCAAGACTTTAAAGGTTAATCTGCGAGCAACTTCGCCGTTAAACTCCCCTGTTGCCAATCCGGCCTTTTCTATGGCTTTTTCTATTTTGCGGCCGGTAAAATCAACAATTCTTCCATCACGTTTTATAATCTTTTTAAACATATTCCTTCCTTTCGTCTTAAAACTTTAGCTTTATTCCCGTATATGCCGAGAATTTTGGCGTCTGATAACCTTTTATGAGTTCATAATCTTCATCAAGAGCGTTCTCTAACCTCAAAAATATATTGAGTTTATTATTTACCTCATAATTTAAAGCGATATTGGCCAGTATATATGACTTTAGTTTAGAACTCGAAGTATTAAGCCTGTTACCTACGTAGGAAAGACCGGTGGAAATATTTAGTTTACCTGACACTGTCTTAAATTTAGCAGTTAACTTATTATTTGGCCGGCGCAGAAGTCTTGTGCCATCAGATATCTTTTTCGTATCCATATGGGTATAAGATATGGTTAGGGATGTATTTCTGTTAATCAAATATTTTATAAAACTCTCAACGCCGTAAATTCTTGATTTACCGATATTTCGGTATTCGCCAACCCAAAAACCAGTAGAGACCCATTCTATAGCATTCTTGATTTTAGTGTGAAAATAAGTAGACCCTAAACTGAATTTCTTGCCAATATTTTGTTCGAAGCCAAAATCATAACTTTCGGATTCTTCAGGATTTAAGTTTGAGTTGCCTGAAGAAGGATTATAAAGTTGATAGAGCGAAGGCGCTTTAAATCCTTGTCCAAAAGAACTTTTTATTTTTGTATCCGTTTGTACTATTAGATAACTTCCTGAGACACTAAAAGTATTATGCTTATTAAATTGTGAATGGTCTTCGGTACGAAAAGATACCGCGAGAAATAGATTGTCAATAGGTGTAAGCACATTTTCTATATAATATCCTTTGGTGTTTGCTGTTGCCTTTGGGGTATAGGTAGGAGACCAAAAACCTTCGCCTCGTTCTTTTAAATAATCAAAACCAAAGATAATCTTGTCAAAATCACATACCCGATAGTCTCCCTGCCATTTTGCCTGATAAGTTTTGCCGTTGTACCAGTAATTGGTAGCTGCGCTTTCCCACCCTTTACGGTAAGTACGCGTCCAGCCGAGAATTATTTTATAATAGAAATTATCTAACAGTTGGTGTTCTAAATTAATTCCCCCTACTCCTTGATAAAAATAAGCATGATTATCATCATCGTCAGTAGGTAAATAGGGAGGTGACCAGCTTGTCGCGTCATATTCGTATTTTGCGTAGGCATAATCAGTAATTAACCCTATATTAACATTATCCGTTAATTTATAGTCAAGTCTTAACGAAGAATTAAGATTATGGTACGGGTCTTTTTCATGATTGCCGTTTTTATATTTAGCAGAATAGAATCCATTTACGTCAGTCCTTGAAGTTGATAATGAATAAACAAGTTTTCCCAGTTTTCCCTGAGAAGAGAGTTTTTCCCTATAAGTTTGGTAACTGCCAAATTCCTGAGAGTAGGAAAATGTTGGTTTGCCTTCGCCCTTATGGGTAAGAAGATTAATAGTTCCTCCAATAGAGCCTGAACCATATAACGAACTATAAGGGCCCTTTAAGATTTCTATCTTTTCAAGATTATCAAGTGACATGTAATTATATCCGTAAAAATAAGCCGAAGTAACAATGGGGTCGTATAATTTTATGCCGTCAAGCAAAACCTGGGTATGCGAAGATTCCGCTCCTCTTATAAATATACCAGTATCACCCCCCAGGCCGCCGGTAGTAGCATAACTTAAACCAGGAATATCTTTTAGAGAATCAAGCAGGGTGAATATGCCTTCCGATGTTTCTTCATCAACATTAACTATATCGGTTGATGAAGGGTTCAATGAGGTGCTTACCGCTGTTTTGTAAGGAGTAACTACAATTTGTCCCAGTTTAATCGTTTGGTCAGCAAAACAGAGCTGAATAGGAAGAATCCCTAAGAATACTACGAAAAATTTTTTAGCCATAGCGGCCTCCTTCAGGTTTGGATAGTTTTAAACGAACACCTACGAGCTTGCCTGTGGTATCTATATATACTCGATAGAGGGCCTACCTGATTATTTAGCCAAAAGTGTATAAAAAAACCCTATACCGTAATGGTATAGGGTTGCACCCTGATTTACTTTGCCCTTCCTCGAGGGTTTATGGCCGTTGATTATAAGCTATTAGCCATAAACTAATTATACCGGCAGGTCTTCTGGCTCAAGGATTATCCTACTTATTGCGCCTTCCCGCTGCGATAATATTATCACAACAGTGGCTTTTATCTTGTAATAAAGATATGCAATGTTCGTACCCTTTTACAGCTCCGGGAGAGCCTCCGATTCTTACGGAGTTCCCTTTTAAGCTTTTTCAAGCACCGATAAAAAATCCACCCTTTGTTAAAAAGAACACTTTGTGCCATTATAAAGACAGGTATGATTTTGTCAATAAATATTTTATTTATTTTTTTTAGGTTTCTTAATGGTAAAAGGCATTGAATGTTTAACTTCTTTTATCGGAGGTATCCGTATCGCGACTATGTAGTTTCCGTCCTCGAGGCCATCGGGTATATGCCAAAGATACTCTCCTCTGTTATCTTCTGCGTCGGCTATTCTTAGGCGCGATGTGAGCTTACCGGCCTTGGTAATCTTAAGAAGATTTATGTAAACTTTGTCTCCTTTAGCGGACCATTTTATTTTATGTTCATTGCCTTGCTCCCACATGGAGTTGGAATCCGGTTTTATTATTTTGATAGGGATTTCTGCTATTATCCGAAACGCTTCGCTAAAAGCGGAAGAAGTTTCATCAACGCTGGTTATCTTTATTTTATACTGGCCTGGATTAAGATCAGACGGTAATTTCGTTATATATTTTCCGTTGTTAGAAATATTCTTTGCAACTGTATAGATTATATCATTCCCTTTTACAATATATATATTTAACATCGATATATTTCTTGCACTATAGGAATAATTTGTCCATTTAATAAGCAGCGTTTCTCCGGCTTCTATGCGTGAAGTATGGTTGGGGGTAATTATATTAAAGTCTTGTATCGACGCCTGGGCGGAGACATCTGTACCACAGAATATAATAGATATTAAAATGAGCAGTAAAGATATATTTCTTTTCATTAGGCGTATCTTTTTCTGTAATCTTTTGCAATCTTTACCATTCTTGCGAGGGATATGTTTACTTCAGGCCAGCCGCGGGTTTTAAGGCCGCAATCGGGGTTAATCCAAACCTTGTCTTTTCCGAACACTTTTATAGCGGTAGATATTACATTTTCCATCGTTTTCCTATTGGCGGGATATTTAGAGTGTATATCCCAGACGCCGGGACCTATTTGTTTTGTCATCTTTATGTTTTTAAATGAATTTATTATGTTTGCCTCTTCTCTGGCAGCTTCAATCGTAATAACATCAAAATTCATCTTCAGTATCCACTTTATAATGTCGCTAAACTCGGAATAGCACATATGAGTATGTATTTGGACATTCTTGGGGAGTTTGGCCGTCAGGTTAAAAGAACGTACAGCCCAGCTGAAATAAATGTTTCTTTTTTTCTCTCTCAAAGGAGCATACTCTTTTATTGCCGGTTCGTCTATTTGTATAAAATTGATATTGTTTTTGACAAGTTCCATAGCTTCTTTATTTAAAGCCCGGGATAGTTCAAAAGCTACTTTATGTACAGGTTCTTTTCTTAAATTGTAGCTCCAGGCGATAATGGTAACCGGCCCTGTAAAGATACCCTTTACGGGCTTGTGAGCTATTTCTTGCGCGAAAGTAATTTCTTTTATAGTTATAGGCCTGCTTCTCTTTATGGGCGCGTGTATTATCGGCGGTCTGTATACTCTTGTCCCATAAGAGATAACCCATCCGTTATCAGTTGTTATAAATCCGTCTAATTTCTGAGCAAAGAATTCCACCATATCCGTACGTTCGAATTCTCCATGTACAAGCACATCCAGTCCGTGCTTTTCCTGGATGCCTATTAAGTCCTTTATCTTACTTTTTATATATTTATCGTAATCCTTAGAAGAAATACGTCTTTTTTTGAAGTCGAGCCTTATTTTGCGAAGCTCGGCATCCTGCGGGAAACTTCCGATAGTGGTTGTGGGGAATAACGGTAATCCGAAAAGCTTATCATGCAGCATTTTTCTTTTAGTGAATTCTTTTTTGTCCAGGGAAAGCGTATCAAATTTCTTGGAGGCAGTTGACACTTTTTCTGTTTCTATGCCCCGGCTCCATTTTTTCGCCTCTTTTGTATTGTTCTCAAATACCCCTTTTATGAGCTGTAATTCGTATAATTTTTCTTTTGCAAAACTCAGTTTGTTTTTCACGCCCTTTCTCATTCGATGCTCGTTTTCTAAAGTAACGGGCAGATGGAATAGCGGACAACTGTTAGACAAAGCTATCTTGTTATATTTTATATGGGCATTTCTTATGATTTCATTTATTATTTTTGCTTTCGATATGATATTGGCGCGTTTTGGGTTCCTGCCGTTTATTATTCCGCAGAATAAAGTTTTATCTTTGGGGAATCCATATTTCCTAATAGTACGGATATTCTCATCCGCAGATACAAAATCCAGGCCTATACCTGACAGCGGGAGGTCATATATTTT
>MVCW01000045.1 GCA_002049895.1 Candidatus Omnitrophica bacterium 4484_171 | reverse complement strand
GCTGAGTGATTCTGTCATTATATACCCTTCCTTTTATCTTCTTGTCAGAGCTGTAATATACCCTGCCGTTTGTATCGGTAACAAAACAGTAAACGCCAAAGGGTATAGACTTTATAAGCTCCGCGCATTTTGAATCAACACCTTCAAGTTCTCCTAAATTTAGCCCCGGATAAACAATACCTTCCAAAATTTCTTTAAGGCGGCTCTCGTGCGTAAATATGTTGTCAAAAACCCTTTCTTTATAATGCGAGATAAAATACTTCGCCTCAAAGAAAGTGGAGACTCCCAACGCAAGAAGAACAAACACAGTAATTATAGAGATCAACCTGTCCCGGATGCTGAAACATATATTTTTTATCATCTTATTGCTAGTCATTTTACCCTGCTTTTATCTAAAACACGCCCTGGTAAGCAGTTCTTAAGATTGGTCTCCCTCGAGTTCTTTTATCCTTTTCTTTAATTCTCTCATTTTGAGCTCTCTATCCACAACAAACTTCTGAAACTTATTAAGCTCATCTAATTTTTCTTTAAGCTCTTCTTCCTTTTCTACCCGCTCAGTGATATCATCGCCTGAACTTAAAATGTTTATTACCTGGCCATAGTTGTCATAAACAACGGCATTATGCCAGAATATCAGCTTTTTCCCCTTCTTTGTAAGTATATAATTGGTATGCGTTGTGGCATTGAGCATCTCTCCCTGTATCAGCCTGTTGAAGACATCTCTTGTGCTATCTCTTTCTTCATCGGGTAAAAAGTGACTAAACCAATCCTTTCCTATTATTTCATCGGAGTTATGCCCTAAAACCTGACAGCCTCTTTTATTTATGAAAACAACCTCTCCTTTTCTATTAAGCATAAGCATTATAACCAAGGCGGTATCAAGATACACCGCCATCCTGTTTTTCTCATCACGCAGTTTCTCCTGAATTCTCTTAAACGCTGTAATATCTGAGGCTGTAAATATAAATCCCGTTATCTCGCTCTTGTAACCGCGTTTTGCCGTAATCGACAAATCAACCAGAATAACAGACCCGCCTTTCTTAATAAAACTCCATTGCTTATGCATAATGATATTATGCTTTGTCTTCTCAACCAGAGCGTAAAAACCCTCTAAAACCATGCCTGTTTCCTGAGCAACCACTTTTGCGTAGTTATCCACTTCGTCTTTTACAAAAATACAGTCGATAATATTCCTGCCCTTAAGTTCATACTCTTTATACCCCAATATTCTTTCTGTGCCGCTGTTAGAAGATATTATTCGCCCCTCTGTGTCGACGGAAATAATAATAACGCCGCTTGTAGCATTGAGAATAGCTTTGTATTCCGAAGATACATGCGATACCCTGCTGAATATTTCTTCCTTTTTGTTTAGAATGACTGCGGACAAAAGAAACAGGATAACGATAAATAAGGTAGTGCTCATACAAAAAAACCTCGCTATCAGAATAGACTTGTTGTACCACAAGGCAACTACCGACCATCCGCCATAACCTATAAAGATTCTAAAAACATAATACAGGTTATTGCCCAATAAAACCTCATCGTCCTGAAAACATTCCTTTTTTAGAAGTGGATTAAAGTTCACTTTTCCGAACTGGCGCGAAGATACTATCTTCTGCTTATAAATATTCTCCACAGGATAAAAGCTCCTAAAGAGGTACCGCTTATCGCTTGAGGCAAAAATTACCCCCTGCGGGCTTACTAAAAACGTTTCGGGAAAAGACTTAAGGATATTCTCTGCGGTTTCGATATTAACCTTGACTACGCTGACACCGATAACATTTCCCCACTCATCTTTTACAGGATACGACGCGTGAAAACTGCGCTCCTTCGAAGCAGAATCTAAAGCAAAATAATTCCCCTGTTTCCCTTCTAAGGCATCTTTAAAATACGGGCGAAACGCGTAGTTTTTACCAACAAAACTCGTTGGTTTGCCTCTGCCCGAAGACGCGATGACAAAGCCTTTATCGTCCATTACCCAGCAAGCGCTTATTAAGCCGAAAGACTCAACATAATTATCAAGACGGTCGTTTAACTGTTCAATTGCTAAGGTATTACGGTATTTAAGAGCATCTTTGGCTTTGCCTGAATCAGCTAAGGAATACGCTACCTCCCCAGCTATATCAAGAATACTTTGTATATGGCTGGATATATTTTCTATCCTTAAGAGGGTTATTTTTTTCTTCTCCCCCCTTGTGTATATACCCCAGTAAAATGTAAAAACAGAACCTGTTAATACAAGAGCTGCAAGAATAAGAAATGTCCACAACTGTCCTGCTGCTGCGGCTCCTCTGCCGTATCTGGTATGAATTCCTGATATAATACGGTATGTGTTAACTGCGAACGCAAATACTGCTATAAAAATAATAAGAGCCAGCGCAAACTGAACGGGAAAACCAAACAAATTATTAAAAAGTTTGTAATTGACCCAACGGGATATAAAAAACGAACTTTCCGGAATAGCAAGGGCCCTCAATATAAAATAAAATACCAGAGACAGGCTGAAAAGCCTTAAAGAACTTCCATCTTTTTCTTTATATGAATAGAGGTATATAATAAGGGCGGAGTATACACCCACAAGCAAAGCAAAGAAAAAATGTATAACAGAAAATGTCCCTTTTGGCCCTAAATAGATAAAAGAAAACAAGCAAAGAACAGCTAAAAACAAATAAACCCATTTCTTTATTGGCCTTAAAAATAATATATGTACCCCATGCGCCGCAAGGTTAAAAAGAAAGAAATACGAAACAATAAATACCGCTATCCTTATTGTCAGGAACAAATCCGAATCTCCAAAAGCAAAAGAAAAGATATTCATCCATTCTCCTGCGCCCTGGGAAAAAGCAAACAGCCCCAGATAATAAAACGAAAGTTTGTCGTTTCCGTCTCCGCGGGGACGGATGAAACACAGGCTGGATAAGACAAAAAGGCCTGTTGTATAAAGAAAAAGTATGTAATCGAAGTTTCTTGTAAAAATATCAGCCATTATTCTCTACGACTTACAAGATGATATAAGTTATGCTCTTATACCTAGTTCGGAAAGAACCTTATCTTTGTCTGATAAATCCCCTATAACTCTCCTAGAAGGAGAAGGCGATACTTTGATAAGAACGGGGAGGATAAAAATTGCTTCATTTTCGGAGCGGACATTGTCACTTAGGGGATTAACAACTTCTATTTCGTAATTATCCTTGAGCTCTTCTGCTAATATGCCTTTTAATCTTGCCAGCAATTCCTTGCTCTCATTGTTATCAACAGCATAAAGTCTGAATACGTAATCTTTAGACAAACTTTCTCCCTGTTTGTTGAACTAGCCTGCCAGAATTAATAACACGCCCGATAAACTAAACATTTGTTGCTCTATGACAACACCGCATGCTAATATTATGACACTCGTGCATAATAGCGCCACCGTCTGATTTCAACAATTGAAAAAGGACTACTGCCTTTTGCAACAGTTCCAATATGTACGAAATAGATTGTGTGCCTCCCTGAAGCCGCGTACTAAATATATAATATCCAGCGGGATTGGGCCTGTCAAATCATTTGTGCTGCTGCATCATAAGGAATAGGCCGGTACTGATGTGTATTTCGAAGAAATCCTCTTTAATTCTATAAAAAAGACTGCGTTTTTGCGGCATATCTGGCGGGTACAATACGCCTAAAAGACTAGAGATAAAATTTATATGCAGCCGGATTTTAACCGGATATTTTCAATATTTTATACTTTAGGAGGCCTGCGGGAATCTCAATCTCTACAACTTCACCCTCCTTATGCCCCATCAAACCCTTGCCAACGGGGGAAGTGAGCGAAATTTTCCCTTCTTCATAATCTGCTTCTGTTTCGGAAACTATTGTATATTGCAGTTCTCCGCCGGAATCCATATCCTGCAGTGTGACTTTTGCACCTATGCGGACTTCATCGTAAGAAATATTTTCATCCTCTATAATGCGGGCGCGGCTCAATTTATCTTCCAGCTCGGCAATCTTTTTCTCATTTAAAGCCTGGGCTTCTTTGGCCGCTTCGTATTCAGCGTTTTCTGATAAATCTCCAAACTCTCTGGCTCTCTTTATCATAGACGATATTTCTCTTCTTTTCTCTTTCTTTAAATACTCAAGCTCTTCCCTTAACTTATCATATCCCTGCTGTGTCAAATATACATCTGCCATAATTATAGCCTTTTATATATTAATTAATAGATGTACGCACATCGCGGACTCAAAATGTATTCAAAAAAAGTTTAAACCCGAAACCCGAACTTCGAAGTTTGAATTTCGTACTTTAAGATCTCGTGCTTCTGGCTTAAAGTTCGCGATGCCTATATGCTCCTCAACTAATATTTATAATATGAAGGCGGAATACTTTGGGAAATATAATTAACAGCCTGAATTATACAAACCCTTATTGCTTTCTCCATCGGCGTGTTTTTATACATTGAAAGCCCGCCTCCAAGCCCCCAGCTTCCCAAAAAGCCAGCCATAATAGAACCGCTCATGTCCGACGCCTGGCCTTCAACGCGCGTGGCCGCAAGTACCTCTGACGTTGAAGTATCTATTATACGTATGTCCAAAGCCATATGAGCTTTATTAAGCGCTCCCCTTAATAATCCTCCTAAAATTCCTTTGCCTATTCCTCCGCCTGCCCCTAAGCCTGCGCCGCCGCCGGACGCTTGGGGCTCAAATTCAGTAACTGCCGCTGTAATAATTAAATCCGCGGTCTTGATAGCGCCGGTTCTTACCTGAGATGTTCCTGCCGCGGCCCCTGAAACAGCCAGCTCCTGCTCTTTCATTACCGCACTCAAAGCCTGCCGCTCCACCACTCTGAAACGATGGCTGTTTACAAGAGCTGTAACAAGCATTTCCCTTAAGCCGGAGCCGATTTCTCCGCCTGCTTTTGCGGCTTTTACATCAAAATCAGCAACTGCTATCCTCGCTTTCGGCCCGTTATAAGGAGGAAGAGCCTGAGTTCCGGCATTGTTATCCACATGCGCCGTGGGCTGGCCCAGTGTTTCTAAAGAAGCGCATCCCGACAATAAAGACCCTGCTATTAGAACTAAGAAGACAGCTATGAATTTATTCGACAATTTAGTACAAGCAACCATCATTTCCCTCCTTTTTGAGATAAAGCTTTTATTATCTTTTCTCCCAATTCAATGCCTGCCTTGGCAAGTGCCTGTTTCCCGCCGGTGATTAAATCCGTATGCGGCGAGCTCGCTGTGGTATCAAGGTAAGCGATAACCTTACCGTCACTTACCCTTATAAGCTTAACAGTAACATTAGCAAAACAGGAACGCATATTAGAATCAAGGATCCTCGAACCCGCGGAAGCAACAGCTTTTCCCAAAACAACATAATCAATGCCTTTAAGTTTTGCGAGCTTAATTGATTCATCTTCAGTGATATTCACCGTCCGAAAAGCCCTCTCTGATTTTATAGTATCTTTTAATTCGGAAGGTTCTATGACTTTGTAATTGTAACCGTCAAGCGCCTGAGAAAGTTTTGCCTCTACAGTAGATAAGTCTATCTCGCTCGACCACCACGCCCTTTGCGGACCTTCAATATTTTGCTCTTTTATAAGCAGAAGAAAAGTTGGAATCTTAGGCTTTGCCTGTGCCGGTTTATCTTTATTCTGGGCGTACACAGGAAACATACCGAGAAAACAAATGCTTACAAGTAATCCCAATATCTTTTTCATTCGCCACCACCTTCTTTGTTTTGTTGATATTTGTTATTCCTTATAGCATATATAGTGCGGGATGTCAATAACCTCGCTTTTTTGTGTCCTCTAAGAATTAAAAGTGGGCTGTTTTAAAGCGATTTAAGTTTTAAAAGTGGACTTTTAAAAAGAGCCGAAGAGCCGTAAACTACAATTCTAAAAAAGGAGGTGTAATTATGGCACAGATACACAAAAGATTTACAGATGAACAAATCAAAGATTTTATGGGACTGCTGTACCCTTGCGGGCACAGGCAAAATGCACCAGTCCCTGATTGCAAAGATTAATATAATGAGGACAACGATTGAAAACATTGGCTTTTTATCCCTGCCCGCCATAACCTCGGGCGATATTTCTGCCTAATGATTCTATTATAGTTTTAATAGACATACGGCAGTCTCCCGGTTGATCGTTAAGGCAAATCTTATCAGGATATATCTCGTAATATTTTCTATACTTTTGAGGAGTCATATTGGGCATTATTACATTTGCTCCGCACTGCAGCGCTTTTTGGCGTCCCGCTGGATCAACGGAACCTGCCGCTGTTGTTGCGGGAATATATGCATCAGGCGCCGCCATCCGTGTTAAGGCGATTGTCTTTAATGTCAATTCTAATGTTCCTTCCCTGAAACGCCAAAGGGGTGTATCAGGATGGGGGATAAAAGGGCCTATGCCTATCATATCTAAATCAAGTTTATTCATTAAAAGTATATCATCAGCTAACATCTCAAGAGTTTGCCCGGGAAGCCCTACCATGTTCCCCGAACCGACTTGATAACCTAAATCTCTCAGCCACTCAAGGCGCTTTAATCTTTTTTCATATAAAGAGCCGGGTTTCAAAAAAACAAACAGCTTTTTATTGGAAGTTTCGAACTTAAGTAAATACCTGTCTGCCCCTGCCTCTCTTAACTGTTTATATTCATCATATGTCCTTTCTCCAATAGATAGAGTAACCGCGCAATCGATTTCTTTTTTTATCCTCTTTACTAAGCCGCATAACTCTTCAATCCGGTAATAATCATCTTCTCCTGACTGCAAAACTATTGTTTTATATTTAAACTCTTCGACTTTCCGGGCCGCTTTGAATATCTCATCCGCAGTCATTCTATAACGAGTTAATTTTTTGTTGCTTTTTCGTAAACCACAATATAAACAATCTCTTTTGCAATAGTTAGAAAACTCAATAATCCCCCGTATGTGGACTTCATCCCCGCAGTGTTCTTTTCTAATAGAGTCTGCTTCTTTAAGAATATTTCTGTTTTTATTACAGGTTAGATGCTTTACAATCTCTTCCTTTTTAAAACTATTCATATTCTTTTAATTTTTTGAAAACATTCAAGATTTTTCGTTTATTTAAAGATACCTCTTCTCTGCCATAAACAACCACTCCTAATTTCTCATTCAGTTTGATGCATTGTGGAGGTTTAGCTGGAAAATTATCTATTTTTCTGCCTGTTACATATGACCAGCGCCGTCCTGAAATACGGATAAGCCGCACAGAAACTTTATATTTCTCTTCTATCGGCAAAGAGATTTTTTTGAATTCCTGAATTAACTCAGAAGTAGAGGTCTCTTTCTCCTTTTTTAATCCGCTCATAGTACTCTTTAAAAGCAGGAAATACTTCAGGCATCATCTGTTTAATCTCATCAATTTCCTTGCGGATGAGCTTCTCGCTTATTTGTTTGGTTTCATCATCGGCAAAATCGTCAAGCCACTCTCTAAATGTAAGGACGGCATTTAACTTGCAGAATTTTCCTTCCTGGCCATTTTTTAAATAACTCATTATGCATTTCCCTGTCCTGCCGCACCTGTATCCTGCGGTACAGAAAGAAGTAATGCAACCTTCTTTAGCATATTCTCTAATGACTTCATCCAGGCTGCGCGTATCGCCCAAGAAAAATTGCTGACGTTGGCCTTCTTGTTTGCTGCCACGGCCGCTGTAAGCGCCAATACCAATTTTTGTGGAAGCATCTGTCTGAGTAACACCCAGGGAAAGTGCTTCTCTTCTTATCCGGGCAGGTTCACGGGCAGTAATAATCATACCCGTATAAGGCACAGCAAGCCGAATTACGGTAACGAGTTTCCTAAAGTCTTCATCACTAACTTTATATTTAGAGTTTTCATTAAAAGGAGTATTCTCAGCCGGTTCAAGGCGTGGGAAAGAGATAGTGTGAGCGCCAATACCAAATCTCTCTTCAAGTTCTCTTGAATGAGCCACAAGACCCATAACTTCAAACTTCCAATTGTACAAACCAAATAAGGCTCCAAGCCCTACATCATCCACCCCTGCCTCCATAGCCCGATGCATACAGTAGAGCCTCCATTGGTAATTGCCCTTAATTGTACTTTTAGGATGCACCTCCCCATAGGTTTGGTGGTGGTATGTCTCCTGGAATACCTGATAAGTGCCAATGCCTATTTTGTGAAGGCGCTTTAAGTCTTCGATAGAAAGGGGAGCCGCATTAACATTTGCTCTTCGTATCTGGCCATATCCATTCTTTGTTTTCACCTTGACACTATAAATTGCCTCGAGGGTATCGGCTATATAATCAACGCCGGTCAGGGGATGTTCCCCATAAACTACAATGAGGCGTTTATGGCCGGCTTCTCCCGCCAGCACCTTAGTCTCTTCTTTTACTTCCTTGAGCGAAAGAATCCTTCGTTTAATTTTGTGGTTTGATTTACGGAATCCGCAATAAAGGCAATCATTAACGCAAAAGTTGCCCAGATACAAAGGGGCAAATGTTACAATTCTGTTATTATAAACTTTCTTCTTTACTTTAAGCGCAGTTTTCTCCATTTCATCCAGCATATCCGGGTCTTCAACATTTAGAAGGCAGGCTGTTTCATCAAGTGTCAGCGTCTTAATATCAAAGGATTTCGCTTTGATTCTATCTTATCATCCTTAATAAAATCTTCCCCGTTAATTAGATATTTGTTTATCTGAGAAGGCTTTATTTTTTCTTTTATCCAGGATGAAGTATCAACTGTTTCTGTTTTCATATCTCGCTCCTCATTTTAAGATAATTTTTGCTTTGTCTTCTAAAGGCATCAAGGGCTGCAGGAAACGGCGAAAGCACCCTCTCTATTACACCTTGCAATACAGAAATAGCTATTCCGTAATTTGTAAGAGATGTCCCTTTTTCTTTTGCTCTTTGAATGCGAAAAAGCATTTCTCGCCTGGTAATCATACAGCCGCCACAGTGTATTATTAACTTATAATCTTCCAAATCTTCTGGATAATCTCTACCGGCACAGGTATCGATTCTCACTTCACCCCCTACATGCTCTTTTAACCAGCGGGGGATCTTTACCCTTCCGATATCATCCTCTATGGGATGATGGCTGCAGGCTTCAGCAATAAGGATTTTATCCTGGGGCTGCAAAGTATCAATTATTGCTGCTGCTTTAATTTCTTCAATTAAATCCCCTTTATATCTTGAGAAAAGAATAGAAAACGTAGTGCAAGGAATAAAATCCGGTGTATCATTTACCATTTGAGATACTACCTGAGAATCACAGACAACAATATCAGGAGGTACAGATAATTTTTTTAAAACTGCCTTATATTCTGTTTCCTTAACTATTAAAGCGGCTTGATTGTTGTCCAAAGCGTCACGTATTGTTTGCACTTGGGGTAAAATAATTCTTCCCTTGGGTGCTTCTAAATCAATAGGGACAATAAGTACCGCCAAACCACTTTTGGGCACAAGGTCACCTATTAAAGGTGGAGGATTCAAGAAATCACCGGGGCAACATTCGATGATATGCTTTTTTAATGCATTAACATAATGGTCACGATTATCAATATCAATACTACAACAAAGCAAAAACTTATTAGTTATAGTTTCAATCCGTCTAATATATTTATCCTCCGGAGGTGCCTGATCAATCTTATTAATTATAATTATGAGTGGTGTATTTCTCTGCTTTGCCTCTTGAACAATAGTATCTTCATATTGACTCCACTTATTCGGTTCAGCCAAGAGTAGAATAATATCTGCTCTATCGAGGATTTTTCTGCTCTTTTTAATCCTTAACCGGGAAAGCTCCGAAATATCATCTACGCCTGCTGTATCCAGAAAAACTACCGGTCCTATAGGTAGTAATTCCATAGATTTTTCCACCACGTCGGTTGTCGTCCCCGGCACTCTGGATGTAATGGCTACATCTTGGCCGGCAACTATATTTAAAAAGCTTGATTTACCTATATTGGTCCTTCCAAATAAACCCAATTGTAAACGTAAAGATTTAGGTGTTTTTCTCATAATCTTTATACTCTAAATGTTTTCTATAAATATTTTTAGTCTTTCTTTGTTGTTTTTATTTATCTATTTCTGCTCAGGGCTGACTTAACAGATATACCTTTTATAGAACCCAGCTTTCCGCTTAGAGCTCCTATTTCATCCGTTGTCGCGTCAACTATCAAGGTTATTACGCTGCAATCCTTCTTCTTATATGGAAGTCCTATTCTGCCAATAATAATATCTCCAAAATCAGAAAGAATCTTATTCACGGAAGACGCTGATTTTTTTCTATTCTCAATTATCACACCCACAAAACCTAATCTTTTTTTCATCTGTTTCTCCTCAATGAGACTTAGACTTTTACACTGCCGAAGGCGGTGGAAAAGCCTGTAGTCGAATTGATCCCGCCAAGCGTCGGGAAAAGATCAAAGAGGTTTTCCCAGCATCTTCTGCGAAGCGGGATTTCCTTTTGTTATATAAAAAATCCCGATTCTCTTATCTTGTGATAAGCCCCGTTAGAGAAAATTCTCTAACGGGGTAAAGTCGGGATTACAAATTTAAAACCTGGCTTCCCTTGGATTCAGAATCCCTTTTCCTTACCGCAGGATTAACAGAAAATACTATCTCCTAACGGGCGAATTTGCATTGCCCCCAGGACTGCCCTTTTGTTAACCTTTCTTATATTTCCATCTTCTGATTTCTTATTTTAATATCCCCCTTACAATAGTGTCAATTGCCTCTTCTTCCTCTAACCCTCTAGCCATTAGAGTCTCAAGCTGCCTCTTGTCCACAGAACCTATAGCCGCTTCATGAGTTACCTTTGCTCTTTCATCCTTTACCGAAACAATGGGAATTGCTTTTGCAACTGCTTCTGTACCGTTTAAAATCTCTATACAATCCACATGGCCGCGGGCATAAGGAGCATTGCCGTAAGTTTCACCGATAACCTCTGCCCTCGCTTTATCTTTAAGGACTATCCTGGTTTTTATCAAACTTCTGGCTCTTTCGCCGCTTAGATTAACTTTTTCTAAAATTTTTATTTTATCTTCCCCTTTACCATAGGTCTTCACTAACATATTAGCTGTGCTTTTCTCACAGCAGTTTACTTCATAATCAAAATCAAGAAAGCCAACTTTACCTTCAAGCAAGCTAAAGACATTATCATATATACTTCCTTCACCCACAGAAACTTTTGCCTTTGGAATAACCTTGATGCCTCCGAACTCACCATGGTAATGTATTTCCTGATATTTAAATCTTGCATTATCTCCTATTTTTATATTTGCATCCATTTTATGTACTACCTTCACAGCGTTTGGGAAAATACAATGGGCAACTATTTCAACCTGCGCGTTGTCTTCTACAAGAATATCTATATCGATTTCCTGGCGGCCAATTTTGGGCAAAACACCAAAACAAAAATGAACAGGATTCTCGACTTTTACACCTTTATGTACCGCCAGATTCACGGCTATGCCATCCTTTCTTCTCTTGGACTTTAAAGTTACTCCTTTAATGCTATTAACATTTAAGACTTTATTTTTGTGAACCAAAAGATTAGCTATGCCTTTATCTCTAAAGGCGTTTTTGTTTCCGCCTGCTTTGTCATAAATGTTTAAAAATTGTTCAAACTCTTTAGAAATCATATTTAATTTCTTTCCAATCTATTTCATATAAATGATTGCATTGCTTACAATGCTTTGTGAAAAATTCTTTCACTATTTTTGGATAGGCGGTTTTTAACACCTGCCCCGCGCCGATTAAAGACGCCCTATCACATATATTTAAGGTATCTTCGCTATGGCTGATTAAAATAATAGTTATGCCGTTATCTCTCATTTTCTGGACAGTCTTTCTGATAAAAGGAAGAGATGGCGCGTCTATCCCTGAGTCTATCTCATCCAATATTGCCAGCTTCGGTTTCATTGCCATAACCGATGCCAGTTCAATTCTTTTTCTCTCTCCCCCGCTAAGTTTATCATCTACCATCCTATTCAGATAGATAGAAGACATTCCAACTATTGAAAGCAATCCATGGACATTTGTATCGTTGTTCTTACATTTCAGATATTCCTCAACAGTTAGCCCTTCAAACACAGCCGGTTTTTGCCAGGCAAGGGTAATTCCTAATTTTGCCCTTTGGGATATGGATAGACGAGTAATCTCATTCCTTTCAAAGATAATTTTCCCCTCACCAGCCTCGTACCCCTTACAACCCATAACAGCATAAGCAAGGCTTGTTTTGCCGGTTCCATTGCGCCCCAAAAGAGCGTAAATCTCGCCTTTGTTAACAGATAAATTTATGCCGTTCAATATCTGCCTGCCGTCTTTTTCTAATGTTAAGTTTTCTATTTTTAACATTGGTTAATATCTTTTTCTTTTAGTATAGCTCGTATGCAAAAGATGATGGGATTTTTCTCCCAGTGGTTTATCTAAGAATTCTTTATAAAGTGCAATAATAGCCGGGTTTTCGTGTGATTTCCTTATAGGTTTAGCTTCGTCTTCACGATATATGGCTCCGGCCCGCGCATTTCTTACTTCAAGATTGGTGGGCATGGGTTGACCGCCTCCTCCTAAGCAACCGCCGGGACAAGCCATTATCTCAATAAAATGATAAGGAGATTTACCTTTTTGAATTTCTTCTAATAGAATTCTGGCATTGGACAAACCATGGGCTACTGCAAGCTTTAATTCTAAACCATTAAGTGTAATGGACGCTTTCTTTAATCCTTCCATGCCGCGCACAATATCAAATTCTATCTTCTCTAAGGTTTTTCCTGTTACCACCTCATAGGCCGTTCTAAGCGCTGCCTCCATTACTCCGCCTGTAGCACCAAAAATAGCCGCCGCGCCTGTTGATATACCAAGAGGTTCATCAAACCCCTCATCCGCTAAATTTATAAAGTCTATCCCGGCTTCTTTAATCATTCGCGCTGCTTCCCTGGTAGTTAAAACAGCATCTACATCCTGTATTCCTGAATCTTTCATCTCAGGGCGCCTGGCTTCAAATTTCTTTGCCGTGCAGGGCATAATTGAGACTACATACATATCTTCTGGTTTACAACCTATCTTTTTAGCATAGTAAGTCTTGGCTACAGCCCCAAACATTTGCTGTGGAGATTTACAGCTGGATAAATATTCAAGACATTCCGGAAAGAAATGTTCAATATATTTTATCCAACCCGGCGAGCATGAGGTTATCATGGGAAGTACGCCTTTTGTTTTTATCCTCTCTACTAATTCATGCGCTTCTTCTACAATGGTTAAATCTGCGCCAAATTGAGTATCAAATATTTTATCAAAACCTAACCTTCTTAAAGCAGCAGCCATTTTACCGGTAACCAAACTTCCCGCGGGCATACCAAATTCTTCTCCAATAGTCGCTCTTACCGCCGGTGCCGTCTGGACTACAACGAACCTTTTTGGATTGGAAATTGCTTCCCAAACCTCATCTATAACTGTCTTTTCTCTTAGAGCTCCTGTCGGACAGGCTAAGATGCACTGGCCGCAGTTAGTACATTCCACATTATTTAATCCCTTATTTAAAAAAGTCAAAACTTGGGTCCGCCCCCCTCTATTAACAAAGTCAATAACGCTGACTGATTGAATCTCGCTGCACACCCTGATACAACGGCTGCATAAAATACACTTATTGGGATCTCTTATAATAGAAGGGGAAGAGTCATCTATTGAATAAGAATATTTTCTCCCTTTTTCAAACCTCAACTCTCTTATGCCCAAATCAAAGCTGAGTTTTCTCAATTCACAGATTTGGTTTCTGTCACAGGTAAAACAATCTTCAGGATGATTAGCTAAAAGCAGCTCTACATTCATCTTCCTTGCCCGCCTTATACGGGCAGTGTTTGTCCGGACTACCATACCTTCCTCTGCTATAGTGGCGCAGGACGGCTCTAAACGCGGCCTGCCCTCTATCTCTACTACACAAAGCCTGCAAGCTCCATAAATAGACAAAGATTCATGGTAACACAAGTGAGGAATATTGATATTTATTTTTTTTGCCAATTCAAAAATAGTCGCCCCTTTCCGGGCTTTAACTTTTTTACCATCAATGGTAAGACTAACCAAATCAGACATAACCAACCTTCCTTTTTACATTTAGCGGACAAATATTCACTTTACATCTCTTATTTGTAATGTGTTCTTTGAATTCATCCGGAAATTTATCTATGGCAGACCTGGTAACATTGAGAGCTGCCTGCCCCAATCCGCAGCGTGAGGTATCATACATCACCTCCTGCAGCTCTTTTAAAAGTTCCAGGCCGCTTAAGCTGCCGCGGCCTTCGGTAATATTAGTAAGAATCTCCCGCGCCCTTTTTGTGCCTTCACGGCAAGGAGTACATTTTCCACAAGACTCATAATCAAAAAACTCAGCCGATCTTTTAGCTATATCTACTATACAACGGCTTTTATTTATGACCTTAACCGCGCCCGAACCTAACATGCTACCGGCAGCCTGAACACCCGGATAATCCATAGTTATGTCCAAATCCCTATCAGTCAAAAGACTGCTTGAGAGACCGCCCGGTAAAATTGCTTTCAATTCTCCCTTAACGCCGCCGCCATATCTTTCTAACAAGTCTCTTAAGGTAATATCCATAGGAAGTTCATAAACACCTGGCTTGTTAATATCCGCCGAAAGACAATATAATTTTGTCCCAGGAGTACGAGAAGAACCTATTTTGGAAAAATAATCCGCGCCTTTTAAAATTATTTCTGAAATATTAGCAAAGGTCTCCACATTATTCAAAACAGTAGGTTTATTTTCAAAACCAACGAATGTAGGAAATGGCGGCTTCACGCGAGACTGCCCCTTTTTGCCCTCCAGGGAATCCAAAAGCGCTGTTTCGTCACCGCAGACATAAGCGCCGGCACCCCTATAAATCTTTATCTTGAAAGAAAAATTAGAACCGAGAATATTCCTGCCTAATAAATTACTCTCCTCTGCTTCCTTTATGGCTTTCTTTAAGAGTTCATAGGCCTTAATATACTCGCCTCTAATATAAATAAAACCTGTTTCAGATTTAACTGCCAAACCGCAGATAATTATTCCTTCAAGCAGAAGATGCGGGTCATTTTCTAAGAGCAGGCGGTCTTTAAAGGTCCCCGGTTCACCCTCATCGGCATTACAAACTACATACTTGGGAAACTCTTTTACTTTATAAGCAAATTCCCACTTTAGGCCCGTGGGGAATGCGGCACCGCCACGGCCGACTAATTTAGATGCTTTCACTTCTTTAATTATATCTTCAGAGTCCATGGTAAGCGCTTTCTTCAGGGCCTGGTAGCCGCCCTCTTTAAGGTAACTTTTAATATCTGGAGTATAATTTGCTTTCTCTATATTCTTAAGAACTATTTTCATGATTCTTTCTCCTTCTTATAACTTTCAATAATATCTTTTACTTTATCGGAAGTTAAATTTATATAGTCTTTACCATTTATCATCATAGCAGGCGCTTTATCGCAAAGCCCCAGGCAGGATACCTCTTCAATGGTAAATTTACCGTCAGGCGTTGTTTCCCCTGCATCTATTCCTAAAACTTCTTTTAAAGTGTTTAAAATATTATTTGAACCTTTAAGGTAACAGGATAATGATGCACAGACTCTGATTACATATTTACCCTGCGGCTGCAAGGAAAACATTGAGTAAAAACTTACAACGCCGTAAATATCCACACGAGGAATACCTAATTCCTTTGCTAAAAAACTCATTACTTTTTCATTTATATAGCCGTGTTTCTTCTGAATATAGTGTAAACAAGGAAGCAGAGCCTGGCGTTTACCTTCATAGTCTTTAATTATCTCTTTAAGCTTACCTCTATCCATTTTTACCTCCGGT
>MVCW01000044.1 GCA_002049895.1 Candidatus Omnitrophica bacterium 4484_171 | reverse complement strand
AAGCAGGGTTTAGATACGCGTAATAGGATAGGATATATAGCTAAAGTCGTTATAAAACAGGGCTCTCTGCCATTATGGGGTTATAAAAATACTCAGGTAATAACCGGGTAAGCGGACGGCTTTAACCTTAACTTTTTAAGGCCGCTAAAAAACTACCTGCTAAAACTTGACACAGACTGCCTTGTGTCTTTTTTGTTCGTAGACAGTAAAACCGTGATATAATAAAATATCCAACCAGTAAAGATAGGAAAAAATGGGAAGAAATAGGTGAGCGATGAAAACAATAACTTTTGAATGTGAAACGATTACGCCGATGTTTCTTGCCGGCGCAGATGGCAGGACTCCGGAATTAAGGCCTCCTTCAATTAAAGGCGCGATGCGGTTCTGGTGGCGGGCGATGAATGGACATTTGCCGCTTGTAAATTATTAAAGGAAGAAGAATCTAAAATATTTGGGGCAAGTAATAGGAAAATAGGGAGAAGCAGGATAGTTATAAAAAATCAAGACATACCGCGGGACGAAAAATATGAATACTTGCCTTACCGGAAGGATAACGGGGCCGGCCTTTGAAATTTGAAAACATTTGACAGAAAGGCCTGCAGGTGTAAGGCAGGGATATGGCATCGCCATATCGATTACAGGGAGAAGGGTATTTTTATTATATAAGGAGCCGGCCGGATGGAAGAAAAAGAATATACATAAGCAGATATGATTATGAGAAATTTCTTGAATATATCATGCAGGCAAAGGAGAAATATAAATTTCATCTTTATACTTATGCATTAATGAGCAGTCATTATCATCTCTTATTTGAAACTATCCGGCCGAATTTATCCAAAGTCATGTATTATATCAACAGGGCATACACTGTCTTTGCGGAAAAGGAAAGCGGCAATATATTTACCGGGAAGCGGGCAAATAATGCTGATCGCATTATTTGGGTTAACAAATTCCGGGACAGGGAAGAAGTTTAGGATAACATTCTCAGCAGTGAGCAGGGCGGCGAAGGATATAGAGGTATTGACGGGTAAATATAAAAGGGTTAGGCGTAAGATTGAAGCAATCATTTCAGGTTTCAATAGCCGGCCCTCTTATTCTCCGTTATTCTGAAATCGAATAGGCATAAGCGGCGTGGCAGCTATTTGTCTGCCCCGGGCATTGTCCGCGGTTTACCTGCAGGCAGAGACTTGCATGGGCTCTATTGGGCGGGGAGTAGTTATGGTAGAAATGGAGAAATTAGATAAGTTACAAAAAACTCTTAATTATCAGTTTAAAGATAACCGCCTTCTTATACGGGCGGTTACCCACAAGACATTTGCTTATGAGTCTCAAGAGGAGGATATAAGAGATAATCAAAAGTTAGAGTTTTTGGGCGACAGCATTTTAGGAATGGTGACGGCTGAATATTTATATAGGAACAATTCTGCTTCTGGCGAGGGGGAATTGACACGTAGAAGGTCTTTGATGGTAAACAATGTTCGTCTTTTTGAGAAAGCCAGAGAGATGGATCTGTCACAATATTTATTAGTAGGCAAAGGTGAGGAGAAAATAGGCGGCAGGCATAACTCAAAGAATCTTTCCTGTGCCTTAGAGGCTTTAATCGGAGCGATATATTTAGACGGCGGATTCGAAGCGGCTAAGAAATTTATAATAGAAAAGATTGTTTAGGAAGAAAATGGGACGGTTCTATTTTAAAGCAATTAAGTATTGTGTTCCCATAATTAACAGATACAACCAAAATGTTCTGTACTATCAATAGTATGAATGCAGATAAGGAGGCCCGAATGATGAAAAGAAAAAAGAGTCCAGATCGTTCTATAAAACACAAAGATATCAGGATGTTGGAAGCCTTCAAAAGGAAGAAATTTATCGACGCGGAAATGGCTGGATATATTGCGGATAAGATTATTGAGATTATGCCGAATCTTAAAGAGATGGTTGGCAAATATGATATCAATGTGAAAGATGTGATTCGTTTTCAGTCAGTATCGGAGAAGTGCCGCAGTGAAAGAGAAAAGAGGGGCTTTGCCTTTAAGCAGATTGCCTTAAGTTTAAAGGTTCCGCAATATTGGCTTAAATATATTGAAAGCTCCAGCGTAAAAAATATAAATGTGGATATTCTCAAAAGATACATAGATTATCTTGGTTTACGTAGATGGTTTAATCTTTGGAAGAAGAATAACTTAGATGTATATGCCCGGCTGTCAAAAGAAAAATGACACTACGCTGCATCGCTAAACTTACAAAAGGAATGTGGCTTACTAAGACAGATATAATTGGTATGCCGTCTCAGTTTTTTCTTTTAGGCGATTGGTATGCGAACTTATTCTTTTTATCCAGGGAGAAAAACCTTATTCTTGCCAATGCCCGGATGCTGTTTACATTTATAGCGTTTGAGGTTAATCGGATGCAGATAAAGAATATCGGAGAGTTATTCCGCTGCGAATTAGGAAGAGCTCTTTTAGATGAAGATTTTGACGGCGTAACGATTCAACAGATAATTAATGATTGTAAAGATGTGTATATTGTTAGGACAAAGGCAGGCCTGAAATTCAATTTTAATCCCAATTAATTTTCTCATCATCAATCGGGATTTTTTGTCCACCCGCCGGGTGGGCAAAAGGTTGAAGAGGGACATCCATTAAAACTCCTTTTAGGTTTATAAATGTTAACCGGGGAAATGTTATATTCCCAATATCCCAACGGGTACAGGCACCCTTGCGGGCACAGGCGGGCATAAAACTTCGGTTTTTTTACTTGATTGTTTGGTATATATCTGATAAAAGTATTGATGCAAACCCCGTTAGAGAACTTCGTTCTTTAACCCCGTTAGAAAAATTCTTTCTAACGGGGCGAGCGGTCCGCGGCGACAGTGGCTTTCTCTAACGGGGTAAACAAAGCGGGTGGATTTACCATATAGAGTTATTACAAACTTATAATTTAATCCTGCCTATTTTTAACAATGAATAAAAAAACAGTATCTATAAACGAATTGATAAAAGTATGTTATGCCATAGCCAGGTCAAAAGGCTGGTGGGACAGGCGGCGCAGCGATGCCGAACTTATTGCCCTTATGCATTCAGAGCTTTCAGAGGCATTAGAGGCATTAAGAGAGCATAAACCGAAAGAAGAATTAGCTGAAGAACTGGCGGACTGCTGTATAAGGATTTTTGATTACTGCGGGAGGAAAAAAATAGACCTTGAGCGCGCGATATTAAAAAAGATTGAGAAAAACAAGAATCGTCCTTACCGCCACGGGAATAAGAAATACTAATTATAAACAATTTTGTTTTACACAGATGGTTACTGACATTCGCTTACGCGAATACACAGATTGTCACAGAAAGATATACCCCGTGAGCCCTGCGGGCAACGGGGCAAGCAGATGAACGCAGATGAGAAAATACCAATATTCTATGTTCAACGTGTGACTTCTTCTGTTTGTGTTAATCTGTTCTTTATTAGTGGTAATCTGTGTAATAAGTGATATAAACAATGAAGTGTTTAGCTTTTGATTTAGGAAGGGTGCTGTTTGATTTTGATTATAATATCGCTTTAGATAGAATCAAAGACAGAGTTAAAACACCACCGCAGGATATTATAAATGCCCTTTTTTACGAAGATTTCGGCACTGACTTTGAAAAGGGGTTGATTAGCCCGGAGAATTTCTTTAAGAAATTTGTTAAAGAGTTTGGGGCTGATATAAATTACAATGAGTTTGTAAAGATATGGTGTGAAGTATTCTGGCCTAAGAACGATATGATTGATTTAGTTAAAAGGTTGAGAGCTGCTTATCGAGTGCATCTAATTTCTAACATAAACGAACTGCATTTCAATTATTTGGAAGGAAACTATCCCGATGTTTTTTCTCTTTTTGAAGGGCTTGTGCTTTCTTTTAAGGTCAAAGCAGTAAAGCCTGAGGTTAGAATATACAAAGAGCTCAAGGCTGTATCCGGTTGCCCATATGGCAGTATTATATATATAGATGATAGAGGAGACCTTATAGATGAAGCAAAACGTTTTGGCCTTAATTGTATAAAATTTGACAGTTTTCACCAGCTCGTTGACGACCTTAAGAAATATAGCATATTTATTCCTGCCGTTTTGTAGCGATAGTTTACGGTGAAGCCGGCTTGTTAATAAGGTGTATTTATCCACAACGAATGGGATAAACACTCGTTTTATGATTCAATGCTTGCAAGAGGAGGGAGCATTTGATATACTAACTTCAGGCGTATTCTTAAATGAGTTTTTCTTACTAACATAATTAGGAGCGGAAATGAAGTTATCCGTTAATAATTTGAAGTTATTATGTTTCATAATTGGTTTATTTGTTATATCGGGGTGCGTTCCCGTGATTTTAGGCGCAGGCGTTGTTACAGGATACGTTTTAAGTAACGATTCAGCAATGGGAAATATCAATGTAGGCTATCATGATTTATGGGTTGCCTGCAAGGATACTCTTGATTCCGAACGTGCCGACATAATCAATGCCAAAGAATCAAACGGAGTTATAAAAGCAAAGATATCCGATGTTAATTTCACATTGAAGATTGACAGCTTATCAGATGGTGTTCAGAGGTTAAAAATATCTGCCCGTAAGTATCTTGTTCCCAAACCGTACATAGCTCAGGATATTTTCGCTAAGATTGCTAAATCACTAGAGTGATATTTCTATTATTTTTTATTTTTCTTTTTACAGGATGTTATGCCCCTGCCGGTAATAACCATACGAGCGTTTATAATCATATAAAAGTAAAAAAAGTTATTGATGGAGATACTATTATACTTTCTAACGGTAAACACCTTCGCTATATCGGCCTGGACACCCCTGAAGTCAGGATAAGAAAACGCGGTAAATTTATATACGACCCGCAGCCCTTTTCTCTTGAAGCTAAGAAGATGAATAAAAAACTGGTTGAAAATAAATTTATAAGGGTTGAGTTTGATGTTGAGAAACTTGATACCTATGGTAGAATATTGGGCTATTGTTTTGTGGGGGATACCTTTGTAAATGATGAGTTAATTAAGGAGGGATTGGCTGTCTTATACACAAAGCCTCCGAACGTAAAATATACAAAAGTTTTTATAGAGTCTCAAGAGCAGGCCCGCAGTTTGCATAAGGGGCTCTGGGGCGTTTATGAAGCTGTGCCAAGCAGCGACGCTTATAAATTTATCAACCAAATTCGCAGGGTTAGAGGAAGAGTATTAAATACGTATAAATCCAGAAAAGTAGTATACTTAAATTTTGGAAGAGATTATAAAACGGACTTTACTGTTATTATTTTTAATGATTGCCTTAAGTTCTTTAGAGTTAAAGGTATTGAGCCTCAGGTTTTCTATGCGGGAAAAGAGGTTGAGGTTTGGGGGAAGATAAGGGAATATAACGGCCCTGAGATTATTGTATCTATGCCTTACCAGATAAAGGTGTTAGATGAAGAATAGATTATTTTCTGCAGCGGTCTTTGATAAAATAAGAAATTTAACGAGATTGTGCCTTGTGTCTATGCTTGTATCCATATGGGGGTGCGCTACAGTTTATAACCCTGCCACAGAGAGAAATGAATTCTATTTTATAAATGACCGGCAGGAAGCAGCTATAGGAAAATCCATTGCCAATGACATTATAAAAAAGAATAAGCTTGTAAAGAGCAGGAAAGAACTTTCTTATGTACGCAGTATAGGTAAAAAGATTGCTCAGGTGTGTGACAGAAATTATCTGAGCTATCATTTCTATATACTTGATGACAGCGGGATGAATGCCTTTTCGCTCCCCGGAGGGTTTGTTTTTCTTAACCGGGGTATTGTAGAAAAAACTACTGAAGATGAACTTGCTTTTGTCATAGGGCATGAAATAGGGCATGTTTGCGCAAGGCATTCCGTTAAACGGCTTCAGGCTTCTTTGGGCGCCGCTCTTGTCATGGGGCTGGTATCGAAAGGCATAGAAAATGATTTGTTAAACAGAGCTGTGGATATTGTTTACAATGTTGTGTCTTTGGGGTATTCGCGGAAAGACGAACTCTTGGCCGATTCCTTAGCGGTCAAATATACTTATAAAGCAGGTTACGACCCTCGCGCAGGTATAAGCCTTATGGGTAAGCTTGAGAAAGATGATAAGAACCAATACACTATGATTTTTCTGCGCAGCCATCCTCCTGTCAAGGACAGGATAAATAGTATAAAAGAAAAGATAAAAGAATTAAACCGTAAATAGCAATGATATTGTGTGCAGCAGAATGGGAAAATCGTTTTCTGCGGTGTGTTGACTAATATATATAATTCTGTTATTATTTATTGTCTTGTCTTGTTTGCTCTCGTTAGATGCCGCTGGTTTATCCATAGGCGCTTCAGACTAAGCATATGATTAAAAGATATATTCCTGAAGAAATTGGCAGAATTTGGAATGACGAGGAGAAGTTCAGGCGTTTTCTTGAAATAGAAATATTGCTGGCCGAGGCGCTGGAGAAGAGAAAAATTATACCTCGCGGCGTTTCAAAAAGAATCAGGAAGAGAGCTGCGTTCTCTGTTAGAAGGATAAGAAAAATAGAAAAAAGCACTCACCACGATATTATTGCTTTCCTTAAGGATATATCATCTTCTATAGGTGCCGATGCAAGGTATCTTCACTACGGGCTTACCTCAAGCGACCTCTTAGATACAACTTTAGCATCGCAGATAAAAGACTCGTTACATATAATATTAAAGGATTTAGACGCGCTCATAATCCAGACAAAGAAAAAAGCCATTAAGTATAAGGACACAATATGTATTGCCCGTACACACGGAGTGCACGCAGAGATTTACAGTTTCGGGCTTAAATTCCTTTATTTCTACAACGATTTAATAAGAGAGCGAAAACTGCTTAAGGAAAGCATAGATATTGCAGCTACAGGCAAGATATCAGGAGCTGTAGGAACTTTTGTTTACCTTTCTCCCGCAATCGAAGAGTATATATGCAGGAAGATGGGGGTTGGTTTTTCCCGTGTCTCGACGCAGGTTGTCTCGCGTGAGCGTTTTGCGTATTATCTTTCGCTTATTGCTCTTCTTGGTTCTACGCTGGAGCGTTTTGCTACAGAAATAAGGCATCTGCATCGTACAGAGGTGGAAGAAGTAAAGGAACCTTTTTATAGCGGACAGAAAGGATCAAGCGCCATGCCTCATAAACAGAATCCGATTATATGCGAAAGGATTTGCGGTTTGTCCAGATTGCTGCGCGGCAATATGCTTGCTGCTTACGAAAATATAAATTTATGGCATGAACGCGATATATCCCATTCTTCATGCGAACGGATTATAATCCCCGATTCGTCCATTACAGTTGATTATATGCTTAAGAAGATGACAGAGGTGATTAGGAACTTACGTGTTAACACGCGCAATATGTTAAAGAATATTGAACTAAACAGAGGACTTGTTTTCTCGCAGAAAGCACTGCTTAAGCTTATGGATAAGGGAATTACACGGATGAAAGCTTATGATATTATACAGAATATTTCTCTTAAAGTAATAAATAAAAACTCTAATTTTAAAGATGAAGCTTTTAAAGATAAAAGTATAAGGCGTTTTTTAAGCAAGAGTGAGCTGGAAGAGATTTTTGTTCCTTACAGTTATATTAAGAATGTGGACAGGATTTATAATCGTTTTATGTAAAAGAGATTACAGAGATTATAATAGATTACAGTGATAATTCTTTACCCTGTCGGTTGGTATGTCTTAATTGTATCTTTTTAAAACCGCATAATTCTTTTTGATTCCCATAATCTGAGTGGTTAAAAGAAAAATGGTTTGGCGAATTGATGTTTATAGCAAGGAGCTCGCGCCTTCATTAGTTATCCTTCAGGAAATAAGGGAACTGGGGATAAATAAGGACACAAGAGTATATACGAAAAAAGTTTATTTTATCGAGGCGGACCTGTCTCAGGAAAATATACATAGCATCTCGTTGAAACTCTTGATAGACCCTGTGTCAGAAGACTACTCATTAAGTGAAGGCCTTTTTCCTGAAAAACCATCGCCGGAAGAGATAATAATAGCTTATAACCCAGGCGTTTGCGACCCTGTGGCACTATCTTTAGAGAAAGCCTTAGGTGATTTGTCTATGGATGTAAAAGGAGTGCGCACCGGGCGCTATTATAAGTTCGACGGCCTGGGTTATTCGGATATCCTTTATATCAGCAGGAGAATTCTTTATAATCCGCTGATAGAACATATTCTTGATTATGATAAAGTTTGCAATGTTAATAGCCTCAATGAGTTTATTGACGCTCGGTATAGTTTCAGAATAAAGGAAGTTAATATTATAAACGCTTCTTCTGATGAACTCGTTGATATATCCAGGAAAGGCAGCCTTTCACTGACGCTCAGAGAAATGGAAATGATAAAGAACTATTTCTCCGGGAAGAGCAGAAATCCCACTGACTGTGAGCTTGAGACAATAGCGCAGACATGGTCCGAGCATTGTGCCCACAAAACGTTCAGGGGGGTAATAGACTATAAAGAGATTGATAGTGATGGTAGTATAGTAAAGAACGAGAAGATTACTAATCTTTTGAAATCCACAATTGTTGAGGCAACACACAGAATAAATTCAGACGGCTGCGTTTCGGTATTTGATGATAATTCCGGAGTGGTCCGCTTTGATGATAAGTACAATATCTGTTTTAAGGTGGAGACGCATAACCATCCTTCCGCCCTTGAGCCTTACGGCGGGGCATCGACTGGCATAGGCGGAGTAATCCGCGATGTCTTAGGCACAGGTATAGGAGCGAAACCGGTTGCCAATGTTGATATTTTCTGTTTTTCACCCTGGGAAATGGCTTATGATGATGTTCCCCAGGGGCTTCTTCACCCCAAAAGAATAATAAAAGGAGTCGTAAAGGGGGTGCGTGATTATGGAAACAAGATGGGTATTCCCACAGTAGCAGGAGCTGTGGTTTTTGATTCCCGTTTCCTGGGAAATCCTTTAGTTTATTGCGGAACAGTAGG
>MVCW01000043.1 GCA_002049895.1 Candidatus Omnitrophica bacterium 4484_171 | reverse complement strand
CTAATACAGTTGCGGTTTGCCGCCGCATAAAAGATTTCTTAAAAAATGTGAAAAATAACCTGCCGCAGGATTTAAAAATAGCCATTCCTATGGATAATTCCGAATTTATCCTTAATTCTATCCGCAATTTAAGCCGGACCTTGATGATAGCTGGTATTTTAGTAGTTTTGGTAACTTTGCTTTTTCTAAGAAAGGCATTGGCGAGTGTAATCGTTTCTTTATCCATTCCCTTTTCTTTGATTATTGCTTTTATCTTTCTTTTCATAAACGGGTGGACGATAAATGTGGTATCTTTGATGAGTCTGGCTATTGCTATCGGGATGGTGGTGGATAATGCCATTGTTGTCCTGGAAAATATCAGTAGGCATATCGACTCCGGAGAAAAACCCGAAGAAGCATCTGTTTTTGGCGCGACTGAAGTGGGCACAGCCATAACCGCGTCCACCTTAACTACATTAGCTATGTTTTTGCCGCTTATTTTTGTAACCGGGCTTGCCGGAATAATGTTTAAGCAATTAGGCTCTATTATAAGTATTACGCTGCTGGGTTCGTTATTTATAGCCCTTACTCTTACTCCTATGTTATGTTCCCGCTGGATAAAACCCTCAGGAGGCAGTCAGAAAAACAAAACCCTGTCAAAATTTTTTATCTGGGGAGAGAAGGTATTTAACACCATAGAAAATAAATATGAAAGGATATTAAGTTTTGCTTTGTCCAATAAGAAAAAGATTTTATTCCCTTTAATCTTTGTATTCCTGGCAAGTTTAATCTTAATTAAGTTTATCGGGACGGAGCTTATGCCTGATACAGATACAGGGGATATAGATATCAGATTTTCTCTGTCAGAAAACGCCAGGCTCGAAGAGTCCGAAAAGACAGCGCTTAAAGTAGCTGAATTCTATAAAAAATTTGTCCCTGAAGCAGACAACTATTATGCCTTTGTCGGAGAATCAAAAAAAGGTATTGGCGTGGCTTTGGGTATGGATGAGGGAGCGAATGTCGGAGAATCAGGAGTGAAATTGGTTTCTAAAGATAAGAGAAAGCGGCGGGCTAAAGAGATTGCCAATCTTTTACGCCGGAAAACAAAAGAAATTCCCGGCATTGAGAAGATTTCCGTAATTGCCACCACTCCAATGAAACAGGTGCTTATGGGCGGGGGCAAACAAATTGAGGTGGAGATAATCGGCCACGATTTGGAAGAAACCAATGAGTTGGCGGAAAAGGTAAAAAAAATAATGAAGGGGACAAAAGGCGCGGTAGATATTAGAGTGTCGCGCAAAAAGCCCCGTTTTGAAGTCTGGATTAAGGTGGACAGGCAAAAGGCGGCCCGGTTAGGAGTGAATGTGGCTGCTGTCGCGCAAGTTTTACGCTCTAACTACTACGGATTTGAGGCAAGCAAATTCAGAGATGCCGGTGATGATTTTGATATCTTTGTCCAGCTTAAAGAGAAAGAAAGAAACACTATGGATAATATAGGCGATATTACGGTTCCTTCCATATCAGGGAAATTAGTTAAGTTAAAGAATATTGCTAAAATAGAGGATGCTCAAGGCCCGGTAGAGATAGAAAGGAAAAACAGAGAAAGAATAGTTAAGGTGGGTTGTGACACATACAAGAGGCCTTTGGGCGACGTAAAGAAAGATGTAGAAGAAGGACTGTCGAAATTAGACATCCCGCCCGGCATTACAGTGGATTTTGGCGGAGAAGTGGAGGAACAGAGAAAGGCGTTTGGCGATTTGTTTTTATTGCTTATTGTGGGGATAGTCCTGGTCTATATGATAATGGTTTCTCAATTTGAATCATTGAAAACTCCCTTTATAATTTTTTTCTCTATCCCTTTTGCCTTTATCGGTGTTATCTGGGCGCTTTTTATTACTCATACCAGTTTAAATTTAATGTCTTTTATGGCTCTTATAATGCTTATGGGGGTTGTAGTAAATAATGCCATAGTTCTGGTTGATTATACTAACATTTTAAGAGCGAGAGGTTTGTCTTTGACAGAGGCGGTAAAACAAGCCGGTAAACACAGGCTCAGGCCGGTTCTTATGACTGCTTTTACTACTCTTTTGGGAATGCTGCCTCTGGCAGTATCTCGTGGGTGGGGCGCTGAGATGTGGCAGCCTTTTGGAATAACCGCAATCGGCGGGCTTTTGGTTTCAACTTTTGTTACTTTGGTGCTGGTGCCCGTTGTTTATACCATTGCGTTTAGAAAAGAAGAGGCGGTAAAAACATGAGCCCCGTTAGACATTTTATGTCTTAACGAGGGTTTATGAGGGCAGGAGATATTACGCAATTAAGATATTTTTTGGAGGTGAAATTATGTCTAACGGGGTGAAGATGGTTTTTATTATGTATAACATTGCTATAAATAGTGAAGTAATGCGGATTTTAAAAGATGTGGGAATAGAAGAATATACTCGCTGGGAGAGGGCTACAGGCTGTGGTAAAACCAGCGGTTCGCATTTAGGAACCAATGTCTGGCCGGCAGTCAATTCGGTTATGATAATTGCTTTAGAAGATGAAAAGAAAGATAAGCTTATTGAGAAAATAAAAGAATTACGGAAAAAATTAGGGAAAGAAGGCGTTAAAGCATTTGTTTTGCCGCTTGAGGAGGTAACTTAAATAATGTGAAAAAATAATTTCCTTGACATACCGATATTTAAAGCTATATTAATAAGTAATTAGTCATACGAAGTATTATTTGGTTTTAATGGAGTTGCGATGAAGACAAAAGAATTGCAAGAATATATTTTCCAATTAGATAATTTACTCCCGGTTTTAATTGAACATTTTCAAATTTCCGACCCGCATAAACTATTTGGAATTAAAATTACTCTTCAGCAGTATCTTGCCTTAAATATATTAATCAAAAAAGGAAGGTGCATGGTTTCTGATTTAAGTAAAAGTTTGGGTGTTGCTTTAAGCACAATGACAGAATTGGTTAATCGCCTGGTAAAAAAACAATTTGTTAAAAAGATTAAGGATTTGAAAGACCGCCGTATAGTATGGATTAATTTGACCAGGAGAGGACTAAAGATTATTCAGGAGATAAATAAGAAGAAGCAAAGACATATCTTAAGTATTTTAGAAAAATTAACACAGCGTGAGCGCCAGATTTTAATTGATATATTGAAGAGAATTTCTCAAACTGTTAGGAAAGCGTGAATAAATCCCGTTAGAAGAGAATTTTCTAACGGGGTAAATAGTCTTAGGGCTTAATTTTTTTTAGCTTAATGCTTCGTATGGCGAACTATTTTAGAAAAAATTCTTAAAAAAGGAGGGGAGCAAGATGTCGGAGGCGGTTAAATTAAGCGAAAGCGAATTGTGGAAGAAGTTTCTCACCGGATTAGTACAGAGTTCTTTGTCCTTAGGCAAAATGGGGTTGCGTAATCCTGAATTGAGAAGGATTGCTTTTAAGGAGGCAGGAAGACGATTGCATAAAATGGCGCTGGCGCGGGGAAGTAAACAGGCTGAAGATAAGTATTACATATCCAAAGCCCTTTTACATTCTCTGGAACGGGCAATGGAAAGTAAAATTTCTCCTAAATGTTTTGATGCTTTAGTCAATGTTTTCATCGGGAAAATGTTGTTGGGAAAAGATGCTAAACCAAAAAAGAAATTTCAGGAGGAAATGGGATATGAGCCTCCTCTTTTTGTGCTTCTGTGTCCAACACAACGCTGCAATTTAAAGTGCATAGGATGTTATACAGCTTCAGGCAGAGGAGAATGGGGCGATACACTCAGGTATGAAGTGGTTGATAGGATTGTAAGGGAGGTAAAAGAACTCTGGGGAACTCATTTTATGGTTCTCTCAGGTGGAGAACCGCTTCTCTATCCGCACCTGTTTGACATTGCCAGGAAGCATAATGATGTTTTTTTTCTGATGTATACTAACGGCACTCTTATTGATGAGAAAATGGCAGAAAGATTAGCCGAAGTCGGCAATATAACTCCTGCTATATCTGTGGAGGGGTTTGAAGAAGAAACAGACGCAAGAAGAGGAAAAGGCGTATATCAAAAGATACTTGCAGCTTTTGCCAATCTAAGAGAAGCAGGTGTTCCATTTGGAATGTCAATAACTGTTACAAGAAAGAATATATCAACAATAACCAGTGATGAATTCTATGATTTTTACTTTGAAAAGCAAAAGGTTAAATACCAATGGCAGTTTCACTATATGCCCATAGGAAGAGGTTATATCCTTGATCTTATGCCCACGCCTCAGCAAAGACTTCTCACAAGGAAAAGGAAGCGCAAGATGGAGCGGGAGAAAGAATATTTTATCGGTGATTTCTGGAATGACGGTCCTTCTGTAGGAGGCTGCATATCAGCAGGCAGGCAGGGCGGAGGTTACTTTAATATAACAGGAAGAGGCGACTGCACGCCCTGCGGATTTCAGCCCTATACAGCAGATAATATAAACGATGTTTATGAAAAAGGCGGGAGCTTAAATACTGTTCTCAAATCCGATTTCTTTCGCGCGGTAAGAAAATGGCAGTGTGATTATGCCTACGGGAAACCTGATTATGAGCAAGGCAACCTCATAATGACTTGTCCGATTAGAGACCATTTTAAGGGATATTACGAGCGTATATTAAAGGAATATCATCCCAGGCCTATTTATCCCCAGGCGCAGGAAGCATTGGAGGATGAAGAATATAAAAATGGAATGATGGCTTATGACAGGGAGCTAAAAGAATTATCAGGAAAAATCTGGGATAGAGAATATCTTAACCGGGAAAATGCTGTTGAGACCGCAAAATGCTCACCCTGTTAGAGGTTAGAGAAAAAAGATATACTTTCTCTAACAGGGCTCATAATGCCCGGCAGCCTAAATGGTTGCATTAAACAGAGGCTGTACTAAAGAGTACACAGCATTCCCCCCTAGGTAACCCCGGCCTTTTACCCTAACGGGCACAGGTACCCTCGCGGGCACAGGCGGGCAAATAATGCTAACCGCATTATTTGGGTTAAGGGAATATTTGAGAAATCCAGGGGTAAAACAAAGGGGATGTTAAATGTTTAAAAAAGTGCTATTAACTTTAATGATTTTACTTTTTCCAACCTCTCTCTATGCTTATGAAGAATTGGATTACTCTTTAATCTATCAAGATTTAAAGATAGGAAAAGTTAAGATAGTTTTTTGGGGAGAAGATTTTTTAGATAAAAAGGAAGTAGCAAAAATAAGTTTTTTTGTTAAACTTCCAGGATTTAAAGAGGAAGATATAATTTATGCAGACCTTCAAAATTTCTTACCTCTGCAGGTAGAAAGAGAATTCAGGACTTTACTTAAAAGGAGATGTGTATCTGAAGTTTATGACCAGAAAAATTTCAAAGTAAAGATTGTTTCAAGAAATAAGCTGAGAGAAGAGATAAAGAAATCTAAACCTATCCAGAATATTATTAGTTTCCTTTATTATCTGAGAAGAAGGGATTTAAAAACAGGCGATGTTTTTAAAATAAATTTGCCTACTTTTGAAGGAAAGTTATTCGTGAGGAAAGAAAAGAGAATAAATATTTCTAAAAAAGGATATGAGGCTTTCTTGTTAGAAACCGAGCCTGAAAGATTAAAGATATGGATAGGAAAAGAAGAAAGAGTCCCTTTATTAATAGAAGATGAATTTTTTATAGGAAGAACAAAGATGATTTTGGAAAGGAAAGGAGAAAAATTATGACGAGATTGTTGATGATTATAACCGCTGTTTTTTTAATCTTTTTTTGTACAGGCTGTTGTAGGGTAATAAATACTCTTTTGGGAGCGGCTGCTACAGGATATGGAATTTATAAGGCTATTGATAAGTGAATACAGAGGACTGTTCCCCGCTTCAGAGGTAAGAACTGGCAAATATAGCTGAGAAGCGGAAAAGAAAGGAGCGATAGAGAGATGAAGGTAATTTTTAAAAGTTATCTAGTAATTTTATGTCTATTTTTATCAATTCCGCAAAAAGCCCTTTCTTTCCAAAAGCCGGAAAGCTTAAAAGAGATTGGTGTTTTTGCAGGTTTACTGAGAGACCGCACCTTGTCAGAAAAAGATGATTATGTAACGGTTCCTGTGGGTTTAAGACTCGGGTTTGATATTAAGCCTTTAATAAAGAAATTTAAATTCTCAAAATATATTTTTAAAAAGGCAAGTTTGTTGGAGTTTACAGTTGAGCCTTTTATGGCAGGAGTTATTTCTCCTGATTCCAATTTTGAAACCGGCTGCGGTTTATTATCAAAGTATGGTTATAAATTTGGCAAATTTTTACCTTTTATAGATGCAGGCACAGGACTTCAATATACGACTCAACATACAAGAGAAGAAGCAACTCAGTGGTGTTTTCAGGTTCAGGCAGGCGCAGGTTCTTATTATTTTTTTGAGGAGGATAAAGCAGTAAGTTTTGAATACAGGTTCAGGCATTTTTCTAATAATGATACAAAAGAGCCCAATAAAGGAGTTGATACTTATGGATTCTATATTGGGTTTTCTTACTTCTTTAATTGAACGGATATTTTCCCACTCGGGATTAAATTTGTTGTTCTGTAGAATTTAAAAGTAGTGTTGTGATGATAGCATATTTCGTTTACCGGCTTTATAACAAGTTAAGCCTTATCTTACCTTTTAAGGTGAGCTACTGGATGGCCGCAAGGATTGGTGATGTTGTCTATCTTTTAATGAGAAAAGACAGGCAAGAACGGGTAAAGATTGTAAAAAGGATATTGAAAAATAAAATTTCTCAAAAACAGGCTGGGGAAATAATCCGCTGCAACTTCCAGAATTTCAATAAAAGCTTAATTGATTTTTTTCGCATTCCCAAACTGGATAAGGAGAACATAGATAATCTTGTAGAAATTGTCGGTCAAGAAAATTTAGATACTGCTTTAAAGGAAGGAAAAGGAGTTATACTGGCAGGCCTTCATATGGGAAACGGCGGATTTGCCGCGTCGCTTTTGGCGCTTAAGGGCTATCCCATAAATATTGTAGTTTGGCAGGATGCAAATAAAAGGATTGATAAACTATTTCAGGCTATAAGGGAGAGTAAAGGGGTAAAGATTATTTATTCTCAGCACGCGGTCAAAGACATTTTGGAGGCGCTTAAACGAAACGAGATAGTAGCTGTGACAGTTGATGTAAATGGCGGGAAGAAAGGGATAAAACTTAATATCTGGGAGCGAAAAATGAGTATAGTGCGAAGCCCTTTAGTATTTGCATCTAAGCAGAAAACTTCTGTTTTACCCGGAGTTATTATTAGACAGCCTGATAATAGGCACAAAATTATTATAGGAAAGCCAATAAAAATGAAACTGAGACAAAATAGGGAAAAGGATTTAGAGACAGGAGCGATGAAACTCTTTGAATTTTTTAAGAAATATATGGTAGAATATCCCGAGCAATGGCATTGGTTAAAGTTTCTCTGGCAGGGGAAAGAGAAAAGTTAAATATGAAGTTTAACGCAGTTGTTTTTACTTTTGTAGTAATACACCTTACTTTGGGCAGAAAGGTCTCTATCCCTTATGGTGTGGCTTCGGGATTAAATGTTTATTTAGTTTTAGACCTGGCATTGGTTTTGGATACGATTTTTACGAGTCTAATATATTTTTTATCCCGGGGGGCTGTATTAAAATTAAAGTTTCTCAGAAAAGCGAAAGAAAAAATTATATCCCTGCAGGATAGGTTAATTAACTCTAATTCGCGATTAATACATTTTTTCAGCCGTTTGGGTAAAACAGGTATCGTGCTGGCAAACACAATTCCCTTTACCGGCGGAATAAATGTCTCGATTCCTTTGACTCATGCGCTTAATTTGAGTAAAGGAGAAAGTCTCTTTCTGCTCTTTGCGGGAAATTTTTTGGGCTGTCTATTTATTGCTCTGGGAGCAAAAGGAGTTTTTGTTTGGTTTCCGTAGCCGGTAAGGAGTATTTCAATTTTCCTATGTTATTATGAATCGATTTAGCTTATAATAGAATTAACCAAAAGGAGGTGGATTTATGCAGGATTTTTTAAGAAAAGCATTCAACCTGGGTTTAGGGCTGGTTACAGTGACTAAAGAGAAAGCAGAGGAAATCGTGAATGAATTAATTAAAAAAGGCGAAGTTAGTCAGGAAGAAGGCAAAAAATTAGTCAGTGAATTGCTGGAGAAAGGAGAAAAGAGCAGGGAAGAATTAGAAGCTCAGATTGAGAAGATAACTAAAGGTGCGGTAGAAAGGCTGGATTTACCAACTCGCAAGGAACTGAACGAGCTTAAATCTGAAATAGAGCAGTTAAAAGAGAAATTAAATAATAAAGAATAATAAAATCTGCTTTTTCCTTCTGATATGTTAAAAAGAGATAGAAAAAGGAAGAAAGTTTAAATTTAATGCTGTCAGGTATTACCCAAAAGATTCATAATATCCAGAGGCTGCGCCAGATACTTCAGGTTCTTGTTAAATACGGCTTTGGCTATATAGTTGACCGTTTGCGTATCGAGCAGAATATTATAGGCAGGAGACTTGTTAAGCTCAAATCTATCAAGAAGTTAGATGTATTCAACCAGCCTGCCCCTGTTAGAACACGCAAGGTATTAGAGGAGCTGGGGCCTACATTTATTAAATTGGGTCAGATATTAAGCATACGAGTTGACCTTATCCCATTAGAGTTTTGTAAGGAATTTGAGAAATTGCAGGATGAGGTTCCTGCTGTTGAATATGAGAAAGTAAAAGCACAAATTGAGAGTGAGCTTAAGCAGCCTGTCGATAAAATATTTAATAATTTTTCTTCCCAGCCTGCGGCAGCAGCTTCCTTAGCAGAAGTGCATTCAGCGGAATTAAAAACAGGCGAAAAAGTTGTTGTAAAGGTTCAGAGGCCCGATATAAGAAGAATGGTTACAACTGATTTAGAGATTTTATATGGGTTAGCTAAACTGGCAGAAAAGCATATTAAGGAAAGCAGAATCTATGACCCCGTAGGAGTGGTAGATGAGTTTAAAAAAACAATCCTGAAAGAGATAGATTTCAATGTAGAGGCAAATAATATTGAGAGATTCCGAAGAAATTTTAAAGATGACGATACAGTAT
>MVCW01000042.1 GCA_002049895.1 Candidatus Omnitrophica bacterium 4484_171 | reverse complement strand
CCTTCGGTTGTGAAATAGATTGAATAGTTTAACGGGTTAGCGGGTTGGCGCGTTGGCGGATAGCAAATTAACGTATCGCGTATTGTATATATATCATATACTTTACATTTTCGCGATACGCACGATGCAATACGCAGCATGATTTAATGAGCTACGGGCTAATTATCCGCGATCATCTGTTTATAATCAGTGATCATCTGCGTTAAACAAAGAGGAGAAGATAATGATTTTAGTTGATATCGGCAACACAACTTTGCATTTTGGCATCGAAAGGTACGGAAGTATCATTAAAGACTTTAGGGTTTATAAAAAGAATTTCTCCCGCGGGCGGTTGAAAAGCATATTAAGACATTATCCTAATCAGGATATTGTGGTTTGTTCTGTGGCGCCGTCTGTACTTAAATATTTTAAGAAGGCGGGGAGAAAAGTTTATATTATAGGTAAAGATATAAAAGTCCCCATTAAGAGCAGTTATAACAAGGAAGATATCGGCCAGGACAGGCTGGTGAATGCCTTCGCGGCTAAAAATATTTACCCCGATGCTAAAATAATAATAGACTTTGGGACAGCTATAACAATTGACATTCTTTCCAAAAAGGGAAATTACCTTGGAGGGTTTATCCTTCCCGGCATAAACCTCTATCTGGATTCATTAAACTCTTGTGAGCTTTTATCCGGGAAGTTTATGGTTAAGAAAACTTATCGCTTTATACCTAAAAATACACAGGAGAGTATATCCGCGGGATTACAAGAAAGTTTTCCTTTAATGATAAACGGAGTTATCCGTAAGTACAAGGAAGCGCTTGAGGAAAGGATGAATTTCCGCATAAAAGTGATTATTACCGGAGGAGAAAGTACCATTGTTTTAAGAAAACTTAATTTTCCATATATTTACGATTCTACCCTTACATTAAAAGGCCTGTTTCTGCTTAAGAAAATACCTTAAGAGCGTCATTCCAGAATATCTATTCATAACATACAGAAAATCAATATGTTACGATTAACAAAAAAAATTAAAAAAAATCTTGACATTTACTTCTATTCACATAAAATAGTTAGCACTCTAATGGTTAGATTGCTAATTAAAGAAATCTTGAGTGTAGGTGTGGGTTCTGTCTTAGGATTTTAAAAAAGCAGCAATTAAATCAATAACAACAAGGAGGTGGTATTTTATGAAGATTAAACCTTTAGGAGACAGAGTGCTGGTTAAGCCTTCCGAAGGCGAGGAGAAGACGAAAGGGGGTATAGTGATACCTGATACTGCAAAGGAGAAACCTCAGGAAGGTGTAGTTGTCGCCGCAGGCGAAGGCAAAAAGGGCAGTGACGGCAAAGTGGCTGCGCTTAGTGTTAAAACAGGTGATAAGGTTCTTTATGGAAAGTATTCAGGAACAGGTATAACAGTTGACGGGGAAGAATACATTATTATGCGCGAAGAAGATATCTTAGCAATTGTAGATTAAGGAGGTGATATTAATATGGCAAAGCAGTTAATTTTTAGTGAAGATGCACGGCGTTCGATCCTTAAAGGGGTTGAGATACTTGCCAGGGCAGTTAAAGTAACATTGGGCCCAAAGGGGAGAAATGTTGTTATTGAGAAAAAGTTCGGTTCACCGACAATTACAAAAGACGGTGTTACCGTGGCGAAAGAAGTAGAGCTGGAAGAGCCTTATGAAAATATAGGCGCTCAACTTGTAAAGGAGGTTGCTGAGAAAACTTCCGATAATGCCGGAGACGGCACAACTACCGCTACTGTATTGGCCGAATCCATATTCAAGGAAGGCTTAAAGAATGTTGCTGCCGGAGCAAACCCTATGGCTCTAAAGCGCGGGATTGATAAGGCGGTTGAAGTGGTTATTGAAGAAATCAAAAAGATATCCAAGCCGGTCAAAGACAAAAAAGAGGTTGCTCAGGTTGCTACCATTGCCGCAAACAGCGATAGTAAAATTGGAGAGCTCATTGCTGATGCTATGGATAAGGTAGGCAAAGACGGCGTTATTACAGTTGAGGAAGCAAAGTCAATGGCTACCACTTTAGATGTAGTGGAAGGTATGCAGTTTGACCAGGGGTATCTTTCTCCGTATTTTGCTACTGACACAGAAAAAATGGTATGTGTGCTTGATGACCCCTATATTTTAATATTTGAAAAGAAGATATCGAATCTTAAGGATTTGCTTCCTCTTTTAGAGAAGATAGCGCGTGCCAGCAAGCCCCTTGTGATTATAGCAGAAGATGTTGAAGGAGAGGCTCTTGCTACTTTGGTTGTTAATAAAATAAGAGGTACACTTTCCTGCGCAGCGGTTAAAGCTCCGGGTTATGGAGACAGGCGTAAAGCAATGCTCGAAGATATTGCTATTCTTACCGGCGGCAAAGCTATAACTGAAGACCTTGGCATAAAGCTTGAGAGCATTGACCTGGATGATTTAGGAAGAGCTAAACGCATAAGGATAGACAAGGAAAATACTACTATAGTTGAGGGAGCGGGCAAGACTGACAGCATACAGGGAAGAATTAATCAGATTAAAAGGCAGATAGAGGATACAGATTCTGATTATGATAGAGAGAAACTCCAGGAAAGGCTTGCAAAGTTAGCCGGCGGTGTCGCGGTTATAAATGTCGGAGCGGCTACCGAGACGGAAATGAAAGAGAAAAAAGCAAGAGTTGAAGATGCGCTTCACGCGACGAGGGCTGCGGTTGAAGAGGGTATTATTCCCGGAGGGGAAATAGGCATATTGAGAAGTCTGCCTGCCCTTGAGAAGATTAAACTGGAAGGAGATGAGGCAATAGGCGCGAATATTATAAAAAGAGCGGTAGAGGAACCTCTTCGCCAGTTGGTTATTAATGCCGGCTTTGAGGGTTCTGTGGTTATAGAAAAGGTGAAGAACGAGAAAGTCAACGTAGGGTTTGATGCGGCCAATAATAAGATTGTGGATATGTTTCAGGCTGGGGTTATAGATCCTACAAAGGTAGCAAGAACGGCACTCCAGAATGCCGCTTCTATTTCTTCGCTTTTAATAACTACAGAGGCGGTTATCGCTGACAAGCCTGAGAAGGAAGATAAAGGCGCTGGAATGCCTCCTGCTGGCGGCGGTATGCCAGGCGGGTATCCTGCATACTAATTCTTTCCCCTGTTGAACTCAAAACCCTGCACCATACGCGGTGCAGGGTTTTTTTATCCGCTTTCGATAAAAGCAGGAATATTTTTTCGAGATCGCATCCGCCACTCATTAAATAAACCGTACGGGGCCATTCTGGGTGAGTATGACGCAGAGTTTCATCCGGGATGCTAAACATAACCCTGTAAAAAAATCTTGGTTATCTCTGTTTTCTCCGTATAATAAGATTATGAAATTCAAAACTGGTTACAGGCTGCCAGCTGCACATACTGCAGCTTGAGGCTTGTAGCTTAAAGAATAGGAGGCAATATGATTAATCTTGCAATTGAGGCGGCTCGTGAGGCGGGGAAGTTTCTTTTTGATAACTTTGGTAAAGTAAAAGAAATATATACTAAAGGAGATAGAAATCTTGCCACCGAGTTAGACAGAAAAGCCGAGGAAATGATAGCGGGCAGAATAAAAACTAAATACCCCGCGCACGGTATATTGGGGGAAGAAAAAGAAAGGAAAGAGTTGGACAATGAGTGGCTCTGGATAATCGACCCGCTTGACGGGACACACAATTTCATACGCGGAATTGACATATTCGGAGTTTCTATCGGTATTGTTCATAACAATGAGTTTGTCGCAGGTGTTATTTACATGCCAAAAGACGATGAGTTGTATTCAGCGGAATCAGGGTCAGGGGCTTATAAAAACAGCAGCCCCATTCATACATCGGAGCGTAGCAGTCTTGAAGACTGTTCTATATCCTTTGACTCCAGTATACGCTATAATCCCAAAAGGACTCTTGATGTTTTAAACAGAGTTTCTGTTGATGTATTTAACATAAGGATGTTTGGTTCTTCTGTGCGCACGCTTACTTATGTAGCGGAAGGTAAACTGGATTTTGCCATAGAATTTCATGACCGTCCCTGGGATTTTGCCGGAGGGGTAGCTATTGTCAGAGAAGCAGGAGGAAGATTCAGTGATTTAAAAGGAAAACCTCCTACTCCGAAGACGATAGGATACATTGCTTCAAACGGCATAATCCATTCTCAGGTATTGAATAACTTTTTCCCCGCCTGATTTAATGAGAAGGCTCAGTAAGAAAATATTATTTATTCCGGAAATAGCGATTATTTTCTTCCTGGTAGTGTTCTTTAGCATAAAAATAATAGATGTTCTTTATATATCAACACCTTACCCGCAAATAAAAAATAAGAGTATATATTTGGAAGGGGCCATTAACAAAAGAAACGGCAGGTTTTATAACCTGATAAGTTTTGATTACAGAAAATTTCTTGTGCGTTTTCCGGGGTGGCATAACCATATTTTTAGGGGGTTTATTAACTCCCGTTCTTTTATCGTCACTTCTTATAGTTTGGATGATTTCGCTAACATTTTGTTACGGATGCATTTCCCGTATTGGCGCAAAGGCGGTGTGAGAATATCATTTAAAATAGGCAGTAAGTGGTATCTTTTTGAAGATTTGATTGAACTAAAAGATAAGGATTATTCTCTGGATGACATATTTTTCTTAGGCTTGGGCATGGAAAATAATGTGGATTCCAGGGGTATTTCAGAGAAAGAGTTCTTGAGTGAATATTTTAAATATAGGGCAATGTCTCTAAAAGATAATATCCTACGCTTGCTGCCCGGCAAAGTTACCGTAAAGTTAACGCTAAAATGATGAGAATCCGCCAGCTTATATACCCGCTTATGTTTGCTGTGATTCTTATTTATTTCCAGTTTAGCCGCTCTTATCCATTCCTGTCTTTATCCGCAGACTTCTCCGCCCATTCTTTTATTATCAACACTGTTATCCTGGGGGTTCTCTTCGGTTTGATGGGGTGTCCGGTATGCCTGGTTCCTTTGGGATTGTCTTTAGTAGTTTGCCAGGATAAACCTGCCGGGACAATTATGCCGGCGGTAATATTCAATGTTTTCAGGTTGTTATCAATATTTTTATATGCGTTGGGAGGCAGTTATATTTTCGATATTCTTTCTAAAATATTGTCTGTACGTTTTATGCTGGCGCTGAACGGAATTATAATGATTATTTTTGGCATAATCGTTCTAAGAAATGTTTCCTGCGGGCACAAAGGACATATTTTTAATAAAATAAAAACTGGCAATGTTTTTATTCTTTATGGAGTATGGGGCTTAATCCTGGGGTTTCCCTGCGGTATAGAGGCTACGGGTTTTCTGGTCTATCTGTGGGGATATCCGGTGCAATTCAGTATTAAAGTATTAGCTTTTTTTATGTTTTCTCTTTTTTCTATCCTCCCGGTTACCATTCTTATCTTTATATTATTCCTTGGGATAAGAAAAATCCTTTTTATATGGAATAATTTTAGGATTTATTTAAGAAACTTCTCTTTCTTCTATCTTGTATTGATGGGGGTTATTTTTATTATTACCCAATTAAAAGTTGCTTAACCCAAATAATGCAATTAGCATTATTTGCCCGCCTGCGCCCGCAAGGGTGCCTGCGCCCGCAAGGGTGCCTGTGCCCGTGAGGGTGCTTGTGCCCGTGAGGGTATAGGGTACAGCATTTTTCCGGTTAAACTAAATTAGGGATAATCATTAATTTCTCTAAAGAATATTTATAAAACAGGCTCAAAACAGCTAGAAAATTCTTGCATATTTTATACTAAAATGGTATTCTAAGCTATTCATTCTTTGTGGGAAATTCTAAAGTGTTTGCTGCGGCAGTAAATCCCGTTAGAGTCCGGCTGCCGAATCCCGTTAGAAATAAGACGCAGACAGCGTCTGCGATTTCTAACGGGACGAAGACAGCTGTCAGACGCCTGCCTGCTCCGCAGCCCGCCGCAGGTAATGGTATGGGGTGGCATCTTATCTCTAACGGGATAAACGTTCTATGGGGTGATTGTCCGGTTAAATCAAACTCGCAAATATTAAACATCCCGAAAGCGTTTTTAGTAAATACAGGAGGCATAAATGTCTGATGGGAAGAAAGTTTTAATTGTCGACAGCAATATTGAGACGATACGTTCTATTGATGAATTTCTTGCGAAAGACGGTTTTTTGGTATTTTCTGCTTTTAATACTGATGAAGCAGTAAGAAAAGCTGAAGAGATAAATATTGATGTTGCTGTTATAAATTCGTCTTCGCCCGATATAGACCTTACCGGAGTTTCCTCGGCATTTAAGAACAATGATGCGACGAACCTTATTCCTTTTATCGTATTATTTAATCCTCAGGATAACAGCATTAAGCAGAAGGCTCTTAAGGCGGGCGTTGATTGTTTATTGGGGGTATCGGGGGCAGGGGAAGAAGTCTTGATAGCTGTTCGTTCCTTTGCAAGAGTGAAGTCTTTAAGTTTTCAGGTTGAGCATATAGAAGATGCTTTTTATGGTTTTGTAAAGATTATTGATTCCAAAGATACTTATACTAAAGGCCATAGTGAGAGGGTCACAAAGATATCTAAAGCTATCGCTGTTAATATGTCTTTGTCAAAGGAGAAAATAAGGATGCTTGAGAAAGCGGCTAAGCTTCACGATGTCGGTAAGATTGGCATCCCCGAAGCCATTCTCAATAAGCCCGGAGCCCTTACAGAAGAGGAGTATAGCTATATTAAGATGCATCCGGTAATAAGCGAGAAAATTTGTTCTCCTCTTTTATCTTTACAGCCTATTCTGCCGGTAATTCGCCATCATCATGAGCGTTACGATGGAAAAGGGTATCCTGATGGATTAAGCGGCGAAGATATACCTCTTGAGGCACGTATAATCGCGGTTGCGGATTGTTTTGACGCTATGTCGACAAAACGGCCTTACAGGGAGAGGCTTCCCAAAGAGAGAATAATTTCTATATTCAATGCCGGGGCAGGTTCTCAGTGGGATGAGTCTATAGCCGGTATTTTTGTAAGGATGCTCAATGACGGCTTAATCGAGAATATGGCTCTTTATAGTCCGTAATTTCAGATAATTACCTGATAATTTCTTATCTATCCTTGTATGTATAAATAATCTAATGGCTGTACGGTAAAAATAGGGCGATGTTGGATATTAAATTCATAAGAGAGAACCCCGATATTGTTAAGAACGCATTGGCTGCTAAAAATGTTGATTTTGATTTGGATAAGTTTTTGTCTCTCGATGATGAAAGAAGAGCTCTAATAAAGAAAATAGATGAACTAAGGAACAGAAAGAATGTAGCTAACGATGAAGTAAAAAACATTATCAAAGATAAAGGCAACGCCGGCCCAAAGATAGAAAAAATGAGGGAGATTTCTAACGAGCTTGATAATCTGGAGAAAGGTTTCAAAGATATAAAAAATAATTTTGATAGGGATATTTTAAGAATACCGAATATACCTCACTTTTCTGTCCCTAAAGGCGGCGTTTCCAATAATAAGATAGTAAAGGAGCGGGGGGAGTTTAGGAATTTCGGTTTTAAGCCCGCAACCCATATAGATATCTCGGATTATCTGGGTATAATTGATTTTAAAAGAGCATCTAAAATATGCGGCGCAAACTTTTCTCTTTTCAAAGCAAAAGGAGCTTTCCTGGTGCGCGCACTCATAAACTTCATGCTTGATGTCCACACGAAAGAGCATAATTATATTGAGATATGGCCTCCTTATATTGTCAATAGAGCTTCAATGACAGCAACAGGACAGCTTCCTAAACTGGAAGATGATATGTACAGGCTAAAAGACGAGGATTATTTTCTTATACCGACGGCAGAAGTTCCTATAACAAATATGCATCGCAGCGAAGTTATAGATGAGGACAACCTTCCTGTTTCCTATGTGGGCTATACGGCTTGTTTTAGAAGAGAAGCCGGTTCATACGGGAAGGGTACGAGAGGATTGGTGAGGGTTCATCAGTTTGACAAGGTAGAACTTGTTAAGATTGTTAAGCCTCAAGGTTCTTACGATGAGCTTGAGAGTTTGCTGGCCGATGCCTGCAGTATCATAGAGCGTCTCCAGATACCCTACAGAGTGGTTATGCTGGCTGAGGGAGATTTAAGCTTTGCTGCTGCTAAATGTTATGATATAGAGATTTATGCTCCTGGAATCAATAAGTGGCTTGAGGTTTCAAGCTGTTCCAATTTTGAAGATTTTCAGGCACGCCGCGGAAGTATAAAATACAAAGATAAAAAGACCGGCAGGCTTAATTTTGTCCATACGCTTAATGGTTCAGGCGTAGCCCTGGCAAGATTAATAATAGCAATACTTGAGAATTACCAGCAAAAAGACGGCACCGTCGAAATACCCAAAGTTCTAAGGAGATATTTTGATGGAGAAGAGAGAATTAAGAAGTAATTATATAATAGCTTTTATAAATTTATTTCTATTTCTAATATTCTTCTGTTTTTCATACTCACTCACCAAAGAATTGGTAAAAACATTCAGGCTTAACGATGCGATTAAAATTTGGGTGCTTTTTCTCGGGCTTTCTTTCCCTTTTATCTTTTATACTTTTATTGTCGACCTCAACAATGCTTATGAAAAAGTGCAGCATTTTTTCTTCAGGGGCACATTCTTGAATTTGGTTATTCCGTCCATTCTTATTATTTTGCTTGTAGGCTATTTTATTTTTCCGAAGATGTTCAATATATCTTTCAATAGGAATATGTTCTTATTCCTGGGAAGTTTTTCTTTCGCCGCACATCTTGTTTTTGCCGCCCGTGAAACTAAAAGCGCAAGTTTTACAGGTTTCATAAACTACTTTCTTAGCATGACTATGATTTATATATTTATCCTTTTTCTGTTCGGGGTGTATCTTCTTATAGGTTACGATTATTCTTTAAAAACTGTTATTATAAACGGTACAAAAAACGGATTTTCCCTGATAAAAGAAATTATTCTGCAGTTGTTTCCTTAATGAGACTTAGGTTTTTCTAAGCGTTAGCGAAGAAAAACCTGTAGTCGAATTAAGCCCCGTTAATGAGCGAAGCGAATTTCACGGGGCAATCAGTTACCAATGAGACTTAGGTTTTTCTAAGCGTTAGCGAAGAAAAACCTGTAGTCGAATTAAGCCCCGTTAATGAGCGAAGCGAATTTCACGGGGCAATCAGTTACCAATG
>MVCW01000041.1 GCA_002049895.1 Candidatus Omnitrophica bacterium 4484_171 | reverse complement strand
CTAAAACTTGACACAGACTCCAGGCATCATTTCCTTGCAATTTAAATAAAAATTGCTATAATAGATACTTAATAAATAAAACTATGCCGCAGTTAAGAAAAGATCCTATAATTGGAAGATGGGTGATTATTGCCACAGAAAGGGCGAAAAGGCCTAAAGATTTTAAGGTCATAGCTTCTTCTCCGCCGGAGAAAGAATGTCCTTTTTGCGCAGGAAAGGAGAATCTTACGCCGGGAGAGGTACTTTCGGTTAAGGATAATAACGGCAACTGGCGGGTGAGGGTTGTGCCGAGTGTGAAGCCATTCTTAAAAGAGGAAGAAAAGAACTGGAAAAAAGGAAGAGGCCCTTATGACTTGATGAATGGCATAGGCAGGCATGAGGTTGTTATTGAAACCCCCAGCCATACAGGCAATATGGCTGATTTAGAGGTTGATAACATAAAAGATGTTTTATACGCGTATTGCGAGAGGATAAAAGCTATAGAGAAAGACGATAGGATGAAATATGTATTAATTTTTAAGAATTACGGGTGGGCCGCAGGCGGAGGAAGGATAAAACATTCGCGTTCTCAGATTATCGCTACCCCCGTTAATTTAAAGAGAGTGAAAGAAGAACTGGAAGGCGCAAAGTTCTATTTCGATTACCGTGAGCGTTGTGTTTTTTGTGACATGATACACCAGGAAATGGAGCAGAAAGAGCGCCTGGTTTTAGATGAAAATGGGTTTATTGCTCTTGTTCCTTTTGCCCCGAGGTTTCCTTTTGAGGTGTGGATTTTACCCAAAGAACATTCTCCGGATTTTCATAAGATAAATTACGATTCTCTTTATTCTCTTGCGGGTGTGATTAAAAAAGTCCTTGTGCGTTTAAAAAAAACGCTCAACGACCCGCCTTACAATTATATTATCCATACCGCGCCTTTTAGAAGGCCGCATAGCAACTATTGGTCAACGATTGACGATGATTATCACTGGCATATAGAAATTATACCGCGCCTTACCCAGGTTGCCGGTTTTGAATGGGGAACGGGTTTTTATATATGCCCTTCGCTGCCGGAAGAAACAGCAAAGTATTTGAGAGAAGCTTGAAAACACAGATTAACACAGAAGGATATACAGATGACCGCAGATACACCAAGTCACAAAGATACCAGGTCACAAGTTAGAAAAAGTTATGGAGATTTTCTTCTTTATCATCTTCTAGATTGTGCTCCTTCGTAAGGGTGACTTTGCCTGTGCCCGTCAGGGTATGACATTGTGACCTTTTTTCTGTGTTAATCTGTTGTAAATCTGTGCTAATCTGTGTAATAAAGAGATGCCTGAATTAAGAAGAGACCCTATTGTCGGAAGATGGGTGGTTATAAATACGGAAAGTCCCGCTCTGCCCGCGGATTTTCATGTTAAGCCTTTTGAATGGAAAGGCAAGGATAAATGCCCTTTTTGTTATGGACATGAACACCTTACGCCTCCTGAGATAGAAGCTATAAGCGAAGACAAACGTGCTCCTAATACGCCGGGGTGGAGGGTGAGAGTCGTGCCTAATAAGTTTCCTGCTCTTATGATAGAAGGGGATTTGGATAAAAGCGGGGTTGGGCTTTATGATATTTCCAACGGAGTCGGCGCTCACGAAGTTATTATTGACAGCCCTGACCATTTTAAGGGGCTTTCAGACCTGGATGACAAACAGGTAGAATATATAATCAAAACTTACCGTTCGCGCAGCCTTGATTTACGCAAAGACAGGCGTTTTAAATATATTCTTATTTTTAAAAATGTTGGGGCTCAGGCCGGGGCTTCTTTGGAGCATAACCATTCTCAGCTTATTGCTCTTCCTATGGTGCCTAAGAACGTTAAGGACGAAGTAAAAGGGTCGCGTCACTATTACGAATTTAGAGGACGCTGTATTTTTTGCGACATTATGGAATATGAATTGGATGTAGAAAAAAGAGTTGTGCTTGAAACTGATAATTTTTTAGCATTTTGTCCTTTATCAAGCAGGTTTTCTTTTGAAGTATGGATAATTCCCAAAAAACACCTTATTGATTTCGGCGCAATTACGGATGAGGAGATAGCGGCTCTATCTAAAGTTATGAAAGAGGTTATCGGCAGATTAAAGAAAGTTTTGGGCGAACATCCATATAATTATATTATTCATACTTCGCCCGTTAATACAGATTTTCATGTTGGTTATCACTGGCACATAGAGATAATGCCTAAGCTTACCCGGGTAGCGGGGTTTGAATGGGGCAGCGGTTTCTATATCGTTTTTACTCCGCCGGAGGTGGCGGCAAAGTATTTAAGAGAAGCTTAAAACGCGAATTGTCGCGAATAAATATTAGCGAACATTAGCGTTAAAAACAAGGAGGTTTTAAATGGCAGTCAAAGTTGGTATCAACGGTTTTGGAAGGATTGGCAGGCTTGTTTTTAGGGCGGCCCTGGAAAGAGACGATATCGATATCGTCGCTGTTAACGACTTACCTGTTCCTACGAAGGTGCTGGCGCATCTTTTAAAGCACGACTCTAACTATGGCATACTTGATGCTGAAATTCAAGGCAAAGAGGGGGCTATCACCATAGGGAATAAGGAGATAAAGGTCATAAATGCAAAATCGCCTGAGCTTATTCCATGGAAAGACTTAGGTGTGGAAATTGTCGTTGAATCAACAGGAATATTTAGAGACAGAGAAAAGGCCGCTCTTCATTTAAAGGGAGGAGCGAAAAAAGTAATCATATCCGCTCCTGCTAAGGGCGAGGATATTACTGTAGTTATTGGTGTAAATGAGAAGAAATATGACCCCAAAACACACGAAATTATTTCCAATGCATCCTGTACCACCAACTGTTTAGCTCCTCTTGTTAAGGTTCTTCATGATAACCTTAAGATTACGCGGGGTGTTATGACAACGGTTCATTCTTATACCAATGACCAAAAGATTCTTGATTTGCCCCATAAAGATTTACGGCGTTCACGCGCGGCAGCGGTTTCAATGATTCCTACCACTACCGGAGCGGCAAAAGCAATCGGTTCCGTTATACCGGAAATGAAAGGTAAACTTGACGGTATCGCGATAAGAGTTCCTACCCCTACAGTGTCTATAACAGATCTTGTTGTTAATGTTGAGAAATCCACGAGTGTTGATGAAGTAAAAGCTTTGTTCAAAGATGCTTCCCAAAGTTATCTAAAAGGAATACTTCAGTATTCCGAAGCTCCTCTGGTATCAAAGGATTTTGTAGGTAATTCTTTCTCTTCGATATTCGATGCCGATTTAACGAGAGTTGTTGAGGGTAATCTTGTTAAAGTTTTAGGATGGTATGATAACGAATGGGCTTATTCGACGAGAGTGGCAGACCTTATTGAATATATTGCTTCTAAAGGATTGTAAGATTTAGTTGTATAACAAAAACGATATAAACATATAGAGATTGCGTACTTCTGTGTGGGGGGGTAGCGGATATTTATGGATATGCCACATACGGTAGTGTGTGGCATATAAAGGTAGGGATATATGAATAATAAAGTTACCATAAAAGATATGGATTTTAAGGCAAAAAAGGTGATTGCGCGGGTTGATTATAATGTTCCTCTTGACGATGGGAGAATTACTGACGATGCGCGCATAAAGGCAAGCCTCGATACAGTGAAATATATTTTAGATAACGGAGCTGACAAGCTTATCCTTATGAGTCATCTGGGAAGGCCAAAAGGAAAAGTCGTAGACGGCTTAAGGCTTACTCCCGCAGCTAAGAGGTTATCTGAACTTCTTGGCGAAGATGTAGAAAAACTTGATGATTGTATAGGAGACGAGGTCAAAAAGAGAGTTGCTTCTACGAATAAAAGGGTAATCCTGCTTGAGAATTTAAGGTTTCATCTCCAGGAAAAAGCAGGAGACGAAGAGTTTGCCCGCGAACTTGCGTCTTTGGCGGATATATACGTTAATGATGCTTTTGGCACGGCGCACCGCGCGCATGCGTCGACTACAGTTATCGCTAAGTTTTTACCTTCGTGTATAGGGTTCTTGATAGAAAAAGAGATTAGATATTTAGCCGAAGCGCTAAATCCCAAAAAACCCTATGTGGTTATACTGGGGGGAGCCAAAGTGTCTGACAAAATAGGCGTAGTTAGAAATTTACTTACAAAAGCCGATAAAATAATCATTGGCGGAGCAATGGCCTATACTTTCTTAAAGAGTAAGGGAGAAAGTATCGGCTCATCGCGCCTTGAATCCGATAAAGTTGATTTGGCGGCAGATATTTTGAAAGACGCAGAATCACGGTCTGTTAAAATATTATTGCCTATTGACCATCTTGTTGTTGATGCTCTGGATAACCCTGCGGGCAAAAAGGTTGTTGAATCTATTCCCCAGGGATTTATGGGAGTTGATATAGGCCCCGAAACTATAGATTTGTATAAGAAAGAATTGGAAGGTGCGAAAACAATTCTTTGGAACGGACCGCTGGGAATCTTTGAAAATGATAACTACGCTAGGGGGACGAAAGAACTGGCGCTTTTTCTTGCAGAACTAAAAGATGTGGTAGTTATAGTAGGCGGCGGTGACAGCGCGGCCGCGGCAAAGAAATTCGGTGTAGTGGATAAATTGACTCATGTTTCCACCGGTGGCGGAGCATCTTTAGAGTTTTTAGAAGGTAAAGAACTTCCCGGGATTGCTGCTATACCGGATAAACGCAGATAATCACAGACATTCGTTTACGCGAATATACAGATTAACGCAGACGCTTCGCGTCAACACAGATTAGCGCAGATTGAAAACAGATGAGCACAGATATCGTCTGTGATCATCTGCATATCCTTCTGTGATAATCTGTGTTTAAAGGAAAGGAGGCAAAATGAGGAAACCGTTTATTGCCGGAAACTGGAAAATGCATACAACAATATCCGACGCTATCAATCTAGCTAACGGCATAAAAAGAGAGCTGGTTGATTTTAATAAAGCTGATATTTTGTTGTGCCCTCCTTTTACCGCTTTAAGCAGTGTGTCCGAGGTTATCATGGATACCAATATAAAATTGGGGGCTCAAAATATAGCATGGGAAAAAGAGGGTGCATACACCGGCGAGATTTCAAGTATTATGCTCAAAGACTGCGGGTGTAAATTCGCAATTATTGGACATTCGGAGAGAAGAAAATATTTTGGCGAAAGTGACGAGACGGTAAATAGAAGGATAAAAGCTGCCCTTTTGGGAGGGCTCACTCCTATTGTGTGTGTAGGTGAGACATTAGAAGAACGCGAGAGCGATTTGACTATAAAAGTAATCACCGGACAGCTTGAAGGAGGCGTGGGCAATTTAAGTGAAGAGGAAGCAAAGAAGATAATCATTGCTTATGAGCCGGTATGGGCTATTGGTACGGGTAAAACCGCAGCGCCGCATCAGGCTCAGGAAATTCATGAGTTTATAAGAGGATGGATTAGTGATAAAATATCTTCGGAATGCGCGCGCTTATTGCGGATTCTTTACGGAGGAAGCGTGAAACCCGCTAATATACGAGAGCTTATGAAGGAAGAGGATATTGACGGCGGTTTGGTAGGCGGAGCATCATTGAAAGTAGAAAGTTTTGTAGAGATTGTAAAAAACTCAATATGATATTATGTATAACTTTGTATTAACGATACATATCATAGTGGTTATCGCCCTTATAGGCATAGTCCTTATCCAGAGAGGAAGGAGCAGCGGTCTTATTGAAGCTTTAGGAGGAGTTGAGTCTATATTCGGCACAAAGACGAACGCTTTTTTCGTTAAGGCAACCGCTTTTCTTTTTGTACTTTTTTTTATTACTTCAATAACACTGGCGTATCTTTCTAAGAATATGAGTAATTCATTGCTGAATAAGGCTTCTCTTGCCAAAACTGCTTCAGAAAGTAAGATGAAGGTTAATAAAGACTCCGTGCCTGTTCAGAGCAAAGATAACCTTTCTAAAACCCCTAAGGAAAATGAGGGGGCCCATAAGTAAATCACTTCTTTTTATCGTTCTTCTTTTAACAACCCAGATTAGCATTGCTGCTCAGGTATGGCAGAAACCCTCCGGTAATTATAAATTTGATTGTGGCAGGCCCGGAGGGTCGTTAATTTTATACGCAACAAGCGACCCCAAGTCATTCAATCCCATTGTAGCCAAGGAGACCTCTACCACCCAGATTACTTCATATCTATTTGAAGGCTTGACACGCGTAGATCCCCGCACGTTAAAAGTTATTCCTAATTTAGCCAAAAGTTGGCAGAATCAGGATGGCAGAAGGTGGATTTTCCATTTAAGAAAGGATGTTTACTGGAGTGACGGGCATAAATTTACCGCCGGTGACGTTACATTCACATTTAACAATATTATTTATAATCCCAAAATACCCACGGGCACAAGGGATATATTTACTATTGAAGGCAAAAAAATAAAAATTAAGGCGGTTGATGATTATACAGTTGAATTCATTCTCCCTTCCGTATTCTCTCCATTCTTGAGGGCGCTTTCTCAGGATATACTGCCCCGCCATAAATATTTGTCTTTAGTGTCTAAAGATAAATTTACCTTTAGTATGGGGCTTGATTCTAAACCGGAGGATATTGTCGGAACAGGGCCTTTCAGGTTAAAGAAGTACCTTGCCGGCGAAAGAGTAGTTTTGGAACGAAATCCTTACTATTGGAAGAAAGATGCCTGTGGTAATAACTTTCCATATCTTGATGAGATTATTTTTATTATACTGCCTAATCCGGAGACCGCGCTCCTTAAATTTCTTGAAGGAGAATTAGATTACTACTCTTTAAGGCCGCAGGATTTGGCAATATTGGGCCCGCGTAAGAATAAAGATTTTACAATATACAATGCCGGCATAGCTTTTGGTTCAAACTTTTTAGTTTTTAACGAAAACCCTGCTATTAATCCGCGCACTAAGAAACATTATGTTGAGCCCTATAAATTAAGATGGTTCCGCGATAAGCGTTTCAGGAAAGCGGTTAGTTTCGCGGTTAACCGCAGGAAAATAATAGAAATAGTTATGAACGGTTTAGGAGTCCCTCAGTATTCTCCATTAAGCCCCGCGAATACACTGTTTTATAGCGATAATGTTATAAAGTACCTCTATGACCCCGCCAAAGCCAAAGATATCCTTTATAGTTTAGGTTTCAGGGATGCTGATTCCGACGGCGTTTTAGAGGATAAACATGGCAATAAATTAGAGATTAATTTATTCACTAACGCAAACAGTCCTGAAAGAATAACCATTGCTGTTTTAATAAAAGAAGATTTAGGAAGCCTGGGCTTTAAAGTTAATTTTATGCCTCTCGATTTTAATAATCTTGTCACTAAACTGACTGCTACTTTTGACTGGGAGGCGGTTATAATAGGCCTTACAGGGGGAATCGAGCCTTACTTTGGTAAAAATGTGTGGTCTTATAAAGGAGATTTGCACGCATGGAATCCTACGAAGAAGGCATTGGATGACTATGAACTAAAGATAGATGATATTTTTAATAAAAGCGCAAAGACCCTCGATATGGCAAAGCGCAAAGAGCTATTCAACGAATGGCAGTATATTGTATCGGATAATTTGCCGTTTATTTATACTGTGCAGGGTTATTCCATATATGCTGTGCGTAACCGCTTTGGCAATCTTTTTCCTACGGTTTACGGAGGGGCTTTTTCGGAAATTGAGCGTGTGTATGTTTTAGATAAGGCAAAAAAATGATTATCTATGCTTTAAAAAGATTAGGCTATTCTATTCCCCTTCTTTTAGGAGTCACTTTTATGACTTTTTTATTTATTCATATCGCGCCGGGGGATTTCTTAAGCGAACTTAAATCAAACCCTCAGGTATCACGGCAGGCAATAAAGCTTTATGAGGAGAAATTTCATCTTAACGAGCCTCTCCTTAACCAATATCTTATATGGTTGAAGAATATACTTAAGGGAGATTTAGGATACTCCTTCTCTTATAAAGCCGAGGTTAAAAATGTTATTGCTTCCCGTGCCAAAAATACTATTATTTTGTCTCTTTCAGCCATTGTTTTCACCTGGATTTTTGTTATACCGCTTGGGATAATTGCCTCTTTGCACAAGAATAAATTCATTGACCGTTTTATATCCTTGTTTTCGTATTTAGGCATTTCTTCGCCTTCGTTCTTGCTCGCGATGGTATTTCTGTATTTTGCTTATATTAGTGGATTACTCCCTTTAGGAGGAATGCGTTCATTAAGATTTTATGAGCTGTCTGCTCTGGGTAAAATTCTGGATATCGCGAAGCACCTTGTTATTCCCACTATTGCTCTTTCTTTTGCGAGTATCGCATCATTGCAGAGGATAATGCGCGCGAATATGCTCGAGGTGCTTGGTTCTGCTTATATTCTAGCGGCTAAGGCGCGCGGAATAAGCAACACAAGAATTCTCTATGTGCACGCTCTTAAGAACGCCTTGAATCCGATGATTACTATTTTTGGGTACCAGTTCTCTTCGCTTTTAAGCGGAGCGGCTTTAACGGAAATTATTGTCGGCTGGCCGGGACTGGGACAGGTTGCTCTTGAAGCGGTTAGAAAACAGGACTTATACCTTGTTATGGGCTCAGTGATAATTAGCGGGGTATTGCTTATTGCCGGCAATTTAATTGCCGATATTCTTCTTGCTTTCTCTGATCCCCGTATTAGGTATTGATAGCGAATAGCGTATAGCGTTTAGCGAATAACATTTAGTAACGCGTACAATATGAATTATAGATTCTAAGGATTCCTGCTCTTAGTACGCGGGACGCACGACGCGGTACGCAATACGAAAAACTATGTGGAAGGGGTTAAAGAATAATAAACTGGCGGTAGCCGCTCTTTTTGTGCTGGGAGGTCTCTATTTGACAGCGATTTTTGCCGGTTTTTTCTCTCCTTACCGCTATGATGACGGGGATATAGCGTATAGATGGGCTCCGCCTGCTAAGTTACATTTTATAAATGTTCAAAAGAAGATTTTTCGTCCCTATGTTTATGGCTATAAAGTTAAAGTTGATAGATACTACCGGCGTGTATATTCTGAGGATAGGAGCAGGATTTATCCTGTAAAATTATTTGTGAAAGGATTTAGATATAAGATATTCGGCATCTTTAGCGTTAATCGTCATCTTTTTGGCAC
>MVCW01000005.1 GCA_002049895.1 Candidatus Omnitrophica bacterium 4484_171 | reverse complement strand
TGCCCGCCGTAGTCCGAAGGACGAAGGAGGTGCCTGCCCTTAGGGTGCAGCATTTTCCCGGTTAATAAAAATGCCCCGGAAGTAATTCTTTTAATCTTCCGCGGCCTCCCGGGAAGGGGGATGCTATGTCTCTTCCCATTCCCAGGCGCTTCGAAAAAACCTCTGGACAAAGTTCCTTAATGCGTGATAAAATATTTCAAAATATAAACTGTATAACAGATTAATGTATGATTACTGAGATAGGCATAGTTGCGGGGGAAATATGGAATTCATTGGAGAAACTGGGAGAAGTTTCTTTTGACGAACTAATCAAAGAAATAAAGAGACCTAAAGATATAATATGTATGAGTTTGGGGTGGTTAGCAAGAGAAGGGCACGTTTTGTTGAAAAAGGACGGAGATGATTACAAAATACGCCTTCGATAGAAAAAAAAGCATTGTATTGGTAATAGTTATGGGCATTGTAGTTATTATTACTTTTCTTTGCCTTGCTACGGCATATCTTTTGTCTCAGCAGGCAAGAGTTGCCGAGCATAAGATAAGAAGAATGCGCGCATATTATGCTGCTATGGCAGGAGTGGTTTATGCTTTTGATAAAGCAAGAAATGGTATTCTTCCCGCAGGGAATTCTTCAATTAAAGTTGGCAATGGCATATACGGTTATCCTCCGGGCGGATTTACTGTGGATATAAGCAGAACTAGTAACGCAGGCCCTGGGAATACAGATGAAATAGATGTTAGCGTAGATTATACATTATAATAACCCTTCTCAAGTTATCCTTTCTTTGTCTATAAACCTTACTGATATTAACCGGGAAAATGCTGTACCCTATACCCTCACGGGCACAGGTACCCTTGCGGGCACAAACGGGCAAATAATGCTAATCGCATTATTTGGGTTAATGAAATCCTGGCTCATCTGAGGTGTGGTGCAGATATGTGCAAATCCATTGATAACGAATAGCACCTACGCTTTATTATTAGGTAAATATTTATATATTGTATTATTACTCCCTTTTTATATTAATATATAATATATTAATCAATACTACTCTTTTTATTATCTCAAACCCCTTCGAATTTATAGAGGATATTTTCTTATACAATATATAGTGGGGCAAATAAATCAATACAATATACAGCAAAATATGGTAAATTATAATAAATTATACTTGACATGAGATAAATGATATATTTAAATAGAAATGTATTAATATTATAAATAATGAGAAGAACGCATATTCCGAGATTGATGAATATTGAAGAATTAGCCGAATACCTAGGCCTGCAGAAGCAGACTATTTACAATTGGCTCCACAAGAAGAAGATTTCAGGTATAAAAATCGGCAAAGTCTGGCGTTTTGACCGTAAGGAAATAGAAAAATGGCTGCGTGAGTGCAGTAAAAACAAATGAAAAAGGAATATATAGGAATACATATAGGAAAGAAATTTTTATCCGCCGCCAGGATTGAAAACAAGAGCTTAGCAGCTTTTACTAAATTAAGTCTTTCATCGTTAAGGGAGGAATCGGGAGATAAAGTACTTCAGGAAGATGTGTTATGGGAAGCTTTAATAAATAAAGCATTAAGAGAAGTGGGCTCTGAGCATAATGAAGTTTTTGTTTCTTTGGAAGACAGGGAATTCATATTCAGAAGTTTTGACATGCCTCTTATAAGCAAGAAAGAGATAGAGTCATCTATGAATTACGAGATAGAAAAGTATATCCCTTTCAAGATGGAGGAGCTTATATGGGATTACAGCTATACTAAAGTTTCTAAGTATAAGAAGATTGACCTTTCATTTATTGGCATAAAAAATACCGCATACAAGAAATACAAAACACTTTTTGTTAATACAAATGCTACAGTTTTGAACATTGAACCTTCGGCTATTTCTCTCGCGAGGGTGATAAAATCTTTAAAGTTTGCCAAGAGGGTTAATAATTTTGCTGTATTGGATTTCTCCGAAGGCGAATCATATATGACTTTTTTTTACAACGATTTACCTGTGTTTAACAGGTTTATCGGCTCATTTGACAATGAAAAAGATAAAAGTTATGCCATGGATAGGCTTGTTGAGGAGATGATGATATCCATCCAGTATTTTAGAAGAGAGTTTAAGAATTATGATTTAAACAGCCTGTTTATACTCTGCAGTTCAGAGAATGTGCCTCTGCTGTCTGCATTAAAACATAAGGCGAATATAGAATCTAAAGTGATTAGTTCCGATGACATTCTTGATGCCAAGGGGCTCAGTATGGAACATTTTAAAGCTTATGCGGCGGCTACAGTTTCTGTGCTGCCGTTTCGTTTTAAGCCTAAGTTCCAATCTAAAGATGAACTCGCTGGCGGCAAAACAAAGAAAAAGATTTACGTCCCGTCTTTTAACTACATTTTGATTAGTGTAATACTTGTTGTTGGAGCGGCAGGATGCATATTCCTTTATTCTTTTCTGAATAACAAAATAATATTTAAGGAGTATATACTGAGAAAGAGAATAGAAAAGTTAGTTTTGCCGGAAACATTAAAGAATAAGCCTATAGCAGAGGTAGAAAATTATCTCGAAGAACGCATCAAGAAGAACAACGATACGATAAGCAGGTTGAAGATTGATTCCTCAGAGTACAATCATGTGTATCCAATATTAGATGAGTTACCCAATATTTTAGCAGAGGGCTTGTGGCTGTCTGATTTCCGTTTAGAAAGAGATGGTAAAGGAAAATTAAAACTGGCTTTATCGGGATATGTACTGATAGCCGATACAGGAGAGGGGAGAAGAGCGATAGATAATTTCATATCGTCCATTAAAGGCAGTAGCGTCTTGCATCGTTATTTTCCTAAAATTGATCTCGTTTCTATGGGACGGGTAAAAATAGAAGGTTATGATGCTATCACTTTTTCTTTAAAGCTGGAGTAAAGAATGGGTATAGATGTAATCTTAAGATATAAGAATATATTGGCATCTTTGACGGCCATTGTTGTTATGCTCTTTGCGGCTAACAAGATATATTCCGGCTATCTTGATAGTGAAGAAAGGCTGAATAATAGGGAAAAGAGCATAGAGAATATAGAAGTATTGGCAGGTAATTTAAAAAAGATGGATAAGCAGCTAAAGGATATTGAGGCAAAGATTTTTAACGGCGACATCTTTGATTTTAAAAGATTTCTGGAGCGTACAGCAGAGGGTTCAGGCGTTACTGTCAATTCATTTAAACCTCATACAATTAAGGAAAGAAAAAGCTACAAGAAGGTCGAGGTTAATATTGATATTACCGCGGATTATAAAGGGTTGAATAGCCTTATCCATGCTGTTGAAGATGCTGCTTCGGCGACAATCATTAAGTTAGACAGGAGGAAGAATAGCGACCATTATATAATTGTGTTTTATGTCATTATTAAATAGAAATATGACATTTAGATTGTTCATAATATTTTGTGTGTTTGTTTTTATGTTAGAGAGCAAGGTTTTCTCTCAAGAGAAGCCCTACAGGGATCCTTTTAAACCGCCTTTCAGAAGGCCGGCTAATGCGGCAAGAAAGAGCACTGTCATTGAAAACAATATCTCCAAAGAGCCTTTAGACGTTAATGTCGAAGGTATAGTTGTAAGTGATTACCTCAAGCAGGCTATTATTGACGGTGAAGTTTATAAAGTTGGAGATACTCTTAAAAATAAAGACGCAAAGATAGTAAAGATAGATAAAGGCATTGTCTCTATTATGTATAACGGGATTATGTATGAAGAGATTGTAAGAAAGCGAGGGAGGGAAGAATGAGAGTAATACTTATATTAATGTTGGTGATGTTTCCTTTTACTGTTTTTTCTCTCGGAGGTGATATTGACGATATCTACGGAGATTATTTGATTTCCGGCACTAAACGCAATGTATCTATGGATTTAGAAAATGCTTCCTTAGTTAATGTACTCAAGGCTCTCTCCCAGCAGAGCGGCCTTAATTTTGTTTCTACGGAGGCAGTCAAAGAGAGAAAACTTACTTTATATTTTAAAGATGTTCCGCTTAAAAACGCCATGGATATAATATTTAAAGCGAATGGTTTAGGCTATGATTATTTTCCCGATGCCAGAATATTTGTTGTCAAGGAGATGGGAAAGCCTAAGATAGAGCTTAAAACCAAAGTCTATAATCTAAAATACGCGCGCCTTAAGTATTCACGTTTTCAGCAGGAAATCGATGATTTAATGTCAAGCGAGACAAGTAGCAGTAATAGCGACGATAGCACCACCAGCGATGATGTTTCAGGGATTTTAGAGGCTGTAAAGGGAGTTTTAACAGAAAATGGCAGGGTTACAAAAAGTGATTATACCAATTCCCTTATTGTTGTGGATGTTCCTTCTCAATTTCCTGTTATTGATAATGTTATAAACGCGCTGGATAAGCCTCAGCCTAAAGTTATGATTGAAGTGGAAATGCTTGATGTTTCAAAGAATCTAGTTGATAAGCTGGGTATTGATTATGCAAACGGTTTAACCGGCCAGTTTACCGGAGGAACATATATGACAACGTTTCCGTTTCCGGACAAACTGTTTAAAAAACACGGAGTGGATTTGTCAGACGGTCTTACAGCCAGTTCTGTAAGTTTAAGTTCACTTACTTCCGTGCTCCAGTTTTTGTCTACCGATACAACTACCAAGTTTTTAGCAAGGCCGAAAATCCTTACTTTATCCAATGAAACCGCGCAGGTCAATATCACTACGGATGAAGCTATCGGCGTAACGCAGACTATTACAGATACAACTACTACCTATGATGTCGAAAGGACCGACACAGGAACCAAACTTAGGGTAACACCTATGACCTCCGGCAACCTTAAGAATCCCGAGGAAAGAGGTGCGCGGTCGGTTATACGCCTGAAAGACGGCCAGACTCTTCTTATAGGAGGCCTGATACGGCAGGATGATACAGAGACAAAAGATAAAGTTCCTTTTATCGGGGATATACCCTTTTTGGGTTCTTTATTCAGGTATAGTAATAAACAAAACAAAGAACGCGAACTTTTAGTTTTCTTGACCCCCCGTATTGTCACAGACGATGATGCCAATACGCACCATTTAAGCGGCATGCAGGTTCCGCATGAGCAGGGTTTATCTGCGCGCGATGAAGCAATTAATATCGCCCTGGATAGTTTTTCTGAAAGGTAAGAGATGTCAGTCTATAAACAATTGGGAGAGATACTAATCAGTGAAGGCATGGTCACTGCGGAACAGATAAAAGAAGCAATATCTTTGCAGTCTAAAAAAGGGGGTAAGATAGGGGAGATACTGGTTAAGCTTGGATATATAGATGAAGAACAGATAGTTTATGCTTTAAGTAAACAGTTATCAATTCCTCACGCCAGTTTATCTTCGGGGCGCCTGAAACCGCGCTCTGATGAGAAACTAAAGGAAATAGTGCCTTATGATTTTGCCATACGTAACCTTGTGCTTCCTCTTTCTCGTGATCTTAATATACTTACCGTGGCTGTTTTTGACCCTCTCGACTTAATTCTTATAGATAATTTAAGAAAATTGACCAGTTACGAGATTAATCCTCTAGTGAGTACCCGTTCCGATATAATAAAAGCTATTGAGAACTTTTATGGTAAAGAAAAGGCCTTCCAGGAAGCTATAGAGGCTTCTTATGACACCAAGGATGAGGGACTGCAAACCGTTGAATCTAACGAGGTTCAGCTTAGCCTTGATAGGCTCATAGCTAAGACAGAAGAAGCGCCTGTAGTTAAGCTTGTTGATTTAATAATAAGACAGGCCATAGAAGAAAGTGCTTCCGATATTCACATTGAACCTCAAAGAGATAAAATAAGCTTAAGATATAGGATTGACGGCGTTCTTTATGACATAGCTCCTCCTTCAAGAACAATGCAGCTGGCGCTAATATCACGTATAAAGATTCTTTCTAAGATGAATATAGCTGAAAAACGCCTGCCTCAAGATGGCGGGTTTACAGTAAAGATGGGTAATAGGATGATTGATTTAAGAATTTCTACCATTCCTACCATATATGGAGAAAAAGTTGCTATTAGGATTTTAGACAGAGAAAGGGTCCCGTTGGATTTAGAGAAACTTGGGTTTCTATCCCAGGAACTAGTTTTAATAAGAAAAGGCATATCATTTTCCTATGGTTTAATTTTTCTTACGGGGCCAACGGGCAGCGGCAAATCCACTACTCTTTATGCGGCTTTAAGTGAATTAAACAAAAGCAGCCGCAATATACTTACTATTGAAGACCCGGTAGAATACAGGCTGGATGGTATCAACCAGGTTCAGGTTAGGCCGGAGATAGGCTTAACCTTTGGTAATGTATTAAGAAGCTTCTTAAGGCAGGATCCGGACATAATATTGGTAGGAGAGGTAAGAGATTTAGAAACAGCAGAGATATGCGTAAGGGCAGCTCTTACGGGACACCTTGTGTTATCTACCCTGCATACTAACGATGCAGCCGGCGCTATTGTCCGCTTGGTCGATATGGGTATACCTAATTACCTTGTTGCTTCCTCTGCCAGGTTGATAGTGGCTCAAAGACTGGTAAGAAAACTTTGTCCTTTTTGCAAGGAGCCATATGAGTTAAAAAAGAATGAGCTTCCAAAGGGAGTTGCTCTTGGCACTTCCTTGGTATATAAAGCTAAGGGGTGTGAAAAGTGCAATTTTGTTGGTTATAAAGGGAGGATGGTTATTGCAGAGGTTATCCTTGTGGATGAAGATATAAGAGAAGCTATTTATAAGAATTATAATTCTATACAGATATTAGAAGTTGCTAAGAAGAAAGGCACATTGTCTTTATTGGAAAGCGGGTTTAAAAGGGTGGAAGATGGCACAACGTCCCTTGAAGAAATACTGGCCATTGCGCTCTACTAATTTATAGGCATGTTTCATAAGGTAATTTATTCAAAATAAACATATGTATAATGGCGTTATATAAGTATATAGCAAAAACCAGGACAGGCAGGACCGTAAAAGAGGTGATAGACGCCGGCTCTAAAGAAGAGGTCGTAAGCAGGCTCAAGGCTAAAGACTTATATATAATTTCTATCAATGAATTAGGGAAAGAGAAGAAAGTACGTTCTTTCAGGAGATTTCTTTTCTTAAGCAAGAGAGGCAAACATAATAAAATAAAGCCTCTTGATATGTGTTATTTCGCCCGCAACCTTACGATAACTCTTTCCGCGGGAGTCCCTTTATTAAGAAGTATAGAGATTATCAGTCTTCAAATTGAAAGTATCGGCCTTGCCAATATATTGAATAAAGTAGAAGAAGACATAAAAAGAGGGTTTTCTTTAAGTGAATCTGTAGAAAAATATCCTTATGTTTTCTCTCCTTTATGGAAAGGCATTATTGAAGTGGGAGAGGCTTCAGGTAATCTTCCTTTTGTTCTTGAAAAATTGGCTGATTATTTGGAGATGAGGATTGAGTTCGAAAGAAAAATCAAGAGCGCGCTTATTTATCCGGGCATGGTGAGTTCCTTTGGTGTGATCGCCGTAGGGGTATTTTTTAAATTTATCCTTCCCCGTTTTACCCAGATATTTAATCAATTTGATATAAAATTACCTCTTATTACCCAGATACTTTTTAATATCAGTCAATTTGTAAATAAGTATTTTATTTTTCTTATCATCGTATTTATAGGAGGCATCGCCGGGGTGATGTATTTGAAAAAGAAAGGGATTGGCAGGGGGTTTATAGACAGGCTTAAGTTAGGGCTGCCTCTCTTAAGCGATTTTACTTTGCTTGTTGCTCTTGAGAGGTTCTCATCTACTATGTATATTCTTCTTGAAAGCGGCGTTCCAATTGTATATACCCTGGAAGTAATAGCCAAAAGTATTGACAATATTGTATTGGAAGGTGCTATAGACTTAATGAAAGACGATGTTAAGAAGGGGAAGAATTTATCTTCGGAGCTTTCCAAGATTGATATTTTCCCTCCACTTATATCTGAAATAGCAAGAATCGGCGAGGAAACAGGTAATATGCCGGAGATGTTTAAGAAGTTGTCAGAGCATTATCAAAAAGAACTTACTACAAAAATGGAGCGTATGATAGCTATTTTCGAACCCGCAATTATTTTCCTTTTGGGTGGAATAATCGGCACCATTGTTATTGCTCTCTTTATGCCCATATTTCAGCTGGCTACTCTTGGTAATAAATAATAAGATTCTAAACTATCCTAACCCAGCATTTCCCAATAGACAATTCAATAGTTTAAGGGTAAAATTATCTGAATGTTTCCCGTTTTCAGGTTTAACTTGGCATCGAATACTGTAAAGATGGAATATGATGTTATTGTTATTGGCGCAGGTCATGCCGGTATAGAAGCTTCTTTTTCTGCGGCTAAGCTCGACAGAAAAGTTCTTTTAATTACTTTGGATATTGACGGTATAGGTAAGCTTTCCTGTAATCCTGCCGTAGGAGGAGTTTCTAAGGGGCATTTAGTTAAAGAGGTAGATGCTCTCGGGGGCCTTATTGGCAGGATTGCCGATAAATGTGCCTTGAGTTACCGCCGCCTTAATAAAAGTAAAGGTAAAGCGGTGTGGGCGACGCGTGCCCAGGTAGACAGGTTTATTTATCCTAAGGTAGCAAGGAGTTTTATTGAGAACGACGAACGTATTAGAATATTATCGTCAAAGGCGGATAAGATAGTAACAAAACGTAATAAAGTATTAGGTGTAGAGACAAATTATGGCGAGATTCTTTACGGGAAAACAGTTGTTGTCTGTGCGGGTACTTTTCTTAAAAGCACAATCCATATAGGAATGAACAGTTTCCCTGGAGGAAGGCTGAATGAGTTATCAAGCGAGGCGCTTTTTCATTCTATATCAAACCTTGGTTTTAAGACAAAACATTTCAAGACAGGTACATGCGCCCGTCTTGACAAAAGGACGATAGATTTCTCAAAAATGATTGAGCAGCCTCCAGAATACGACGTTGAACCTTTTTCTTTCTCAAACACAAATACTCCTTCCAAACAGATGAGTTGTTATATAACTTATACTAATGATAAAACGCATAAGATTATTATGCGTAATCTTGACAGCTCACCTTTATATTCTGGAAAGATAAAATCCAGAGGTGTAAGGTATTGTCCTTCCCTGGAGGACAAAGTCGTCAGGTTTTCGGATAGAAACAGACATCAGGTATTTATCGAGCCTGAAGGGAGAGATTCCTTAGAGATATACCCCAATGGTATTTCTTCGTCTTTGCCTTTAGATGTCCAGATAGATTTCATTCACACCATAGAGGGTCTTGAGAAGGCGAAGTTAGTGCGGCCAGGGTATGGCATTGAACACGGTTTAATTGATTCCCGCCAGTTGTATCCGACACTTGAGTCAAAAGCTATAAAGGGATTGTACTTTGCGGGACAGGTTAACGGTACAACGGGATATGAAGAAGCAGCGGCACAGGGTATTGTCGCGGGAATTAATGCGGCTTTAAAGACGCGCAAAGAAAAACCCTTTATAATAAGGCGTGATACCGCTTTCATCGGGGTATTAATTGATGATTTGACCCTTAAGGGTGCAGATGAACCATACCGTATGTTTACCTCACGTTCTGAATTTCGCGTTTCTATACGCGAATCGAATGCGGACATACGCCTTTCCAAAATTGCCTATGAGGCAGGATTAATAGATAAGACAAGATACGGCATGGTTCTGGATAAAAAGGAACGCATAGAAAAGGAGATAAGAAGATTAAAATCAGTAAAGGTTGTATTTGACGAAAGGAAGATTAGTCTTTACGAGTTTTTAAAAATGCCGCATGTTTCCTATGATAGAATAGGTATTCAATCAGCAATTGATGATAACAGCACAAAGAGAGAAGTTGAGATTATGGTAAAATACGGCGGTTTCTTAAGGCGTGAGAAGCAGGGCGTTAAAATATTCGATAACCTTAAGAAGATTAAAATCCCTAAGGATATCGATTTTGAGAATATCCCTTCTTTATCCAGAGAGGTAAGGGATAAACTTGGAATCTTTAAGCCCAAGAACTTAGATGACGCTTTTAAGATAAGCGGTATTACGCCCGCAGCAATTGTCCAGATTTATAATTTCATTAATAAAAAAAGATAATACATGGGGGGGGTACTATGGGATTAAAACTTTTCTTAAGCACTTTTCTGGTTGTGTTCCTTGCAGAGTTATTCGATAAGACAGAGATAGCGATAGTTTCTTTGTCCTTAAAGGGCAATTCAAAGATATTTATTTTCTTGGGAGCAATGGCCGCCTTTTTAGTTGCTACTGTTTTGGCTTTAGTCCTTGGTGATTTATTAGCGCGTTATATTAACCCTAAGTTTATACGTTATATATGCGCAGCAACATTTTTTATTGTGGGTTTTCTTTCTTTATTCGGCAAGATTTAATATAATTACCGATTATTTCAGGCTCAGGTACCTGCCTATATAATCCGAGAATTTATCGGTTGCCCCCTGCGGCATAAGCAGTGCTTTTACTTTCTTAAGTTCATTCCTCAATGCAGTATATTTCTCCTTATCGTTTATGTAATCAAGGGTTAATGCGGCTATTTTGTCAGGAGCTGCATTTTCTTGAAGCAGTTCTTTTACTACTGTTTTAGACGATAATATATTTACCATACCGGCATATTTTGTTTTTACCAATGTTTTTATTATGTGCCAGCTTATAGGATTAACCTTATATATTACAATATAAGGAATTTCCAATATTGCTATTTCCACAGTAGCCGTCCCGGATGACGATATTATGAATTCAGATTCTCTTATTGCTTTGTATGAATGGGGTACTATTTCTATATCTTCAATATATTTTCTGTAGTAATCTTTTTCTATGTTATCAGGGTTTATTATCCTAAAAGCATATCCCTTGAGATGTTTGCGGAGTATTTTGTATGTTTCAGCCAATACAGGAAGGTGGCGCTTTAATTCATTTCTTCGGGAGCCGGGCATAAAAGTAATAATATTTTTTGAAGATACCGAAGGCACCTCTTCTATTATTTCAAGCAGAGGATGCCCGAAGTATAGAGCGTCTATGTTATTTTCTTTATAGAAGACTTCTTCAAACTTAAATATTACTGTCATTTTGTCAATGTATTTTCTTATAAGATTTATTCTTTGTTTTCTCCATGCCCATATCTGAGGGCTTACATAGTAGAATACGGGGTATTTCTTATTGATTTTTTGTGCCAGGCGCAGGTTAAAATCAGGAAAGTCAATGAGTATTATTAAGTCAGGCTTTAACCTGTCAATATAAGCCAAAGTAGTATTAAAGATGTTTATAAATTTTCTTATTGTAAATATCACCTCGTATATGCCAGATACCGAATGAGAAATAGTATCAATTACCTGGTAAGAGTTTCGGGCAAGATGTCTGCCCCCGAAAGAATACAGTTCTAAAGACGGGAATTTCTCTTTTAGTTTCTTACTCAATAACCCGCCGTATAAATCTCCGGATTTATCACCGGCAATGATAACTATTTTTTTCATAGATGGTTATATTTAACTATTATGTTGTTATTACAAGAAAGTGAATAGAATTATTATTCAAGACCGGCGTTGTCTTTTCCTATAGTTCTCTGTATTCTTAAAGAGAGAGCTAATGCATTCTTGGCCTTTTCCGCATATAGCGCAGAAACATTCCCTTTTTTGACAAGGTTTATAAATTCATGAATTTCTTTTTTCAGGGGCTGTTCTTTGTTTATGGGTAAGGTTTTCTTTAAGATAGCCTTTCTAACTTTCTTGTATATTTCTACTTTCTGCTGAGCATAATCCATTGATATGTAGCAGTTTCTCATGAATATTCTTATTTTTCTTTCTTTTTTTGCGGAAATGCGGGATGATGTAATATTGGCAATGCATCCGTTTTCAAACGTCAAGCGCGCGTTTGCTATATCCTCAGTGTTTGATAACACTTTTACCCCTTTTGCAGCTATTTTCTTTACGTCGGTTTTTACCAAATCCAGGATTATATCTATATCGTGTATCATTAAATCAAGCACTACGCTTATATCCAGGGAACGGTAAGGATAAGGGTTTAACCTGTGGCATTCTATGAATTTAGGGCCACGAATTATTCTTTTTATTGCTATATAAGCATTATTATATCTTTCTACATGCCCCACAAAAAGGAGGGTATTGTTCTTCTTCGAGAGAGATATAAGCCTTGACGCTTCTTTTATGCTAGCGGTTATCGGCTTTTCCACAAGCACAGGCACTTTATTTCTCAAGAAAAAAGAGGCAATGTTATAATGTGTTGATGTTGGCGCCGCGATACTTACTAAGTTTACTTTTCCAAGAAGGCGGGTGTAATCGGAAAAAGATTCTTCTTTAAAGCGTTTGGTTGCCTTCGGGTTTATATCGGCAAGGTATATTTTGCCTATCTCCTTAATATGCTTATAGATACGATAATGTATACTGCCAATATTACCTGTTCCTACAATACCGATATTAAGTTTCATAACACAATATTATCAAATACCTTGTGAAAAGTCAATCAATGTGGTAAAATCCTCACTGCCTGCAGCCCTTTAGAATTATATTCTTGTATATCTTTTGTTTGTCTTAAAAGTAACGAAGGTTAGGTATTTAAAGAATATATGAGAAATTTTATACGCGATTACCTTAGACTGTTGAAATTTGTGAAGCCGCATATAGGCATATTGGCTGCCGCATCTTTATGCATGATGGTTTCTACAATATTCGGCGGAGTTTCGCTGGGCATGATTGTGCCCTTAAGCGACAGGGTACTTACAAATAAGAAAATTATCATTCCCCATAATGTACCCGATTTTGTATCGTCTATAATCAATAAGCTTAATTCTATGGAGCCCATGCATGTACTTAAGGCTATGGCTATTGTGTTAATTCTTGCATTTCTGCTTAAGGGAGTTGCCTTATTTTTCCAGAATTATCTTATGAGTATTGTAGGCCAGCGCTGTATCAAGGATGTCAGAAATGTTCTTTACAGGAAAATGCACGATTTGTCTCTTGATTTCTACAGCAGAAAGAGAACCGGTGAACTCATTTCACGCATAACGAATGACGTCGGCATGATAACAAACGCCATAAGCTACGGCCTTACAGACCTTATATACCAATCTATGCAAATAGTGCTTTTTACTTTTCTTGTGTTTTATATATATTGGAAGATGGCCTTGATTTCTTTTGTGATATTTCCTTTAATTATTTTTCCGGTTATTAAGCTTGGGAAACGTATAAAGAAGTTTTCTATTCAAACGCAGAAAAGCATGGCTGATTTGAATTCTCAATTAGCAGAAACCATACAAGGTGCGTATATTGTTAAAGTATTCTGCCGTGAGGATTATGAACACAAAAGATTCATGAAAATTAACCAGCAGTATTATAAGTTCATATTAAAAAGCATTAAAAGGATAATTATTCTTCCCCCATTCACAGAATTTGTAGGTGTGTTGGGAGCGGTGGCAATTCTCATTTTTGCGGGTAGAGACGTGATAGAAGGCAGACTTTCCTTCGGTGTCTTTGGGCTCTTTATGGGAGCTCTTATGTCAATGATAAGGCCGTTTAAGAAACTTTCGGCAGTATATTCCATAAATCAGCAGGCCCTTGGAGCTTCAGGGAGAATTTATGAAATACTGGAGGAGCCGGTAAAAGTAAAGGAAAAAGACAATGCAATTGTCCATAAGGAGTTTGACAGTTGCATAGCGTTTGACGGAGTGTGGTTTAAATATTCCGATAACGAAGATTTTGTGCTTAAAGATATAAACTTAAAGGTAAACAAGAATGATATTTTAGCTATAGTTGGGCATTCTGGGGCAGGAAAATCTACTTTGGTAAGTCTTATTCCGAGACTGTATGACCCTCAACGAGGAAGAGTCACCATAGATGGCATAGATTTGAGAGACCTAACTCTACATTCATTGAGAAGTTTAATATCTGTTGTTTCTCAGGAGATGATTATTTTTAATTGCACTGTGCGTGACAATATCGTTTATGGCAGAGAAGGCGCGTCTTTTGATGATATCGTTGAGGCTTCAAAGAGGGCGTTTGCTTACGATTTTATTCAAAATCTTCCCAAGGGGTTTGATACGCTTGTAGGAGACAGGGGTTTTCGCCTTTCCGGGGGGGAGAAACAAAGAATTGCCATTGCCAGAGCTTTCTTAAAGAATTCTTCGATATTAATTCTGGATGAAGCAACAAGCAATCTTGATTCAGAATCTGAGAAGTTGATTCAAAAAGCTCTATATGAGCTTATAAGAGGCAAAACTGTTTTTGTTATTGCCCATCGCCTTTCAACTGTCCAGAACGCGACTAAAATAGTAGTTATGGATAAAGGAAGAATTGTTGAGGAAGGTGTTCATAGTGAGCTTATAAAAAACAGTGTGGTATATAAAAGATTATATCAATTGCAGTTTAACGTATAGATTACAGTACGTAACGGTATTTTCGCTTTTATTTGTGTTTTCCGCGGGTTTTAGATAAAGGTTATTATTTATTATAATATTTGTTGAAACTAAACTCGAGTGTGGTATACTTTTATCTTTGGAAGCCTGCTGTAAAATGAAGCCTGAGACAGTTTAATATAATAAGCGCAGTAGATTTAGCTTAAAGATAAGGAGGTTTATGGCATTACCAGACATTATAAAAGATTTATTGGAGAATGGTGTCCATTTTGGGCATTTAAGTAAGCATTGGAATCCTAAAATGAAACGGTTTATTTTCGGCAAGAAGAAGAATATTTACATAATTGACTTGGAGAAAACAGCACAAAAGATAGAGGAGGCTAAAGATTTTGTTAAGAAAATTGCTTCAGGAGGCGGTAAAATACTTTTTGTGGCTACCAAAAAGCAGCTTAAAGACACCATAGAAAATCTTGCTGTATCATGCGGCATGCCTTATATTGTAGAAAGGTGGATAGGCGGGTTTCTTACCAATTCTTTTACCATACAGGAAAGAATAAGGAAATATATAGAGTTAAAAGACAAAAGAGAAAAAGGGCAATTAGGGAAGGTATCTAACAAAGAACTCTTAAGAATAAACAGAGAGTTTGACAAGATGACAAAACATTACAGAGGTGTGGTATCTTTGGAGGGTTTACCGGATTGTATATATATAGTTGACCCTAAAAGAGAAGCGGCCGCGGTACGCGAGGCGCGCAAGCTCGGCATACCTATAGTTGCCCTTATAGATACAGATTCTGATCCTGAGACAATAGATTATCCAATTCCCGGTAACGACGATGCAATTAAGTCAGTAAAATACGTGACTGTCTGTCTTAGGGATGCGATACTGGAGGGTATAGAAGAAGGCACAGCCGATATTAAAGAAAAGAAATCTGATGGTTCCTCTGAAGATGATGATAATGGCGGGGATTCTGAGCTGCGGCAGGATGCGGATAAAGAGAAAGAAGATTAATTTCTCATTCTTCATTGTTTAACAAAAGGAGGTATATGAAAGACCTGGATAAAATAAAAATGTTAAGAGAATCTACTTCGCTTGGTATCTCTGATTGCAAGAATGCCTTAAAAGAAAGCGATGGTGATTTCTCTAAGGCTTTAGAACTGCTTAAGAAGAAAGGCATAAGTGTAATGGAGAAGAAGAAAGGCAGAACGGCTTCTCAAGGGCTAATAGAGGCGTATATTCATTTTGGAGGGAATCTGGGGGCGATGGTAGAGGTTAATTGCGAAACTGATTTTGTGGCTAAAACAGAGGTTTTTAAAAGGTTTGTTAAGGATTTAGCTATGCATGTTGCGGCAGCGAGCCCTAAGTATTTAGACAAAAATGAGATAAAGGAAGACGAGTTAAAAAACGTATCGGATGCTGATGAATACATAAAAGAGACATGTTTGCTCAAACAGGCTTTTGTAAAGGATAATTCCAGGACAATTGAAGATTACTTGCATGAGGTTGTATCGCAGACAGGAGAAAATGTTGTTATAAAACGGTTTGTCCGTTATTCTCTGGGGGAATAATGAAGTCTAAGTATAAGCGAATCGTTTTTAAATTAAGCGGAGAGGCGTTTTTAGGCAAGGAGTCTCATGGTATTGACACATCCGTTTGCGCTCATTTGGCAAAGCAAGTTAAGGAAATAGCATCTTTAGGAGTTGAGGTGGCTATGGTTGTCGGGGGAGGGAATATATTCAGGGGGGCGTTTAGGTCTAAAGAGTTTGAAATGGAGCGTACTGTTGCTGATTATATGGGTATGCTTGCTACAGTCCTGAACGGTTTAGCTCTTCAGAATGCATTGGAGCATCAGGGTATGTCAAGCAGGGTTATGACGGCTATTGAAATGCATGAGATCGCTGAGCCCTATATACGAAGGAGAGCTATCAGGCATCTCGAAAAGAAACGTGTTGTTATATTCGTAGCCGGCACAGGCAATCCTTATTTTACGACAGATACAGCGGCTGCATTAAGGAGTATAGAAATTAATGCTGATGTTTTACTTAAAGGCACAAAAGTAGACGGTGTGTATTCTTCAGACCCCTTTAAGGCTAAAGGGGCGAAGTTGTTTAAGAAACTTAGTTATATGGATATCATTAGCAAAGAGCTTAAGATAATGGATTCTACAGCAGTGACACTTTGTATGGAAAATAAACTTCCTATTGTTGTGTTTAACTTTATGAATAGAAATAATCTCAAAGATATTATTATCGGCAAAAAAATAGGCACGATAGTGTGTTAATTACGCATATTAATGCAGATATTATCTGTATACCTTTGCGCCCTAGTCTGTGTAATAGAATGGAGAGCTTATATAAAAGGGAGGAGTAAAAATGGCTCTTAAAACAGCTTTGAAAGAGATAGAAGAGTCAATGAAAAAAGCTATAGAAGCCACTAAAAGGGAATTTGGCGAGTTGCGTTCCGGAAGAGCTAATCCTAAAATGGTAGAAGGCATCCGCGTAAATTATTACGGCACCCCAACCTTGCTTAAAGATATATCTACCATTAGTATACCAGAAGCAAAATTGCTGGTGATTAATCCGTGGGATCCTAATTCAGTAAAGGATATAGAGAAAGCTATTTTGCAGTCTGATTTGGGGATAACTCCTATTATGGATGGTAAGATTATACGTCTGATTATACCTCCGCTTTCTGAAGAAAGAAGGTCAGAGCTGATAAAATTAGTAAAGAAGATTGCCGAAGAGGGTAAAATTTCTTTAAGGACCATAAGGCGTGACGCGAAAGATAAGATTAAAGTACTGGAAAAAAACAAGAAGATATCCGAAGATGACAGATTTAAGGGAGAGGAAGAACTTCAGAAGCTCACCGATAAATATACCAAAGAAATAGATAAAATACTTGAAGACAAAAAGAAAGAGTTGAAAGAATTCTAACAAGCTTCAAGCCGGGAAATTACAGGCTTGAAGATTGCAGCGTGATGCAGGTTGCAGCATGCTGCTTAAAGCTTGTGATTATATTTATCTTGATTGAGCCGCTAGCTCATCAGGTAGAGCACCGGCCTTTTAAGCCGGGGGTGCCGAGTTCGAGCCTCGGGCGGCTCACTTTATTGACAGATTTAATATTAATTGTTCCTGCATTGATTTGGCGTAAAGAAGAGAGTTTTAGCTTTATAATAAGTTGTTATGGTAGCAGAAAGGTGTCCGCCGGGGTGGCGGAATTGGCAGACGCGCATGGCTTAGGACCATGTCCTTTATGGGTGGGAGTTCAAATCTCCCCCCCGGCATAAGACAATGTTTACTTTTTGTATAAGAGGTTAGAGCCGAAATACTGATACTCCGGTGATATTCAAGAACTAGTTATTTATGGTGTTTACAAAAGATGCAAATCTGGCATTCTTTCGATATATTCATGATACTAAACAAGGCAGAAGTGTAATCATGAGTAAAAGGCCGGATACTTGTTGCTTAGAAACAGGGAGCATCTTTAAACAATTGTTTTCTCAGCGAGGGTAGCTCAATTGGAAGAGCACCACGTTGCCAACGTGGTGGTTGCGGGTTCAATCCCCGTCCCTCGCTCCATATTTTGGAACGTTATGCACCTCATAAATGCTGACTTAACGTCGGGAAACGAGACAGACGGATAATCATGGAGAAATCTGTGCTAATCTGCCTGCCCCGTTGTCCGAAGGACTCACGGGGTATATTTTTCTGCGATTATCTGTGTATAACGCGAAATGAAAAGACAAGGAAGGAGATGATATGATTAGCGGACTTCTAAAGTATATGAACGAAGAAGACATTATCATAAACCTGAAAGCCAGGAACAAGAAAAATGCTATATCTGTTATGCTTAATTGTTTAGTTAATACAAAAAGGATTGGTAAAAACGATAAGAGGTTAATTCTTAAAGTAATTATGCAGAGGGAAGATATGGGTTCGACAGCAATCGGGGGTAATATTGCTCTTCCGCATGCCCGCTTAGATTGCGTAAAGGATATAGTTTCCTGTATAGCTATTTCCAGGGAAGGAATTGATTTCGATTCATTAGATGAGGAGCCCGTCCATATTATCGTTCTTTTGCTTTCGAACCAGAAGGAGGCGGGGTTGCACTTAAAAACTCTTGCTTATTTGGCAAAGATGCTCAGAGACAAGTCTTTCGTCCGTAAGTTAGAGGCGGCAAAAGAAAAGAGCGAAGTTATTTCTCTTATAGCCAGACAGAGTAACGTTTAACTTGTCGCAGATAATATAAACGTGATTAAGCAGAGTATTAAAAGATGAAGAAATTCTTTAAATTCATACGGTGGTTTTATCCCGGTTTAAAAATAAAAAGATGGATTAGCCTTTTTCTTATAGGGATATTTCTTATTCTGATTTCTTCTACACATCTGTCGAAAGATACGAATTTCATCTTTAGAATAGTTTATACTGTAGTATTTGCATCTGGAGTGATTTGCATCATAGGAGGGGTGGCTTATTTAATCAAAAGCTTCTTTGACGCTATTTATCCTCAGAAGGAAAAGGACCTGATAGACATAATTTACGAGAAAAGGTTTCTTTCTAAAGGGCCCAAGATTGTAGCCGTAGGAGGGGGGACAGGTCTTTCTACGGTATTGGAAGGATTGAAAGGGTATACATCTAACATTTCCGCTATCGTTACCGTTGCCGACGAAGGGGGTTCATCAGGAAGATTAAGGGAAGAATTTGGAATCTTGCCGCCAGGAGATATAAGGAATTGTTTAGTTTCTTTAGCGGAAGCACCTATGCTTATGCGCAACTTATTTCAGTATCGTTTTGAAGGAGGGGAAGGGATTAAGGGGCATAGTTTTGGTAATATTTTTATTACCGCTTTAACTGAAGTTACAGGAAGTTTTAAAGATGCGGTTAAAGAATCGAGCAAGGTTTTGGCTATACGGGGAAAAGTCCTTCCTTCCAGCCTTAACAATGTCAGGCTGCGTGCTGAGTATATGGATGGTTCTGTAGCTGAAGGGGAGGATAAAATATCCACAGGCGAAAAACTTATAAAGCATATTTATATTAAACCCGAAGATGCTAAAGCCAATCCGGAAGCAATAGAAGCGATAAAGGATGCCGATATTATTATTCTTGGCCCGGGAAGTCTTTTTACCAGTATTCTACCTAATCTTCTTATTAAGGAAATAAGTGAAGAGATAACAGTTAAAGATACTTTAAAGATTTATATATGTAATGTTATGACCCAGCATGGAGAGACAGACGGATTTACTGCTGCTGACCATTTGGAGGTTATTCTTAACCATACTACTGATAATATTATTAACTGCTGCCTGGTTAACGCAGGGCGCCTGGATTATAGCCTTCTTTTAAGATATTCTAAAGAGAAATCATTTCCCGTTATTCCCGATAAGAACCGTCTTAGAATGATGGGCATGAAAGTTATAGAGGATGATTTAGTTAGTAAAGTTGATTATCTTAGACATGACTCCGACAAAACAGCAAAGGTGATAATGCATGTTTATAATGAGTGGAAAAGAAGATGGATAAAGTCGAACAAGAAATAGTAGTGAATAATATCCATGGTTTGCATGCGCGCCCCGCAGCTCTTTTTGTGCAAATAGCGAATAAATTTGATTCGGCAGTGCAGCTTGAGAAAGACGGGGATATTGTTGACGGCAAGTCTATTATAGCTGTTTTGAGCCTGGGTGTAACCAAGGGTACAAGAATAAAATTGATGCTCGAGGGAGATGACGCAAACGAGGCGTTTATGGAATTAAGAAAATTTTTGGAGGAAAATAATGCTTAAGCTTAAAGGGATAGCTGCATCTCAGGGTATTGCAATAGGCAGGGCATATTGCCTGGGAGAAGACGAGTTTTCTATCCCTAAAAGGAAAATATCATATGAGGAGATTTCCCGCGAGATATACCGCATGGAAGAAGCATTGATTGACACGCGCAAGGAAATTGTTACTATCCAGGATAAGATATCGAAAGAATTAGGATTTTCAGAAGCAAAGATTTTTGAGGCCCACCTTCTGGTTCTTGAAGACAGAGTGTTAATAGAAGATGTTATTAAACAGATAAAGAGCAAGAAAGTTAATGTAGAGTTTGCTTTTTCCCGCAGTATAAAGAAATATACCGATGCCCTTCTTAATTTTGATGATGAATATTTAAAAGAAAGGGCAATAGATATTAAGGATATAGGGAAAAGAGTCTTAAGGAAACTTCTTAAAAGAGACACAGATAGAATATACAACATAAAAGAAAAAGTTATCATTGTAACTCACGATTTATCTCCTGCAGATACAGCAGTTCTGCCCAAGGATAAGATTATAGGTTTTGCGACAGATATCGGCGGCAGCACTTCCCATACCGCTATTATTGCACGGACATTAGGTATACCTGCTGTTGTTGGCCTTGATGTGTTAACAAAGCATACAGTGTGTAATGAAATGCTTATTGTTGACGGTTCTGAAGGGGTTGTCGTTGTGCGTCCTCTTGAGAGAACTATAAAGTCGTATCAGAAAAAGCTTGAGCAGATACGTAAGATAGAGGAGGCAATACATGTACCAAGAGCTTTTAAACCTAAGACAGTAGATGGTAAAGAAGTTATTGTTTCTGCTAACATAGAGCTTCCGGAGGAACTACCCTTAATTAAGCATTTTGGAGCTGAGGGAGTAGGGCTTTACCGTACCGAATATATCTTTCTGGGCAGGAATAAACTTCCTTCGGAAGAAGAGCAGTTTAAGGCGTATTTTAATGTTGCTAAGACCCTTAAGCCGTCTTCTGTCATAATAAGAACGATGGATGTAGGAGGGGATAAATTCCTTTCTCGTCCGGAAATGCCCCATGAATTTACTCCTTTTCTTGGCTGGAGGGCAATAAGGTTTTGCCTTGCACGCCCAGATATATTCAAAGTACAGCTGCGGGCGATATTGAGAGCATCAGTAGAAAAGAATATACAAATAATGTTTCCTATGATTTCAGGAATAAGTGAGTTGAGGGAAGCAAAAAGGCTGCTTGATGAGTGCCGTGGAGAGCTTAAAAAAGAAGGCAGGTATTTCGATAACGATATTAAGATAGGTGTAATGATTGAAGTCCCCTCAGCAGCTTTGACTGCTGATGCGTTGGCGAAAGAATGTGATTTTTTTAGTATAGGAACAAACGATTTGATACAGTATTCTCTGGCGGTAGACAGGGCTAATGAGAAAGTAGCTTATCTTTACGAACCGGCGCATCCGGCGGTATTGCGTTTGATAAAAGATGTTATTTCGTCCGCCCATAAGAATAATATATGGGTTGGGATGTGCGGAGAAATGGCAGGTGAGATTATTTTCGCATTTTTGTTGCTTGGTTTGGGGCTGGATGAACTTAGCATGCCTCCTCCGAGAATCCCTAAAATAAAAGAGCTGATAAGAAAAATAAGATTATCCGATGCTAAAGATGCTGCTTCTAAAGTTATAGATTTCTCTACTTCAGCTGAGATAGAAAGGTACTTGCAGGATTATTTACGGAATATCTTAAAGGGCGATTCTCGCCAGTTATTAGGTGCTTAATAGGCTTTCTGGGCGTTGATCTGTTGATGTTAGATATTTTTGCGGGATGGTTTATATAGCTAATTCCTTTAAAGATTAATTATGCGTGTTTTGATATTAGCTGCTGGTTATGGGACAAGGCTTTATCCGATAACCGTAGATATGCCAAAAGCTTTAATACCTATAGGCGGCAAACTGCTTATAGATTTCATTATGGATAAGGTTGCATTATTGAATAAAAAAGTGGATGTTGAGGAAACGATAGTTGTATCTAACGCTAAATTCTACACTAAATTCATAGAGTGGAAGAACAATACGGGAGCAGAAGTAACTATCATTAGCGATGGAACAAAATTTTCCGATGAGAGGCTTGGCGCTGTAGGCGATATAGGTTTTGTATTAAGTAAAAGAGAAGATGATGATTGGCTTATTGTAGGATCAGATAACTTTTTTGACTGGGGTTTCTATGATTTCCTGGAGTTCGCCCTAGGGAACAGGCCTTATTCTTGCGTTGGTGTCTACGATACAGAAGATAATAGTTCTTTAAGCAATTTTGGCGTTGTTGAGCTTGAAGATGATATGCGGATAAGGAAGTTCATAGAAAAGCCTAAGTATTCAAGAAAAGCTATGGTAGCAACATGTATATATTTCTTTCCCCGTGAATCATTGGGTATGTTTAATGAGTTTATAAAGAGAGAAGACGACAAGGATGCGAGCGGTAAGTATATAGAGTGGCTCGTAAGAAAGAGTGTTGTGTATGGTTATGTGTTCAAGGGAAAATGGCTTGATATCGGGCACAAAGATGCTCTTAAGAAATTGGGGGTGTTTATAAGCTATGTCTCTAAAGAAACTTCGTAAGAAAATAGACGGGATAGACAAAAAAATTCTCAGCCTTATTAACCAGCGGGTTAAGGTCGTTTCGGATATATCGCGCCTTAAGGAAAAGAATAAATTGGGAGTGTTTTTCCCTGATAGAGAAGCTGATATCTTAAGAAAGATAAAGAAATTGAACAAAGGGCCGGTAGAAAATAGAGATATAGAAATTATTTTCGGAGATGTACTTTCTATCTGTCGTGCTGTTCAGACTACTTTGGACATAGCATATTTGGGGCCGGAAGGTACTTTTACGCATTTGGCGGCAATAAAAAGATTCGGCAAGCGCAGTAATTTCATTTCTTGCGGGAATATTAGTGATGTATTTGATGCCGTATCTAAAAAGAGGGCAGATTATGGAGTCGTACCTATAGAAAACTCGATAGAAGGTGCCGTGAGTTACACTCTGGATGTTTTTATCGAGTCCAACCTGAAGATATGTTCTGAAGTAGCGCTTAATATATCACATAGTCTTTTGCGTGCATCTGTAAAAAGTGACCTTAAGAGGATATATTCCAATCCCCAGGTATTTTCTCAATGCCGTCAGTGGTTATTGCGTGAATACCCGAAAGTTCAGCTTATTCCTGCTGCCACGACAGCCCAGGCCGCTATTATGGCAAAAAAAGACGAGTTATCTGCATGTATAGGCAATAGTATGCTTGCTGTTTTGTACGGCATTAAGGAGGTAAGGTCACACATAGAAGATTCTTTATCTAATGTTACAAGATTTCTTGTTGTTTCATATAAGGATAGTTCCCCTACGAAGAAAGACAAAACTTCGATTCTTTTTTCAGTTAAAGATAAAGTGGGAGCGTTATACGAGGCTATTTATTCATTTAAGAAGTACGGCATAAATCTTACAAAAATAGAATCTCGTCCTTCAAAGAAAAAACCCTGGGAATATTATTTCTTTGTTGATTTCGAAGGGCATCGTAAGCAGGAACGTGCAGAGAAAGCCTTAAAAGCGCTAGAGAAGAAATGTGTTTTCCTTAAAGTTCTTGGTTCTTACCCTAAGGAGGTATAGTGGTCATAAGAAATAACCTGGAAAGACTCAAAGCATATAAGCCTGGTAAACCAATAGAAGAATTAAAAAGGGAATTAGGTTTGGATAAAATATACAAACTTGCTTCGAACGAAAGTCCATTTTATCCTTCGCATATAAAGAAAGCGATTATCAGTGAATTAAGCAGTGTTAATAGATATCCCCAGGGGGATTGTTTTTACCTGCGTAAATTACTGGCATCGAAGCTAAAAGTCAAAAGAGAGCAGCTTGTCTTTGGAAACGGTTCCGATGACATCATTATTATGGCGATAAGAGCTTTTACGGGTACCTCAAGTAATATAGTGGTTGCTTCGCCTACATTTCTTATATATGAACTTCAAGCGAGAGCTTCCGGGGTGAATGTAAAGAGAGTGCCGTTTAATAATTACCGTTATAACCTTAAGGCTATGGCCAAGAGTATTGATAAGAAAACGGCTATAGTTTTTATTGCAAATCCTGACAATCCACACGGCACGTATATACATCATAACGAACTTGTACACTTTTTATCTTTGATACCCGGGGATATTCTTGTGTTTTTGGATGAGGCTTATTATGAATTTGCTCCCCGGAGAGATTTTCCGCAAAGTATTAAGCTTTTAAAAGAAAGAGGCAATATAATCATAACAAGGACTTTCTCAAAGGCTTATGCCTTGGCAGGACTGAGAATAGGATATGCGATTACTACATCTTTAATCTCCGAGACATTAAACAAGGTAAGAGAACCTTTTAACGTTAATCGTTTTGCTCAGGCTGCTGCTATTGCGGCAGTAAAGGATAATAAGTTTATAAGAAAATGTGTAAGTTATATAAATAAAGAAAAGAAGTTTCTTTACCGGATTTTTACTCGATTAGACGTTGAATATGTAGAAAGTGCCACAAACTTTATTCTAGTTAATTTTAAAAGCGATACAAGAGAGTTATGCCGTTATCTTTTAAAAAGAGGAGTAATAATAAGAGACCTTTCTTCCTGGGGATTGAACGGTTTCTTCAGGGTTACTGTAGGTTTACATAAGGAGAATGCCGCTTTTGTGGATAATTTTAAGAGCTATCTGAAGATACAACGCCACGGCTGACCGTCAACTTTCCACTTTAACTATGGCTAATAATCAGGAGGGATAAATATGATTATTGTGTTTAAGAAGGAAGCTAAAGATAGTGAAATAAAACATGTGGTTGATAAAATAGAACGCATCGGCCTTAAAGCTATGGTTTCAAAAGGTGCGGAAAGAACAATCCTGGGGATTATAGGCCCTGAGGACATAGCCCGCCTGCAGCCTTTTGAGGCTTTTAACGGTGTAGAAAAGGTGATGCCTGTTCTTTCCCCATACAAATTGGTTTCTTGTGAGTTTAAGAGGGATAAATCTATTATCAAGATTAGTGATGAGGTTTCTTTTGGCGGGCACAAGATTGTTGTAATTGCGGGGCCTTGTTCTATAGAATCCGAGAAACAACTTTTTGCTATTGCTGAAAGCGTTAAAAAGGCTGGCGCAGCTGTTTTGCGGGGCGGAGCTTTTAAACCCCGCACGTCTCCTTACAGCTTTCAAGGATTAGGCGAAGACGGTCTTAAGATTCTGAAAGACGCATCTTTAAAATTCAATATGCCTACAGTAAGCGAAGTTATGGATACGAGAAATGTAAGTTTGGTTGCAAAATATGTAGATATTTTGCAAATTGGAGCAAGGAATATGCAGAATTTTAATCTTTTAAAAGAAGTGGGACAGACACGTAAACCAGTTATACTTAAAAGGGGCTTAAGTGCCACAATAAAAGAATTGTTTATGAGCGCTGAATACATACTTTCTGAAGGCAACTTCAATGTTATACTTTGTGAAAGAGGCATACGTACTTTTGAGAATTACACAAGGAATACGCTTGATTTAAGCGCGGTCCCGGCTGTAAAGAACCTTTCTCATCTTCCTATTATAGTAGACCCTTCGCATGCTACAGGTAAATGGAATTTTGTTGCGCCTTTAAGCAAGGCGGCTGTTGCCTGCGGGGCAGATGGTTTGCTAATCGAAGTTCATCCTAATCCCGAAGAAGCGTTAAGTGACGGGCCGCAGCAGCTTATACCTGAAAAGTTTACGTCTCTTATGCAAGCGTTAAAGAAATTGTCAAAAGATCTGGGAAGAGATATGTGAAATAAGAGATATACGGCGTATTGCAGGCTCATAGAGTTAAAAATATCTCTTTCAAAAGTTACATTTATTCCGTTAGAGAAAGTTCGCCCTGTGGAATATATTGATTCGTCTTATTCCGCGGGGCAAGCCGATTTTAACCCCGTTAGAGATAAGATGCCGCAGGCGTCTGAGGGCTGTTTTCGGCAGCCGGATTCTAACGGGGTTAAAGAATGAAGTTTTCTAACGGGGTTTACTTTTAGCGAGTATAATAATATGAAACTCAAGAAGATAAGCATAATAGGCGTAGGCCTTATGGGGGGATCCCTGGCTTTGGCATTAAAGGAAGCGTATCCAAAGAGTTATCTTTGGGGGTATGCGCGTTCAAGCAGGTCGTTCAAGAAGCTTAAAAAACTTAAGATAACAGATGTGGTAACATCTGATTTGGAAAAACTTGTCTCAAATAGTGA
>MVCW01000040.1 GCA_002049895.1 Candidatus Omnitrophica bacterium 4484_171 | reverse complement strand
TTTATATATGCCTGATTTCTTTGATATTAGCACAAGGCATTATATCAATAAGTTCACGATGTGTGTATACAAATCGTCACTAAGGGCTCGCGATGTATATATATTTGTCAGCTATTTCCTGAGTTTGCGCAATAATTCTCTGACAATGTTTTCCATCCGCATCGCCCTTGAACCTTTTACTAACACGACACTGGGGGGTTTAATATCATTAATAAGGGATTTTACAACGTCCTTATGTGTTTTGCAACAAGTAATTCTATTTAAACCATTATCCTTAGCGCCTCTTGCGATAAATCGTGATTTTCTGCCATAAGTAATAAGCGCATCTAAATTAAGATTAGCACAAAATCTTCCTATTTTGTAATGGAACTTATCTGAATTCGTTCCAAGCTCAAACATATCCCCTAAGACGGCAATCTTATTATTACCTCTCAACGCTATAAGCATTGAGATAGCATCCTCCATAGACTGGGGATTCGCGTTAAAACAATCATTAATAATTAATGCTTTCTGTGTCTTAATAAGCTGCGCCCTAAGATGTGGAAATCTGAAATCCTTAAGCAGCAGCGCCGATTGCTTCAAGGAAATACCAAAAATCCCTTTAGATACAGAAATTGCCGCCAACGCGTTATAAACATTCTTATAAAACAAAGTCGGCAAGAAAAATCTAACTCTCCCGATACTGAAATAAATGCCTTCCTTTGCCATTCTTATGTTTTCTGCTTTAAAATCAGCGCTCTTGTTGATTCCGAATGTAATGATACGCTTGGAAGAAGACTGTTTTTTTAACTCCATAAAGAAATTATCATCCCTGTTTATGACAGAGGACCCATCACGGGTAAGAGATTTTACAAGCTCTGACTTCTCACGAAAAACGTTGTATTCTGTCTTTAAACTTTCCAAATGCGTAGGGCCGATATTTGTAACTACCCCGACTGAAGGTTTCGTAATATAGGACAATCTTTCGATTCCGCCCAGAATATTAGTTTCCATCTCCTGTACCAGAATATCTGTATCTTTTCTTATCCTAAATACCGTAAGCGGGACACCGATAAAATTGTTAAAACTGGCATAGGAAGATATAATACTGAATTTAGAAGAAAGAAGTGCGGCAATCATATTCTTTGTCGTAGTTTTTCCGTTAGAGCCGGTAACACCGACAGCAGAGACCTTAAATTTATCGCGGTAATAAGCGGCAATATCACCTAGGGCACGTAAGGTATCCTTAACTTTTATCAGGTAAAAATGCTTCAAGAACTTTCTATTCTTTGTGTGTATATCTTTGGATATTAGAGCGGCTTGCGCTTTCTTTTCATAAGCATTTAGAACGAACTTATGCCCATCAAAGCGCTCGCCTTTTAATGCAACGAACAAATCTCCTTTCTTAATCGTGCGGCTATCAGTTGAAATGTTTTTAACTACGGTATCATCTTTGTACGAAGAAAATAATATTTTTCCGCCTGTAACATCTAAAATCTCTTTAATAGTCAATGCTTCCATATTTCATCCCAGCCTTTTATTAGAAACTACCGTCTTAACCAATTACGGTAATCATCAACTAATTACGAATCATTTACGAATAAAACCATTCGTATATTCGTAGATTAACTGAATATCCGCTACTTATGCCAGATTAAGGCTAAAAATGGAGAATGCCCAATAAAGATTTGACCCCATCAATTCTTTTATCTGCGGTAATCTGTATATTCTTCTGTGCTCATCTGTATAATCAAATAATCAACATAGCGTCGCCAAAGCTATAAAATCTGAATTTATTTTCTACAGCGTATTTGTAAGCTCTTTTTACAAAAGACATTCCGGCGAAAACAGATACCAAAATCAGATTTGTTGAGCGTGGAAGATGAAAATTTGTAAGAAGGCAATCTACAATCTTAAATTTATAACCCGGCTTAATAAAAAGAGATGTTTTACCGCGTGAGCCTCCCGAAGGCAATAACCCTCTTTTGTCTGCCGCACTCTCTAAAGCCCTTGTAACTGTCGTGCCGACAGCAATTATTCTGCCGCCTGCCCTTTTTACTCTGTTGATATCTTCTGCCGCCTCAGAAGAAATATTATACTCCTCTTCGTCCATAAGGTGGTCTTCTATATTGTCTGCCTTAATGGGACGAAATGTACCCAAGCCAACATAGAGAGTAATAAAGGTTAACTTTATGCCTTTCTGTCTTAATGAATTCAATAATTCCTCTGTAAAATGAAGCCCGGCCGTAGGTGCGGCAATTGCCCCTTCAGCTTGAGCATAAACAGTTTGATACCTTCCCTGGTTTCTTAATTCTTTTTTTATATACGGAGGTGTAGGCATTATGCCATAACGGCTCATAAAACTCTTTACATTCTTGGTATTTAACTTCACAAGCCACGTTCCCTTGGGAAGTCTGCCGACTATATTGGCGCAGGAATCATCTCCGAATAAAACTTTCGTACCTTCTTTTACGCGCTTTGCCGGTTTTACCATAACTTCCCACAAATCTTCTGAGTTTTCTCTAATGAATAATAACTCAATCTGAGCACCACTTGGTTTACGGCCAAATAAACGTGCAGGAATTACTTTTGTATTATTCAAAACAATACAGTCACGGGGATTAAAGAAGCCGGCAATATCTCTAAACCGGATTTCTTCTATTTTATTATCACGGCGGAAAGCAACTAAAAGACGCGACGAATCCCTCGCTGTCAAAGGCTCCTGAGCTATGTATCGGCGAGGAAGCTCATAGTCAAATTCAGAAGTTTTCATACTGTAAGCTGTAACAAGCCGCAGGCTGTATGCCTCAAGCCTGCAGCTTATATTTAACAATTCAACAGTTTATTTAACCTTATTATATCCGTTCTTCAATATCTTTACCGGTAAGAAGCTTAAGAGCCTGTCTGTATTTTTTCTCTGTTTTTAATACTACATCCGGCGGGAGAGCAGGGGCCGGAGGTTCTTTATTCCAATTGATTCTCTCTAAATAATCACGGACAAATTGCTTATCAAAACTGGGCTGAGAGCCGCCCGGCCTATATTCATTTTTTGGCCAAAAACGAGAAGAATCAGGAGTTAATACTTCATCAATAAGTGTAAGTTCGTTATTTATGATTCCAAACTCAAATTTTGTGTCAGCAATAATTATACCCCTTATATAAGCATAAATACGCGCTCCTTTATACAGCTGGATACTAACATCCTTCATCTTCTGAACAAGGGTATTACCTAATAATTCTTGAGCACTCTCCATATCAATATTCTCATCATGGCCATGTTCTGCTTTGCGGGCAGGAGTAAAAATGGGCTCCGGCAGCTTGTCTGATTCAGAAAGGCCCTCGGGAAGTTTTATCCCGCAAACCGAACCTTTTTCTTTGTATTCCTTCCACGCAGAGCCGGACAGATACCCCCTCACCACACACTCAAGCGGTATCGGAAGAGCTTTCTTAACTACCATAGAGCGCCCCTTTAGTATATCAATATACCTGCTGGTACTATCATAATGACTCAAATCAGCGGTAACAAAATGATTAGGAATAATGACACGGGAGAATTTAAACCATAGACAAGACATCTGCGTTAAGACTTTTCCTTTGTTAGGAATACTGGTAGGCAAAACTACATCAAAGGAAGAAATTCTGTCTGTGGCTACTATAAGAAGATGTTTATTGTCAAGTTCGTATATGTCGCGCACCTTCCCACGCTTGATAAGTTTTAACCCTCCAAATTCCGTTAAAGAAACTACTCTGTCCGCCATAAATATCTCTTCTAATATTCCTCCAAAGAAAATGGGTTCACGTACTTTCCATAAGTTTTCATAAAACTCTCAAGCCTGCCTTTTTGTTCATAGAGTACATCGAATAGTATTTTAGGCACCTTAGGTACATTCTCTTTATATATATTTATAATTCTTTCTATCTTAGAGATATTCTCCGGAACCCTTAAGGTAAACTCATCCTCATATTCTTCTTTCGTATATTTCTTACCCAGGTAATTCTTAAAAAGCTCTCTTAAATCTTTATATTCGGGAATTAAACCAATGGGGGTCTTTAAAACGCCGGCCTCATTATGAATCCGCCTTTCCATCCATTTAAACCACACGCGTTTATCTTCGATAGAGCTAAGATACGCCCCCTTATCATTGCGTAGAAAATAATTAACGCTGAATACAGCCGGCACCTTAACTAGTTTTTTTGCAAAACTAATATAATTAGCTATGTACTTTTCTATAGGTATGGAAAGAAAATCCAAATTGGACATTAGGTTAAACGTCCTTACTCCTTCTTTACCTATAGTAGCAGCAGTAGTCTCTGATTCTAGGGATGCTCCCATTGTAATAACACCATGAATCCAATTGAAAGCCTGCTGAACCGGCGGCCAGGTATCGGAATCTCTTCCTCCATAGACAATCGCCCCTATTTCCACACCGCCTGGGTCATCAAGCTTAGAATCACAGTTCTCTAATCTCCCAAGGCCTACAGTATAACGGGCATTCTTATGTGCAAAAGGAATCTCATCGCCCAAATCGTCAATTTTGCCTTGATACCATTTCCCGGAGAAATTATACCCTTTCGGAGGGGTATTGCGGCCGTCGCCAATCCAAAAAGGAACACCATCTTCGCTTACTAAAACATTAGAAAAAATAACTTCGCCATCAGTTGTAAGAGCTTTCCATATAATAGGGTCACTATCAGGATTAACATCCCTTATTATGCCAAATACACCATGCTCTACATTAACAGCCCTCACGACACCGTTGATATTACGCAAATAAGCAATATCATCACCAACTATAGTTTCTCCCCTTAGCATCGCAGTGGATGTTTTGCCGCATCCTGAGGGATAAGCGCCGCAGAAATAAGTAGTTCTCTTATCTGATTTCACTCCCATCACAAACATATGTTCAGAAAGCCATCCTTCGCCAGATGCTTTGTTTATCGCAAGCCGAAGCGCCGGTTTTTTTAGGCCTACCGTATTTCCTGCATATTGGGTATTGGCGCTAAAAACAGTATTTTCTTCCAAGTCAATATACACGCGCCGTTTATCGACATTTTTACTTATGCCATTTTCCAGTTCTCCTGTACTATGCACAAATTTAAAAACACTGTCACTCTTGGGCTTAAGTTTACAAAAAGCTTCGTAAGCGCTTCGGTAGAGTATGCCCTCAGAATGCGCAACATAAAACGAATCAGTTATCTGTATACAGGGAATAAAAAACTCTGAGTATAGAGGGCCCAGGCCAAAAAAACATACAATCATCTCCTTATCATGCATACTGCCTTTCAATATGGTTCTTATCTCGTTTAATCCTTCTTCTCTTTCTGTAATATTAATGTTTTTTCCTAATCCTGAGCCTCTCGAAACAAGATACTTAGTTCTCTTTTTGTCACGCGCCTGGTCGTATATTCCATCAAAATGTACAGTATGGCCGCGCTCTTTAAGAACTCTTTCCTCTTTTCGTTTAATGGCTGCGCGGCGTATGTAGTCGATGTCTAGAGACGAATCCGTACGGACAAATATACTTTTGGGCTCACACAGCTTTACATATTCTCCTAAGAAAGATAAAATATCGGGGTTATCTAAAGCGGCGAGTTTAGCATAATTATCCTTCGTACATTTTGACTCTACAAGCTTTTTTATATTCTCCTTCATATTATCCAATTTAGGTAGCTTTTCACCCTAAAATTATAAGAAAATTGAAAGAAACCCACGGAACTATTGAGAAAGTAGTATATTATAATTATCCTGATAAGTCAATATACCTACTCTGGGGTTTCCCCGCCTATGAAAGAGTCTGTCAACTAAATATTTAATATTCCATCAGCTTCCGCCTTTTCTTTATAAGTTAGTTATAAAATAAATCCCTTCTAAGCCTATCAATAGAGCCTTGCTCTAACCGCCTATTCGAAGACTAACCCCCATAATCATTATTCAAAGGCAGGTATCCCAATCATTTTTAGGGTCTACATAAATGTGGCCAGGGGAAACTCAGGGCTTACCTGCTATAGTCATTGGTTTCAAATAATATCTATTACACCGTTTTGATTTAAACTCTCCGCTAAAAAAACTATACTCTTCTCTATTCTTAAGCACATAATAAATGCTGATTAGCATTTTCCTGGCTGCTGCGATTTTGGCTTTTGTTTTACCTTTTTCCCTTACCAGCTTAAAATACAAGCTTTTTAATCTTTGATCTTTAGCTACAGCCTTAGGTACCGCTTCGGTTAAAACCCAACGAATATACTTGTTCGAGTCTTTCATTATATGCCTTTGATGACGTTTATCGGCACTTTGGGATGTAGGACTTACCACTCCTCCATAGGCGCATAATTTCCTGTAACTGGGGAATCTTGATATATCGCCTATCTTGGCAGCCATCAACAACGCCGAAAAATAAGAAAATCCGGGAACACTCATTAACCGTTCAGCCTGGTCATTGCTCTTTACAGACTTACGAATTATTTTCTCAGAATCATTTATTAACCGGGAAAATGCTGTGTACTCTTTAGTGGGCATTATGAGCATTTTGCGCTCTCAAGTGCGAAGCCTGCCCGCCGTAGTCCGAAGGACGAAGGAGGTGCCTGCCCTTAGGGTGCAGCATTTTCCCGGTTAATGTACTGACATATCACTTGGCGGTATAGGAATAAAAATACTATCCTACGCCAAGCTTAAGCTTCTTCCTCAAGGCAAACTAGAAATATGGATTCATTTAAAAGACGGACTCAAACTATCCATCGATGGGAAAAATTAAGGTTCTTTCGTAGATTTTGTGAAGTGTTAAGGGAATTTTGTGGGGTTTTCCTCTTAGGAATCTCCCTAAGTATAGGCGCAATATATAATAAATTTAGGTATTATTAAATCAGCACCTAAGGATGCTCGCAATGCCTTTTAAAGGTTTACAGAAACGTTAAAAGTAAATTTGCGCCTTTCCTTTGCATAACAATAAGTTATATAAATATCTCCACATTATTTACGAATGACCCAAAATTAACGTGATTTAAACAAGCTGATACAACTGTCTATAGAGGAGACATATGTTTCTTATCAAGCCGATACATGCCGTTTATCCACGCTGCTTCTTACAAATAAAAATATATTTACCTGTATTTTTCCAGCCGTCTGATAATAGACAGTCTACATTCTTGATAATTCCACCAATTTATAAATAAGTTCTTTACCAAGAAAATAACCGAGCTTCCCCTTAGATGCTTCTTTTTCGCCAAAGGAAGAAGTATCATCACTTTCTGCTCCGTATATCGCAACTACTACCGGATCGGCGGAATGTGCTCCGAGACTACAAGGCGTGGAATGATCTCCTGTAATCGCTATTATTACATCATCGGAGATACGAGGCAAAAGGCTGCCGAAGAAATACTTATCAATAAGCTCGATAATCTCTTTCTTTTTCCTACAGTCTCCGTCGTGCCCCGGCTCATCAGGACCTTTTATATGAATATAAAGTGCATCAAACTTCCTAATATTCTCTATTGCCATCTTGGCCCATATCTTATACTCCCTCTCTAAATCGTTTGAAGGAAGAGGCGCATCGACGATATTCATTCCACAGAGAAGCGCAATGCCCTTCTCTACGGGCATCTGGACAAAACAACCAAAATTCAAACCTGTCATCTCTCTTATGGGTTTGAATTCAGGCAGCCTGTCCCCTGCGTCACGTGATAATATTAAATTAGCAGGCAGATTGCCTCCGGATACCCTCTTTTTGTTCACAATGCTTTCTTCTAGAATATTTCTCGATTTCACGGTAAACTCATTAATCAATCTCGCAGCCAAAACCGCCCTCTCATCATTCTCATAACCAGACATTGGTTTAGCCTCACATATATAAGGCTTAAATGTTTCTTTAGCAATGCTAAAAACTCCTTTCCTATCATAGGCAGGGTCTGTATTAGTTATCCGGCCGCTTAAGCTGCCGCTGCTTTTGATTACCAATACGCCTCTGTGACCTATGGTATTCTTAAAAATGAATCCGCCGTTATTAAGTTTAACTTTCTGGTTTATCTCGCGGGCCAGCTCTTCCGCTTCTTGCGCAGCAAGGTTTCCTCCTGCCCTGCGGTCGATTATCTTAGATGAACCCGCCTCAGCAGCCGCAAAATTAACTCTCAGCGCCAGGTCTCCACCAGCCGCATCCAAACCTTCAGCATAACTCTCTATCGGACCCCTCCCTGTATAAATCTCTCCGGCGTCATATCCCAATAGAGAAATTACGGCTATGTCCGATTCCGGAGCAATACCTCTACCAACAGGATATATAAAACCCTGAATGCCTTTTTTTGCTATCAAATCCATATTTACAGTATAGGCGGCTTCAAGAGGAGTCTTACCCCCAAACTCCCCAACGGGCAAATCCCCTATACCATCGAGAACTACATAAATCACCTTTCTCATATATTACCCCCGCAACAACATACTTAACTTGGGACCGTTGCGCCCTTGCGGGCACAGGCACCCTTGCGGGCACAGGCAAAATGTACCAGTCCCTGACTACAAAGATTAATATAAGAGGACAACGATTGAAAACATTGGTCTTTTTATCCCTGCCTGCGCCAAGGCTTCGGCAGGCAGGGCCGAAATCATCTTCTAACCTGTGCCCGCAAGGGTATAAGGGTATCGCTGTCCTCAGGCGATGGTGCTCTTTATGCAACAGCGCCAACTTTTATTCACGAACTATCTACTATAATCCTAGGCGGAGAAATATCAATAAATATACTATAAAGCGTGGCAAGAATTCAATATATAACAGGATTTATCCGTATAAAGAAAGGATACCTAAGGCCTTACTCTTCGCAATACAAGCTGCTAATTCAAAAAATTAACATTTGGAATATCCGCAGGCATCACATACAAGACATCCCTCTTGGTGCCTAAGAGCAGAACCGCAATCAGGACATACGCCGACAATGTTGTTTAAAGAATTATCAAAATGTTTACTCTTAACCAAAGTAGCAGCCTTTTTCTTCTGAGCTGTGACTCCTACTTTTATCATCTCTTTTTGGTCAACAATCCTCTTTTCCAATACTCTTGACAACGCATCTGCGCAGGAAAATATCTTTTTGCCGTTTGCCCAACTCGGAGAAGGACATCTTATACCTTTCAACTGCTCTATAATAACCTTTGGGTCAATACCGCCACGAAGAGCTAAAGAAACCAATCTGCCTATAGCTTCCAATTGAGAAGCGGCACATCCTCCGGCTTTACCCATCTGAGTAAAAACTTCAACAAAGTCACCATCCTCATTCTGGTTAACAGTGATATAAAGATTGCCACAGCCTGTAGCTACTTTAGTTGTTGTCCCTATTGTGACCTGAGGCCGCGGCCTAGGATAAGGATATACATCTTTTTGCTCCTTTTCCCTGTCATCATTTTTCTTATTCAGCGTCAATACCTGTTCCTGGCGGCTGCCATCTCTATATACCGTAATACCCTTGCATCCTAGTTTGTAGGCCAATGTATACACCTCTTTAACATCGTTTACAGCAGCCTCATTGGGAAGATTTATAGTTTTGGAAACGGCGTTATCCGTATAATCCTGAAAAGCTGCCTGCATTTTTACATGCCAGACAGTATCAATATCCAACGCAGTAACAAACACCCTCTTAACATCATCAGGAACCTCTTTCATATACTGAATACTCTCTCCGGAAGCAATTCGATTCATTAAATCATCAGAGTAAAATCCTCTTTTCCTGGCAATATATTCAAACGCAGGGTCAACTTCCAACAGCCTCTCCCCGTCTAATACATTTCTAAAATAACACAAAGAATATACCGGCTCTATACCTGTTGAAGTAGGACCTGCGATAATGCTTATTGAACCTGTAGGGGCGATAGTAGTAAGAGTAGCGTTTCTTATGCGTATCCCCCTATTTTCCCACACACTACGTTTCCACGCAGGGAAAACACCTCTTTCTTTTGCCAAAGAAATAGACTCTTCCTTAGCACTTTCATAAATAACTTCCATAACTCTTTTTGCCAATTCAATGGCCTCTTCCGAATTATAAGGAATACCTAGAAACCCTAACATTGTTGCCCACCCCATAATTCCAAGGCCTATTTTTCTGGTCCTCAATGTATTCTCTTTTATCTGGGGAATAGGAAATTTATTCGCATCAATAACATTATCGAGAAAACGCGTAGAAAGTTTTGTAACGGATTTTAACTTATCCCAATCAATAACAAACTTATCGCCATCTTCTTTTAACATCTTCGCCAAATTTATAGAACCTAAATTACAGCTTTCATAAGGTAAAAGGGGCTGCTCGCCGCAATTATGGACATAGAATCCATTTGCGTCAAAAGCATTAATTCCCGGAATGTTAACATCAAAAACTCTTTCTTTTTTGTCTAAAACCACTTCATCTACAGTAGCTATAAAAAGTTCTTTGTTCATCTTCCTTTTGTAATTCTCTATAGCATCTCTAAGTTTTCCCATTTTGCCCGAATCTCCAAACCCAACTTTTTCAAAAAAAGAAAATATATTTCTTTTAGAGATTACCAATTCGTGCTGCGGTTTTATAGAATACTCCCTGCTTCCGCCTTTTCCGTCAGGAAGCATTGATAATTCTTTTTTTCTTCTGTTTACATAAATTCGGGAAAATATTCCCAGCCTTAAAAGCATCCGCTGAACTGCTTTTAGAACACCAAGATTGCTTTGAGCCAATCTTATACTAACTCCTTTTCGCTGATTCCCCTGAACCGAACCATCGGCATCAAAAATACCCTTTAAGAAACCTTTGTAAAAATCTGACGATGCTTTCTCTATCTCTTCAGTTACTTCTTTCTTACCAGACTCCAGTCCTAAACTCTGAGCTAAATTTCTTATATAGGCTGCAGAAAGACGATACTCATCTCTTTCTTTTACACCAATCCAGCCCCTAAAATCAATTCTATGATGGAAAGAGTTTGCGCATTTATATGCTAAAGCCCTCACCGCCTTTGGTCCATCGCTCTGGCCCCAGGAAGAAAGCACTACCTTATCTTTCTTTATCGTCCCATCCCCTAAGAGTAATCCAACTAAATAACCTTCTTCTTTAGTATATTTCCCCTCCCAATTATTAACTTTACTATGATTATTTAAAATAACTCTGTCATTATGTTTTAAAGAACCTGCTTCTACCCATTCAGTCTCTGCTCTATATCTATCTGCTTTCTTCACTTTTAAAACCGGATGTTCTTTAGTTAAGCAGACTTCAAAGCCTTCAGTAGTTTTTAATCTATAGATTTCCTTTATGCCTGTCTCAAAGAATCCACTATCAGAGCTAAACCAATTTTCTCCATTTACTACAGCTACAAACCTTTTACCAATTAAATCTTTTACTTTTTCCGGCCCTTTAGCAGACATAACCCATGTATCAGCAGTAACGCAGGGATTGGTCGATTCAATCTTGCCAAGATGAGGAACCAAATTTGACTCATTTACTCTATCAATAAAGACGATGCCCGGTTCTCCGTTCCTGTGGGCATATAAAGCGATCAAATCAAATACTTTCCTGGCATCAAGTTCTCCTTTAATTTCTTTAGTGCGGGGATCTATCAAATTGTATTTTTCTCCTTTAAAAACATGCTCCATGAAATCATCGGTTACAGCAACAGAAATATTAAAATTAGAAATTTCTCCTTCCTTTTCTTTACAGTGGATAAATTCTAATATATCCGGATGGTCCACTCTCAAGATTCCCATGTTTGCTCCACGACGCGTACCTCCCTGTTTAACCGCCTGTGTCGCTGCGTCAAAAACTTTCATAAATGAAATCGGCCCTGATGCTACACCTCCTGTGCTTTTTACAACACTGTTTTTAGGCCGCAGACGAGAGAAGCTAAAACCGGTACCCCCTCCGGTTTTATGAATAAGGGCGGTTGATTTTATGGCATCAAAAATAGACTCCATAGAATCATCCACCGGGACAACAAAACATGCAGAAAGCTGGCCTAAGTTCTTCCCTGCATTCATAAGGGTAGGCGAATTGGGCATAAATTCCAGCTTTGCCATCATATTAAATATTTCCTTTTCTATCTTGTCCGCAAAATTGACATTAGACTTATATTTTTTTTCTACCGCCGCAATGGCAATGGCAACCCGCTTAAGCATCTCTTTTGGCGTCTCTATAACATCTCCTTTACTGTTTTTCTTAAGGTAACGCCTCTTTAACACAACTATAGCATTGGGAGAAAAATTAACTTCGGGTTCCATGGCAGTCTCCTTTCTTTTATTATGAGAACATTTAGATTTGGTTATTAGACAACGAACACCCTAACACTTACTTTTTTTTATAACACCAACTCCTGCTATTGTCAAGAGGAAATACTATATGTTGTATATAAGCGTGATATACAATACGATATGTTGTTAAGCTAAATTCACAGTGTCACGGATGATAATTTCCGGCGCAAGGATAATCTTGCGTATGGAAGTGTTTTTCTCGTCAACTAAATCCTTAAGGATATCGACGGCAGTATAGGCCATCTTGCCTAGGGGCTGCCTTACGGTAGTGAGAGAAAAACCATCATGCACACAATGAGGATTATCATCAAAGCCTATCACGCTTAAATCTTGAGGAACATCTATCCCCTTTTCCCTGGCAAACCCCAGAACTTCCTGTGCCATTTCATCACTCGCGGCAAAGATAGCTGTGGGAGTATTAGACGATGAAAACATTTCTTTTAATGCTTCCCGCGCTAAGACACGTGAGAAGCCAGCCGCTTTGATGTACTGTTCCTTTATAGGTATATTATTATTTTTCAACGCTTCTCTATATCCATCAAGCCTCTCTTTGGCGCATTGAACACTTAGGTCTCCGCATAAATGAGCTATTTTTCTATGACCATGCTTGGCCAAAAAGTTAGTTGCCTCATAACCTCCTTTAAAATTGTCAACAGCAACAAAACTAACATCTAAATCCTCTACTTTCCTATTAATAACCACCGTAGGAATTTTCTGTCTCAACAAACGCAAAAGTTGATTTCTATTGTTAATGATATCGGCGAATATAACCCCATCCACCAAAGACGCCTTAAAATTATCTTTATCCCAGAAAATGTTTATATGCAAATCGATATTCTTCCTCTCTAGCGCCAGACTAACACCCCTTATTATTTCCAGCGCATAGAAAGAATAAAAAATCCCTTCATACCCAGGTATGATAAGTCCAAAAGTATCCAGCTTGCCTCCGGCAAGACGCTGGGCATGGATAAGAGGACGGTAATTAAGCTTCTTAACTGCCTCTTGTATTCTTTCTCTGCTGCTTTTACGTAATATGGAAGGATTGTTTAAGAAACGCGAGACACTTGCAATCGAAACACCTGCTTCTCTGGCAACATCTATAATGGTAACTTTGCGAGGGTTCACGTTTCTAAAATAAATTTATAGTAATGAAGTTCGCGGCTACCTTGCAATTACAGTATCGCCTTCACGTATGGTATAACCCTTGTTAACCTTTTTTATATCCGCTGCTGATATTTCTCTTCTTGTTTCAATAACTTCTATGTTGCCGATGGTTGAGCCGGACCTTACGATATCAAACTTTAAACCGGGTTCAATGCCTGAATTCTTACCTAAATCTATAATAACGAAGTTGTCATTCTTGTTAACTGCTAGCACTTCTCCTTTAAAGGGCTTACCCATCAATGACTTGCCTGAAGCACTTGACTTTACCACAATAGGAGGCAACTCAACAGAAGCAGACTTCCTAGACTCTGTATCTGCCCCTACTGCTTTTGTAAGCTGGCTCTCCAGTTCCGAAAACATCATTTTCTTTTCTTTTAAGACATCTTTAACTTCTCCAACCATCTTCTGAAGAGCTTCCTTCTTCTGAAACATATCTTTAAGCCTATCCTGAAGCTGAATCTTATTCTTATTAGCCACTATAAGTTCCCGTTTAAGGCTGATATTTTCGTCTCTTAGTTTTCCAATCTCATTAGACAAGGCCTTTCTTGCTTCTCTTTCACTCACAAGGTTTCTGCTCATAATATCCAATGTTCTCTCTTTAAAAGACAAACTCATCTCCAGGCTGTCTTTTGCTTTGTTAATCTCATCTACTTTTAAGCTCAGCTCTTTGTTGTCTTTTTGCAGGCGGGATATCTCTGCTTTGGTATCAAGCAATTGTTTTTGCAGCTCCTCCAACTTAGCCTGTAATTCTGCTTTCTGGCGTACTACGGCTGACCAATATTCATCAGAAGAGGCTGATGAACCTCTCGGAGGCGCATTTCTTTCTTTAACAGCCGCTGTAGTTTTAACCTGAGTCATTTCTCTAAGTTTGGAAACCAACTGTTCTTTTTCTTTATAAACCGCATCATATCTATTTCTTAAATCTTCTTTCTCGCGGGATATTTTAGATAATTCTTCCTGGATATCGTCCAATCTCTTTCTGCTGGTTATATATTCCTCTTTTACACTTCTATATTTGGAATTCAAAGAGTTATTCTCTTCATTTAGCCTTGCCTTCTCTTTTTCCAGGCTTTGATTCTTCCCAATTAGGTTCTGTCTGTCTGAATAAAACTGAAAATTAACTATTCCGCTTATAATCAACAAAACAAGAAGAACTATTATCGGTAATTTAGATTTCATAACCACCTCCCTTCTTAAATAACAATTATAACATAGCTACTATTGGTGTAAAGGTTTTTCTTCAACCGCAATAAGAGCCGCTCCTAAAGAAGTCGCTGATCTTCCCAATTTAGACAAGACAATCTTTAGGTTTCCTCTCATTTCGCTGAAAGAAAACTCTTTTACTGCTCTATTCAGTTCATCAAGAAACAAATTTCCTGCTTCTTCAAAACCTCCCCCCACAATAACTATCTCCGGATTAAATAGGTTAATCAGCAAAGAAAGTTTTATTCCTAATGAGAAGGCTGCCTCTTTAAGTACATCTTTTGATAACTTGTCCTTGTTTCTTGCTGCACGAAAGACATCCTCTATCTTAAGAGTGCCTGTCGGACTTATGTTCTTAATCAAAGAGGTATTTTTGCCTAAAGCAATAAGCTCTTTTACTCTCTTGACCACTCCCAGATCCAAAGGCCATGGTTTTAAGAATGAGAAGTCTCCTAAATAAGAAGTCATGACCTTGCTCTGGTTTATAAAAACTTCCCCTGCGGCTCCGTTTTTACCCCTAAGCACAGAACCGTTAATTAACAATCCGCATCCTACACCGGAAAATAAATAGATTATATTGTTATTTTTGGGGAAATTACACAGATATTCAGCCCACACGCAGGCATTGGCATCATTTTCGATAACCACAGGAAGCTTGAATTTATCTTCAAGGTATTTCTTTAAAGGGATACTTATATATACATAATTGGAATCTATCCTCTGCGGCCAGTATACAGTACCTTTCTTTTTATCGACTATTCCTCCAAGCGCCAGCCCTATACTTGATATCCTATCTTTAAATCTACCTGCTTTAGAAATAATCCCCTCACATAATTCCAGAATTACTTGTATGGTATCGTTTGCTGTTGTGTTTTTTCTCCTCCTGTCAATCTGAACAACAATTTTGTTTTTCTCTTCAAGCAATACAGCCCTTGCATCAAAAAGATTAAGCCCTACTCCTAACGTATATTTTTTACGCATCTTTATCCTCCGATTATAAAAACAAACAATCCGGGAACAATTTCATTTTCTAACTCTCATTAAAAAATAATTTTATCAAATTAAATAAAGTATTGCAATTAATTTTAATCTGAAGACTGGGAATGGGAAGAGACATAGTATC
>MVCW01000108.1 GCA_002049895.1 Candidatus Omnitrophica bacterium 4484_171 | reverse complement strand
GTTACAAGATATTTTCCTAAAGAAGAGCTATACGGACTTTCTTCTCAAATGAGACGTGCGGCGGTATCTATTCCTTCTAACGTAGCAGAGGGTTTTAGAAGAAGACATAATAAGGAATTCCAGCAGTTTTTGAATATTGCGTTAGGTTCTTCTGCGTTAGGTTCTTCTGCCGAATTGGAGACGCAGGCAGTAATTGCTAAAGAGCTGAGCTATATTGACGGCAAGAAAGAGGAAGAATTAATCGACCTGATAGATTATATTTGCCGTATGGCATCTAATCTTATTAAGAAACTATAACGCACTACGCGATACGCACGACGCGATACGAGATACGTAATCTCGTAACTTAAAGGAGGAGGCAATAATGAAAAAGATAGGCATATTTTTACTGCTGTTTTTATTATCACTTAATGTTTTCTGCGGAGAGATTGCCGACCGTTTTGAAGAAGCAAATGCTTATGTAAAGGCAAAGGAATATAACGCCGCAATTAAAGAATACGAGGCAATTATTAAACTTAATCCTAAACACAGCGTGGCGTATTTGCAGTTAGGTCTGCTTTATGGGTTGAGAAGAGATTATAAAAGGGCAGTTGCCTGCTACAGGCAGGTTATAAAATTAAGCCCTTCCAGCTCGCTGGCATATTATAATCTTGCCCTTATTATGGCTGATAAAAGAGACTTTAATTCAGCAATAAGGTATTTCATGAAGGCAAAGAAACTTAATCCCGAGAATCCTTTTATTTATTATCATCTTGGTCTTGTGTACAGCAGTATGAGAGATTATAATAATGCCGTTAGAGCATTTGAGGAGTGTATAAAGATTTATCCGGATTATTACAACGCTTATGTGGCATTGGGAGGGGCCTATTTTAATAAGGGAGATAAAGCGTCAGCGTTAAAAGAAGTGAAACGCCTAAGGAAATTGGGTAAGACAAATTACGCAAACGCGCTGGTAAAATGGATGGAAAATAAATCAAAATAAATATATTAAATAGATTAATGCAAAGTATGGCAGGTAAATACGACGAAAATATTGGGAATATTCTAGTAAAGAAAGGAGTGCTTTCTAAGAAGAAGCTTGATGATATTTTAAAAGAAATATCATCAAGCCAGGAGAGCCTGTCTGCCGTTTTATCACGCAAGAATATAATTAAACAAAAGGAGATTATTGATATTCTCGCGAAGGAGTTTGGGCTTAGTGTGGTTGATTTGAACAGTTTTCATATAGATGACGAGGTAATTAAAAGAATCCCCGCCCGTATTGCTTTTTATTATAATTTTATCCCTCTTGAGTTTAAAGACAATAGTACTTTAACTATTGCTGTTGCTTATCCTATGGACGTGAAGACTCAGGATGAGCTTATGATACATATTGGCTGCAGTATAAAGACAGTTTTAGCTTCGGAAGATGATATTAATGAGAATCTAAAACGTTGTTACGGTTTAGGCGCGGACACCTTAGATAAAATATCTTTGTCTGTCAAAGGAACAACAAGGCCTGTATCTAAAGAAGTGGAAAACATAGAAGAACTTGCCGAAGACGCCTCTATAATGAAGCTCGTTAACCAGATAATTTTCGAGGCTTATAAAAGAAGAGCCACGGATATTCATATAGAACCTTTCAGGAAAGAGGTATCAATACGTTATCGCATTGATGGTGTTCTCTACGATGCCAATGTATCTTCAGATGTAAAACGATTTATACTTCCCATTATTTCCAGAATAAAAATAATGTGCAATCTTAATATCGTAGAGAAGCGTTTGCCCCAGGACGGCCGCGCGGTAGTGAAAACTCACGACCAAACTCTTGATTTAAGGATTTCTACACTGCCTACTCCTTATGGAGAAAGTATGGTTATACGCATTCTTCCTTCTAAAATGCTTTTTAGCCTGGAGGGCCTTGGGCTTTCCGATAATGATTTGAATATTGTAAATAAGCTTATCGCAAGACCTAATGGAATTATTTTTATTACAGGCCCTACAGGCAGCGGCAAAACCACAACACTTTATGCTGCTCTTAGTAAGTTAAACACTCGTGATAGAAAGATTGTTACTATTGAGGACCCTATTGAATATGAACTTGAGGGGATTACCCAGATTCAGGTGGCGCCGGATATAGGATTGGATTTTGCCAAGGGCTTGAGGAGTATTTTAAGGCACGACCCTGATATAATTATGGTTGGCGAGGTCCGTGATTTAGAGACCGCAGAAATCGCGATAAGAGTGTCTCTGACGGGGCATTTGGTTTTTTCTACACTACATACCAAAGATTCTTCCAGCGGTGTAGCAAGGCTCATTGATATAGGAATAGAGCCGTATCTTGTGGCTTCAAGTATAGAGGCTTTTATTGCCCAAAGGCTTGTAAGGGTTATATGCCCCTATTGCAAGGAGGAAGACAGGAGTATTTCCGCAGAGTTAAAGAACCAGATTGCTCAGGATTTAACTCTTGCTTCGCCTGAGGAGATAAGGGTTTTTAGGGGGGCGGGGTGCCAGAAGTGTAACTTTACCGGGTATACAGGCAGGACCGGTATATATGAGATTCTTTTAATGGATGATGTGATTAAAGAATTAGTAGTGAAAATGGCCCCGTCAGATGAGATTAAAAAGGCCTCTATACACCGGGGCATGAGGACTTTGAAACAGGATGGATGGCAGAAAGTAATGGATGGAGTTACTACTCCTTCTGAAGTATTAAGAGTTGTATCAAGCGAAGACAGCAGGTTTCTTTACGCAGAGAAGGGTATGTCGTTTTCTTTTTCAAAAGAAAGCAGTATATTCTTAGAGCAGAGGTCATTCAAGAGGCTGGATGCGCGCATACGTATTCTTTATCGTATTATAAAGTCCAAAGACGAACTGGCCGCTAAAGGGTATCTATGGGATAAGTTCAGCACCACTAATAATATAAGCGCCGGCGGTGTCGCTTTTACTGCTCCGGAAGATATACCCGGTAGAAATATGTTCGCTGACGCGAACGAAATTAGAAGAGTTTCAAAAGAAGAAATTCATAGAAATATGTCCCGAAGTATCGGGACGAAATTCGTTGAAGTTAAGAAACGATAAATTTCGTGAGCTCCAGCGAGCAAGTTTCGCCCGAAGGGCAAATTTCACGAACGAAGTGAGTATATTTCGCGAGTGAAGCAAGCATATTTCAATATAAAGGAGATACCACATATGGAAGTGTGTGGAGTTACAAAGGGAGAAAACGCGATACGCAGTACGCAATACGAGATACGATACCTTGTAATTTTGCAATAAGGAGTAATATGCCAGTTTATTATTACCGGGCGAAAAGTGACCCCCAGAATATTGTAGAAGGCGAGATAGAAGCTTCCAGCAAAGAGGCGGCTCTTAAGAAAATAGAGGACATGGGATACTTTCCGGTAAAATTAGAAGAACGCTTAGCTAAAGAGGCAAAATCCAAAAAGTTTTTATTTAAGAGAATGAGCCCGCGCTCGCTTACAATATTTACCCGCCAGCTGGCCATTCTTATTAAGGCAGGAGTACCTATACTGAGAGCTTTGGAAATAATTTCTCACCAAACCCAGGATTCGTTCTTGAAGTTTATCGTTGGGAAGATACATTCTGACATAAAAGAGGGGCAGAGTTTCTCCATGGCACTTTCAAAATTTCCTACAGCCTTTTCCAGCTTTTATATTTCTATGGTAAAAGCAGGAGAGGACAGCGGCAGGGTTGAAGATACACTTTTTAGAATTGCCGGATACCTCAAGACACAGCGGGAGATTATTTCCAAAGTAAAGATAGCTCTAATCTACCCGGTCATAATGTTCCTTGTTGGTATAGGGACAGTGATATTTATGTTATCTTTTGTTGTTCCTAAACTTATGAGTATTTTCGCGGATTTGGGTTCAAAACTTCCAATTTCAACACAAATTCTTATTTCTTTGAGTAATTTTATAAAGGTTAGGTGGCCGATTATCGTAATTGTTTTATGTATTATCGTGTTTTTATATATGCGCATAAGAAAAAATAAAGAAGTAAAGTCTTTTTTGAGCTCACTTGAACTCTATATACCTACAGTAAAAGATTTCATTCTAAAGAAAGAGATATCACGTTTCAGCAGGACATTGGAGCTTTTAATAAAAAGCGGAATACCCATACTTAAAGGATTAAAACTTACCATACCTGTCCTTGATAATGAAATTATAAAGGCCGAGTTCCTAAGGAGCTCCCGGGATTTAGAAGACGGCGCGTCTTTGGGGGCGTCTTTGGGGAGGTCAAAAGTTTTCCCCCCGTTTGTTATAAGCCTTGTTTCTATAGGGGAAGAGTCAGGAAGGCTGGACAATACTTTAAGAGAACTAGCTGATATTTACGAGGAAGAATTAAGGGAAAGTACAAAAGTCTTCACCACGCTCTTAGAACCTTTAATGATTCTTATTATGGGTTCACTTGTGGGCTTTATCGTTATGGCGATGCTTCTTCCCATTTTTCAGATAAATATGATGGTAAAATAAATGAGGAGAATAATATTTTTTATTTTATGTTCTGTTCTTTTATCCGTTTTTGCCTTTAGCACAGAGAAGGGTCCTAAAGAAATAAAGGGTAAGCATTTCATTGTGTATTACTATGCCGGGAGCGAAGGTTTTGCCAACGAAGTCCTCACGAAAGCAGAAGAGTATTATGTAAGTATAGCCAAAGATTTAGGATATGAGCGGTATTCTGAGTTTTGGCTGTGGGATAAGAGAGTAAAGATATACATTTACCCTGATCATGAATCGTATCTTAAGGCAAGCAGTATGCCCTATTGGTCACATGGCATGGCGGATTATAGAAATAAAGTAATTATGAGCTATTTAAGAGGCAAAGGGTTTATTACGTCCATTTTGCCGCATGAAATGACACATCTGATGTTCAGGGATTTTGTAGGCTTTACAGGAGAGATACCTCTCTGGCTTGATGAGGGTGTCGCTCAGTGGGAGGAAAAAGCAAAAAGAAATATGAATTATATTATAAAGGATGCTTTTAGAAAAAAGATTGTGCTTTCGCTTCATGATATGATGAAGATGGATATAAGAAACATAAAAGGAGACGATAAAATATATGTGCGTTATACAAAAGACGGCGATACCCCCTTGATTCTTGTATTGACCGGCAAGAACCTTATAAATCTATATTATGTAGAAGCAGTATCGCTGGTAGGGTTTTTGATTAAAAAATACGGCAGTAAGAAATTTACTTCTTTTTGCAGGGAGCTGCGTTATGGAAAGAGCGTAGAGGCCGCGTTAAGAGCGGTATATTCGAGTTATTTTACTACGCTGGACGGACTAGAAAAGGAATGGAAAAAATATTATCTTCAGTGAATTATTGAATACACAGACGATCACAGAAGGATATACCCCGTGAGCCCTGCGGGCAACGGGGCAAGCAGATGACCGCAGAATGTTAGACGTAGGACGTGAAGACGTAAGGACGTAGAAGAGGGAGTAAGATGGAGAGAAAAATAAAGAAATATGTTCGCT
>MVCW01000004.1 GCA_002049895.1 Candidatus Omnitrophica bacterium 4484_171 | reverse complement strand
GTTTTAATACTATGCAATCTTAGTTCTTTGATAAACCTATAGAGTATCTTAAATTATGGAGGGCAGCCTGAAAGATAAAAATTAACATTTCTATATTGTAATTACATGAGCAATAATATATATTTACCATAGAGTTGAGTTTTGCTATAATTAATTGTCTTCCAAAACCGCGGGGGGAAAGGTATTATGCAGTACGCATCAGGAAATAAAATAAGAGAACAGGACACTCGCCTAAAAGATAAAATGCGCAGTATAAAACGCAAGTTTATCGTAATGAGCGGGAAAGGCGGAGTAGGCAAAACCACGGTTGCCGTTAACATAGCTTATGGTTTGGCTCTAAGAGGTTATAAGACCGGTATACTGGATGTAGACATACACGGGCCAAATGTAGCTAAGATGCTGGGGATTGAAGATAAGGCTCTTTCAGGTTCTGATAAAGGTATTGAACCTGTTGAGTCAATCCCGGGGCTTAAAGTAGTCAGTATCGCCTTAATAGAAACAAGTAAGAACCAGCCTGTTATATGGCGGGGCCCGCTAAAGATGGGGGTTATAAAACAATTTCTTTCTGACGTAAACTGGGGCAGTCTTGATTTTTTAATTGTTGATTCTCCTCCCGGTACAGGAGACGAGCCTTTGAGCGTCTGTCAGCTTATACCGGATTTAAACGGGGCTTTGATTGTTACTACTCCGCAGGATGTTGCTATATTGGATTCCCGGAAAAGCGTATTGTTTGCTAAGGAGTTAAACATTCCTGTTACAGGGGTAATTGAGAATATGAGCGGGTTTGTATGTCCTCATTGCGGGGGGCATATCGATTTGTTTGGTAAAGACGGAGGCAGAAACGCCGCGGCACAGATAGGCGTCCCGTTCTTAGGCGCTATTCCTTTTGAGCCGAATATTGTTGGTTTTGGAGATTCAGGGAAGCCATTCATTAATTCCAGTAAAGATGGCATTGCCACAGGTATTATGAAAGTGATAATAGATAAAATCGTAGGCAGTTTAGAATGAAAGAATACGATTATAGGTATATTTACGGGCCGGTCCCTTCATGGAGGCTGGGGCGTTCTTTGGGGATAGACCCTGTACCTTGTATGAGGAAAATTTGTACCTTCGACTGCCTTTACTGCCAGGTTGGCGAAACAGAAATATTCAGCGACGAGAGAAGAGTTTTCGTGCCTGCAGAAGAGATAATAAATGAGCTTAAGATGCTCCCTCCTACAGAAGTAGATTATATTACTTTTTCCGGACGCGCCGAGCCTGTTTTAGCCAGGAATTTGGGTGAGATGGTGAGAGCTGTTAAGCAAGAAAGAAGTGAAAAGATAGCAGTATTGACTAATTCTTCTCTTTTATACAGAAAAGACGTCCAGGATGATTTAATGCCTGTTGATTTTGTTGCTGCTAAGCTTGATGCGCCTTCTCAAGGATTATTCGAGTCTATAAACAGACCTTTAGAATCAATAAAGTTCGATACCGTTGTAAACGCGATAAAAGAGTTTAAGAGGGTTTATAAAGGTAAGCTTGCTTTGCAGATTATGTTTGTTGAGGCAAATAAAGATTACGCGAAAGATATCGCGCGTATTGCGAAAGAGATTAATCCCGATGAGGTTCAAATTAATACTCCCTTAAGGCCGTCCAGAGTAAAACCGCTATCCAAAAAAGAGATTTACGCAATAAAAGATTATTTTAAGGGTATGAATGTTGTTTCGGTATATGAGGCGCCAAAGGTGAAAGTTACGCCCATAAGCAAAGAGGATACCCTAAGAAGAAGAGGCAAAGTTTAGACTCTCGTTTATAAGAAATTCCCGCATATTTTGTTCATTTTCCGCAGTAAGAACAATTCTTACCGCAGAATAAACCGATGACTTATATACTTTGGATAGTCTTAAAAAAGGACGTATGTATTAACGTGGGAAGCTTAGGGAAGATTTTTTTTAAGAACGGGGCATATCTTTATATCGGTTCTGCAAAAAGAGCTTATAAGGCAAGAATAAAGAGGCATCTTTCAGCAAGGAAAAAAATATTTTGGCATATTGATTATTTTCTCTCGCGCAGGTATAATCGGATAAAAGAAATATGGCTAAGTCAAAAAATAGCGGAATGTGCCGCGGCAGGAGCTTTTTATAATAAAGGTTATGATTTTATAGATAAATTTGGCAGCTCCGATTGCAGCTGCAGGAGTCACCTGTTTTTTACGAAAAGAAATTTGTACAGTCTTAAGAAAGAATTGATAAGCCTTGGGTTTAACAATGAAGATAAGAATAATTTTCGATAAGGATACCGGCAGAAGGGGCCTCAATACAGGGTGGGGAGTATCTTTTCTTATAGGAGACAGCGTCCTTTTCGACACGGGAGAAAAAGGGGGGTGGCTGCTTGATAATATGGAGAATTTAGGAGTAAATATAAAGAAGATAAAAAAAATTGTTATTTCTCATGACCACTGGGATCATACAGGCGGCCTATGGGAACTGCTTAAAAAGACAGGCGGTGTCAGTGTTTATAGCTGCCGCGGCTTCAGCGAAGAATTTAAGGATAGAGTAAGGAAGTTAGGCGCTGAATTGATTGAGTCAGATACTGTAAATGAGATTGAAAGCGGTGTTTTTGTTACAGGCCAGATAAAGGGGCGTTATAAAGAGGAATATATCTTCGAGCAGGCACTTGTTATGAAAACAGATAACGGCCTTACTATAGCTACGGGATGTTCGCATCCCGGAATAGTAAAGATTATAGAGAAAGTTAAAGGCGATTTCCCTGGTGACAAGATTTGGATGGTTTTTGGCGGCTTCCATCTTATGAATAAAGAACGAAGGGAGATAAAATTAATAGTGGATAATTTTATTAAAATGGATGTTGTAAATGCCGGCCCTACTCATTGCACGGGTTATGACGCGCAGGAGGAGTTTAAGAGGGTATATAAAGATAAATATATCGCAATAAAAGTTGGTGATACTATTGAGGTATGATACAAAGGGAATGCAAGTGGTTCAGTATTTGCCCTATGAAGCGTTTTTATGAAGAGAAAAGACTGGACTCCAGGTGGATAGAAATGTATTGCAAGGGGAATTGGAAGCAGTGTGTTCGTTACGATATGGAAGAAAAGGGAGAGTATCATCCCGATTATATGCTTCCCGACGGAAGCCTGGATAATAATCTAAAATAAACAGGTTATGGATATTGTTACCGCTAATCTGAAGCAGGCTTTGATAATCACAAGCTTTGTTTTTGTGATGATGATGCTTGTCGATTATTTTAATGTTTTAACAAAGGGCAGAATGAGCGAATCTATGAAAGGCGGGCTATTCAGACAGTATATCACAGCTTCGTTTTTAGGCTCGACTCCCGGATGTCTCGGTGCGTTTATGAATGTATCTTTCTATGTGCATGGGCTCATTTCTTTTGGAGCAATAGCGGGAGGAATGATTGCAACAAGCGGAGACGAAGCATTTGTTATGCTCGCGATGTTTCCCAGAAAAGCCTTAATTTTATTTGGCATCCTGTTTATACTCGGTATAATTTCCGCCTATATTATAGATAAGATCGCCCCTTTATTAAGAATAAGACCTTGCCAGGAGTGCAAGTCATCCGTTGTTCATCACAAAGACGCGGGTAATATATTCAACTGGAAAGAAATTGTAAAGCATATGAAGAATTTGTCTCTGGCAAGATTTCTTCTTATAATTCTTGTTTTCTCGGTCCTATATGGGTTCATAAGCGGGGCAGTAGGCCCTAAGATATGGGACTGGAAGAGAATTACTTTTGTTTCTTTATTTTCTCTAGCGTCGTTTATTATAATTACTGTGCCGGACCATTATTTACAGGAACATATATGGCAGCATATCGCAAAGAAACATTTATGGAAGGTGTTTCTGTGGAGTTTTGGTGCTCTTTTGGTTATAGATATAGGCTTAAAATTTTGGAATCTCGAGGCGTTCGTGAAGGCGCATATGCTTTGGGTACTTCTGATTGCTTCTGTAATAGGCATAATTCCTGAGTCCGGGCCGCACCTTATGTTTGTAGTAATGTTTGCTAAGGGTATTATCCCTTTTTCTGTGCTTTTAGCCTCGTCAATCATTCAGGACGGGCACGGGATGCTGCCTCTTTTATCTTATACTTTGAAAGATTCGCTATTGATAAAGGTGTTTAATTTTATTATAGGCATAGGTATCGGCTTTCTTTTATTCTCTTTTGGTTTTTGACAATACGATTTAGAGACGAATATTATCATATTTTTACTCTGGGAAAGATTTTCCGGAAGCCATCGCCGTACCTAATAAATCTGTGTAATAATATATCTGCGTAACCGGTTTTTTCCCGCTGCAATCAGGTTCTTTTAGTCTCACAAGAAATAAGAAAATACTAAATGGCGCTGCTTGCTATAGCAACATCGCCCGAGGACAGTGATACCCTTATACCCTTGCGGGCACAGGTTAGAAGATGATTCCGGCTCTGCCTGCGCCGAGGCTTCGGCAGGCAGGGATAAAAAAGTTGAGACTGGTGCGTTTTGCCTGTGCCCGCAGGGTGCCTGTGCCCGCAAGGGTGCCTGTGCCCGCAAGGGTGCAACAGCTCCTAAATTTGATACTTGACAAATCAATTACTATATTGTAATATCTGAATTTATAAATATAAGGGGTTACTATGGCAATTGATTACGAGAAAGACTCCGAGTTATTAAAGATATTAGGTAATCCTTCGAGGCTTAAGATGGTAGAGTGTCTTGTGTCTGGCGAGTGCAATGTTAACAAGATTATTGATATTTTTAACATTCCTCAGTCAACAGTTTCGCAGCATCTCGGTATGCTTAAATCTAAAGGGGTTGTTGTGGTAAGAAAAGAAGGCGTAAGAAGGTGCTATAAAGTTGTTGATAAAAGGGTAAGCAGGATTATAAAAATATTAAAACAAAAGGCATAATTGGCCGCGGTATTTACAGACCAGAAAGGAGGATAGGCTATGCTGGTGCATGTCGGAGATAATAATTTTGAGTCAGAAGTTTTAAATTCGGATTTACCGTGTCTTGTTGATTTCTGGGCGCCGTGGTGCGGGCCGTGTCTTATGGTTGCGCCTGCGCTGGAAGAAATTGCCGACGAGTACGACGGGAAAATAAAAGTATGTAAGGTTAATGTTGATGATGCAGGAGGAGTTGCTACACGTTACGGTATAATGAGTATCCCTACACTTATGGTTTTTAAGAATGGCGAGCCGGTGCAGACTACAATAGGAGCACTGCCTAAAAGAAGCCTTGAGGCTTTTATAAAACCCCATATGTAAAGGCAGTATGTTAAGGGTGATATTGGGATTTATTTGGGGTTTGTAATTTGTTATTTGGAATTTAAATACAGATTTGGCAATACGAATATAATGGAAAGGAGGTAATATGCCGGTATATACCTATGTATGTAATGATTGCGGTGAGAAGTTTGATTTATTAGTCGGGGTTACTTCCAAGAAAGCCAAACTTAAATGCAAAAATTGCAATAGTACCAATATTAAGAAAGCTTTTGGGTCTTTTAGCGTAGGAGCACCGGGGCATAATTCTTCTTCAGGGCCGAGCTGTTCAACAGGAACTTGTCCAACTTGTCCTACCTGTTTTTAATTGTTGTACAAGAGATTACCGATGTTTACACTAAGGGAGGGATGTAAATAATTAAATGGGACCTCTGGCCTTAGTATTGAGAAAATCCATTTGGATTGACTGGCAAATGAAGAGTAATGAACCGGCTCTTATCTCGCCGCAAAGCGGGAGTTTTGCAGTAAGTTCATAGGGAGTAAAATGGCAGGAGTTAAAAGTAAACAGTTTTTTTACAGAAATACTGTGAAGTGGAACGGAGAAAGAAAAGGTACGCTTTCTTCTTTGGAGAAGCCCGATATGGAAATTGCTACTCCGCCTGAGTTTAAGGGCCATCGTGGTGTGTGGACGCCCGAAGATTTGCTGGTTGCCTCTGTCAACTCATGTATTATGACAACATTTCTGTATTATGTCCGGAAGGAACATCTTGACTTTACAGGTTATGAAAGCAATGCCGAGGGCGTTCTTGAAAAGGTAGACAATGCATTTATGATATCCCATATTAGTGTCAAACCAATAGTAACAATCAGGGATAGAGAAGATACAGATAGGACAAAACGTATTATAGAAATGTCCGGCAGGAACTGTCTCATATCAGAGTCTGTGAAGTCAAAAGTTGAAGTTATTGCTGAAATAAAAATAGGTTAGAACAGCTATATGCTTAGTTTATAAGTATTTACCTCGCGAGTATTAGCAGTAAGCATTTGCGTAACATTCACAAAGAGGGGGAAATATGGAAACTGATGAGGTAAAGAATAAAGTTGAGAAAGCAATCAAGAACGTTGAACATCCTGAAATTAACAGTACACTTTTTGAACTCGGCATGATTAAAGATATATCGGCTGGCGAAAATGAAGTTTCTCTGACGCTGAATGCTCCTTTTGCCGGTATACCTATAAAAGATATGCTCATCGAAGATATAAAGAAAGCGTTAAAAGACGCTGTTAAAGATATATCCGTTACGGTAAATGTTAAGGAAATGGATGATGACGAGCGGGAGAGGTTTATGAAGATGGCTCAAAATGCATGGAAAGGATGATTTTAAGATGAATCGCGGTGTCCGGAAGTGGGTTGATAAAGACGGAGAAAAGTTTTTAAGGAGAATAGGAGTAAGCCGGGGGCAGAAGGTGTTAGATTTCGGATGCGGGCCGGGCCATTACACAATCCCCGCGGCAAAACTTGTGGGAGACAGAGGGAAGGTTTATGCGTTCGATAAGGATAGTGATGCTTTGCGTGAACTGGAGGAGACTGCAAAACAATTTGGATTAAATAATATAAGTCTAATAAAAGGAGATACTAAAATACCTTTAGGCAATAATTCTATAGATATTGTTTTATGTTACGATGTTGTGCATTATTCGGGGAAAAGAGCGTTAGTTTATAATGAAGTGCGCCGGCTCTTAAGAGACGGTGGTATTTTTTCCCTTTATCCTAAACATTACAAGGATGATTTTCCCTTGATGGAGCTGGCCTCTTTAGGGCTGGAAGATATCATAAAAGAAGTTGAGGTTTCAGGATTTACCCTCAAGGACAAAATACACGGAGAGTGTTTACATGATGATTATTACAATGAATGTGTTGTGCTGAACTTTGAGCCTGTTGATAAAAGGCAGAAATAGTTTTGTAATTAGGCGCTTCGCGCCCTGCCGGGTAAGGAGCCGGATATGGAAATTGTTTCCGGAGAGAGAGGAAAAGAATACTTGTTAGCTGCTTTCGCCACGGATGATGGTAAGAACCTGGCCGATGATCATTTTGGCATGGCAAAGTATTTCTACGTTTACAGGTTTCTTGAGGGCAGGGAAGAGCTTGTAGATAAAAGAAAAAATGCCAGGTATGCGGGTGATGAGAGCATGCCGCATGGAGACCCAAAAAAGGCAAGGGCTACGGCATCGGCTATAGAGGGAGTAGATGTTATAGCTGCCAGGAGATTCGGCCCGAATATTAAACGGCTGGAAAATAAATTTGTATGTGTGGTTACAAGGGTAAGTACTATTGCGGAAGCAGTAGAGCTTATTAGGAATAATATAGGCAAAATAAAGAATATAAAGAGTGAGGGCAAAGGGGCAAAGTGTTTAGTATTAAAGCCTGATTAAAACAGGAGTTTACAATGCGGTTGGAGAAAAAGAAGATTATTATGCTGGCCGGCCCCGGATACGAAGATTTAGAATTCTGGGTGGTTTATATGAGGATGATAGAAGAAGGGGCGGATGTAAAAATCGTCGGGTTAAACAAGAATGAGGAATACCTGAGCAAATCCGGCGGGTTGAAAGCAAAAAGTGAATATAAAGCTTCTGAGATTAATCCTTCTGATGTAGATGCAGTTTTGATTCCCGGAGGATGGGCGCCGGATAAAATAAGAAGAGATAAAGATATTATTAGTTTCGTAAAGAGAATCTATGAGGATGATAAAGTTATAGGAATGATCTGCCATGCAGGTCTGGTGGGGATATCAGCTGGTATCGTTAGAGGCAAGAGTGCCACCGGCTCGATAGGGATAAAAGATGACCTTATAAATGCCGGCGCCATTTGGCGGGATTTGCCCGCATTTCGTGACGGAAATTTGGTCTGGGGCAGAGTTGTTAAAGATATCCCTTATTACTGCAGAGAATTAGTTAATGCTTTAGCCAGCGGACGATGAGCATAGGGAGCAGTTACTTAAAATTACGCGGAGAAATTCCCGATTATGTAAAGATGGTTTTGGCGGCGAAGACGAGAAGCGCGGATGAGATAAAAGAAGCGATTCTTGCGGGCGCGGATATTATCGGAGAAAACTATGTTCAGGAAGCGGAGCGTGTTTATAGCGAGCTGGGCGCTCTTGCTGAGAAAGTGAAATGGCATTTTATCGGAACTTTGCAGAAGAATAAAATTAATAAAGCGCTTAAGATATTCGATTGTTTTGAAACGGTTGATTCGACGGAACTTGCCCGCGCGCTGAATGATAGAGCAGGGAAGGCAGGTAAGATAGTTTCTGTCTTCGTGGAAATAAATATCGGCAGCGAGATAACAAAATCCGGCGTTAAACCGGAGTATGAGGCTGTCGAGGAGCTGGTTAAGGATATCTCAGGCCTGAGCCGTCTAAGGTTAGAAGGATTAATGACTATGGGCCCAAGGACAGGCAGTCCCGATGATTTAAGGGGGTATTTTAGGAAGACGAAAGAGATTTTTGGTATGTTGAAGAGACTTAACTTGCCTAACGTAGATTTAAAATATATCTCTATGGGAATGTCGAATTCCTACAAAGTAGCAATTGAGGAAGGGTCAAACATGGTAAGGCTGGGAACGGCTGTATTCGGGAGGAGATCCTGCGATTTAACCGGATAGAAACAGTATATCTGTTTTAGGGCAATGGAAAGGTAAATAAAATTTTATGGCTGTGATGGATGGTTTGGATAAGATAGCTCAGGAAGTTATTAGCTGTAAGAAATGCGGTTTATATAAGAGTAGGCTTAATCCGGTCGTGGGTGAAGGAAGCCTCGAAGCAAAGATAATGTTCGTGGGCGAGGCCCCGGGAGCCAACGAGGATAAAACAGGTGTCCCTTTCTGCGGAGCGGCAGGGGGAATTTTAGATGGACTTTTAGGCAAAGTAAATATTGACAGAAAGGATATTTATATTACCAATATTCTAAAGTGCCGTCCTCCGGGCAATCGCAATCCGGCTAAGGAAGAAATAAAGATGTGTACTCCTTATCTTGACAGGCAGATAGAAATTATTAGGCCGAAAGTGATATGTTGTTTAGGCAATTTTGCTACTTTTTATATAATGGAGAAATTCGGTTTAAAAGATAAAGTCAAAGGTATAAGTAAGATTCATGGAAGTATTTTTGACTACCAGTCTATCTTTGCCTCTATGAAGATTATGCCTTTGTATCATCCGGCAGTAGTTACCTACAATGTGAATATGAAATCTGTATTGGAAAGAGACTTTATAAAATTGAGAATGTTTTTGTAAGGAGTAGTAATATGAACTTAAAAATAGTTATATCAAGCGGCAAGGGCGGGACAGGCAAAACCTTTGTTTCTACGAATACCGCCTTTGTGTTATCTAAAACGTACGATAACGTTCGTTATCTTGATTGCGATGTAGAGGCGCCTAACGGCCATCTTTTCCTGAAACCGCAGATTACAAAAGAAGAAAACGTTACCTTGTTGTCTCCTTTTAAGGTTGATATGAATAAATGTATACACTGCGGAAAATGTGCAAGAGCATGCCACTACAATGCCATAGCGGTAGTAAAAGATAAGGTACTTATTTTTAACGAGTTATGCCATGCGTGCGGTGCGTGTAAGGTAGTTTGCCCTGTGGATGCTATTATTGAAAAAGAAAAGAAAATCGGCACTTTAAAACACGGCAAAAGTAAGAATATAGATTTTCACTTTTGTTTACTTGAAACTGCCGAAGGCGGGATGTCGCCGCGGCTTGTTAAGAAAGTAAAAGAATACGCAAGAGATGGGATAAGTATTATAGATTCTCCTCCGGGAGTATCCTGTCCTGTTGTAGAAACCGTAAAAGATGCTGATTTGTGTGTTTTAGTAACTGACCCAACACCATTTGGTATTAATGACTTAAAGTTGGCAGTTGATATGGCAAGGACTATAGGCCAGGAGCCTGTCGTTTTGGTTAATCGCGCTCATTATTACAACAATGACCTTAAAGATTATTGCCGCAGTGCTGACTTGGAAATTATAGGAGAGATTCCTGATGACCGCGGGATTGCCGAGGTTTATTCAAGAGGTGAAATAATTGCCGAGGAACTTAAACAATATTACGATATCTTTCATAAACTTTCTCAAAAGATTATAGATGCTGCTCAGCATAAGAAAGAGCCGAAGAAGATAGGAATAAATATAGTAAGCAATCACAGTGAAGAAGCGGATGTGAAAATGGATTCTTCCCCGGAACGCGCGGGTAAAAAGCCAAAAGAGCTTGTTATTATAAGCGGAAAAGGCGGGACGGGCAAGACTTCGCTTACTGCTTCATTCGCGGCGCTGGCCGCTTTGGATAAGGATACAGTAATATCAGATTGTGATGTAGATGCTGCTGATTTGCATCTTGTATTGAAGCCGGAGATTAAAGAAAGAGGAGTCTTTAGCGGCGGCGTAGCCGTTGAAATAATACAGGATAAATGTACCGGATGCGGCAGATGTAAAGAAGAATGCCGGTTTGAGGCAATTGGAGATAAAGTGATAGATGGAGTGCATAGATTTTTTATTGACCCTGTTGCCTGTGAAGGATGCGGCGTCTGTATCATTGTTTGCGAAGATAACGCCATAGAGGCAAAAGATGCCGTTAACGGAGAGTGGTTTATATCAGAAACGCGTTTAGGGCCTTTGAGCCATGCGAAGCTTGGAGTAGCACAGGAAAACTCAGGCAGGCTTGTTACGCTGGTAAGAGATAAAGAAGCTTTGGCTGCTCAAAGAACGGCCAGAAGCAAAGCTATTATTGACGGTGCTCCGGGAACAGGATGTCCGGTTATTTCTTCTATAACCGGTTCCGAATATACATTGATTGTTACTGAACCTACAGTATCGGGTATTCATGATGCAGGGCGTATACTTGATGTTACGAAACATTTCGGTATACCATCAGGCATAGTCGTGAATAAATATGATTTAAATCCCAATATTACTGAGGAGATAAGAACTTTGGGCAAGAAATACAATGCTGAGTTTATAGGGGTCATACCGTATGATGAGAAAGTTACTGAAGCGCAGCTTGCAGGTGTTTCTGTTATTGAATATGCTGAATGTGAGGCATCTCGTAATATAAAGGAAATATGGCATAAAGTGATGGGCATTGTCGGATAATTCTTAAAAGGAGGTGCGATATGCCAAGAGTTGATAAGGAAGAGTGTGTTGGCTGTGGTGCCTGTGTGAATATTTGCCCTGTGGGAGCTATCTCTCTTGTTTCCGGCAAGGCTGAGATTGATGGCGCTCTTTGTATTAAGTGCGGCCGTTGTGTGCAGGTCTGTCCTCATGGAGCTATTTATCCCGATAAGAATTCCGGTAATATTGGCGCTCGCTATCCTTCCCGTTATGGGGCAGGTTTAGGCCGAAAAATTGGCAGGGGGCCTGGTAATAGAAGAGGCCGCGGAAAAGGCATGGGAAGAAGATGGATGTAAAATATATTTGTTGGTGTGTTGGCATAATACAGGTATCTTAACGCATAAACATTGTATAGGGTTTTAGATTAACAATATTTATAAGAAGCGGGGTAAAAATGATAGAATATGTTAAGAGCAGCGGACACTTCGAAGAGCTAAAAACAAAAAACAAGGATTTCCTTATGGTATTGTTCTATACCGATGCCTCAGATAAAAGTAAAACAGCGTTGAAAGTGATGGAAGAGTTCAGTGAGGAAAACAAAGATGTTTATGTGTGCGCGGTTAATGCCGCAAAAGTAAAGGATATCCATACCATTTATGGAATAAGCACGGTCCCAACAGTGTTAGCTATAAAGAACGGTAAACCGTCTAAAATAGTATATGGTCCTCAGAGTAAAGAATATTATCAGAGACTGTTATATGATGTTCCTGCAGCAGTATCAGGCTCTGACGGAGAGAGCAGGAAGTCTCACAATGTGGTTGTTTACACTTCTTCAAGTTGTCCGTGGTGCAGTACCGTAAAGTCATATCTGATGAAAAACCGTATCTATTTCAGAGAGGTTGATATATCAAGAGATCAGGGGGCCGCCCAGGAATTAGTAAGAAGAAGCGGGCAGATGGGCGTTCCTCAGACGGATATAGACGGAAATATCGTGGTAGGCTTTGATCAAGCAAAATTAGATAGTTTTCTGGGTATAAAAAATAATTAAAGGAGGTGCTATTATTATGGTAAAGATTCAACCAATTAACAATTATGTTTTGATAAAACTTTCCAAGGAGGCTGAAGAGAAAACGCCGGCGGGGATTGTTATTCCTGATACCGCCAGAGAAAAACCAAAGGAAGGAGAAGTGGCAGGGTTAGCCGCGGGAGCGACTGACGAAATTGCTGTCGGTGATAAAGTGATTTATAAGGATTTTTCAGGTACACAAATTACCTTTGAAGGCGAGGAGTATCTCCTTATTCCCGCAGGGGATATACTTGCAAAATACGCAGAGGTAGATTCCATATAATTTCTTGATATTCATCGTATATTTCAGCTTCAGCGGATTGTGTTGAATCCATGCCGGATATTATCCGTGGAGGAAAAGGTACGTTGCATATTTTTCGTTTTAAGAGGGGTTATTTTTTGGATGGCCGCTGTAGGTATTATGCCGATAAAATAGGATGTTTATAGTTGAAGCTCATTGTGTTTAAACAAACAGGAGTGATAAAACTCCTTATACTGATAGCACCTTTTATCAGCCGGCTGATAGGGATAGAGGAAATTTTCGCATAATTATTAATTCAATATATACAAAAGGACTTAATAAGCTTAGAAGATTTCGCTATATCTATGCGATATATCATATCGGCTGTTTAGAGCGCAGAGTTTCTCTAAGGGTTCATCCGCCATGGACATTTGGCTTAGAAATTGGGTTGTTCGCGAGCAGGTCCCCGCTTCGTTATAATCCTATAGGGTTAACCGGGAAAATGCTGTTGAGTGTGCGAAATGTCCATAATACCTAGGCAATCTAAATAGTTACATTAACCCGAATAATGCGGTTAGCATTATTTGCCCATAGGTATAACCCCGCAACTAATCTTTCGTTATTTTAGAGGCAAACACTAAAAATCCGGTATGAGAAGGTATTTGCTGTTCAGGCCTTGTCTTGTTAGGCCTTACAAGAATTCTTCTTACCAAAACTTCCAGTGTTTCTATATTTGTGAAGCCTTTCTCCTCGAGGGTAAATACAGTTTGAGTTAATTGTTCAAATGTGGGGCATATTGAGGCCATTCTGTGGCCCGGCTTTAAAGCTTTGTACGCGGCATCGACAAGAACCCAGGGGCTTCCGATATCAACCATTATAAAATCAACATCTGTTTCTTCAAATGAATCAGTTATCTCTTTTTGTCTGGCTTCAACATATCGTTCTAATCCATTCTTTCTTATATTCTTTAGGGCATTATTAAATAGATCAGCCCTTCTTTCATAACTGTATATTTTTCCGTCTGGTCTTATAAAATATGCCATCGCGGAAGTGAACGCGCCGCTCCCCATGCCAACTTCTATAACTTTTGCCCCGGGATAAACCGTTGCTTTCGTAAGTATTATACCAAGGTCCTTAGGGTATATTATCTGAGTATTGCGGTTGACCTTCATCATAAGTTCATATAGTGTAGGTTTTAATATATAAAACACATCGCCCAGGTTGGTGCGTAGAAGCGAGCCAAATTCTTTGCCAACAATATCTCTGGTATTTATATAGCCTCTGTCGGTATGAAACTTATCTTCTTTTGCTACCCGAATAAGATAATTTCTTTTTGAATCCCTGTATAAGAGTATAAGGTCGCCTTCGGCAATCATAAAATAATAATACCATTTTTCTGATAATATTCTAATGAAAAATACATAGTTCAATACTTTTAGGAATTGACAGCGATATCCGCGGCAATTAGAATATATTAAACAATTCTATATGAACATATCAAAATATATTTTTTATTACCTACAGCACACAACAATCCTGACGTTTATCTGCGTATTTATGGGTGCTTTTACTCTAAGTTTCTCATCATGCACCTTAGTAAGAATACCCATAGTTTTAGGATTTATGGGCGGGCTCTCAGAATCGAAGAAAACCAGCATAAAGATACTCTTGGGATTCATCTCGGGACTGGTATTCAGTTACACTGCCCTGGGAATCATTATGGGGTTATCATCACGGACAATCAATAAATTACCTCTTGTAAGCGCAGGCTTCTATTATATAGGAGGAATTACTCTTCTTTTGTTTGGCCTGTATCTTTTAGGATTTATTCCCTATTGGAGGCCAAAATCATGCAGTTGTCTTTCCGGCAGCCAAAAAAAGAAGTATAATTTAGGTTTCTGGGGAGCGGTATTTTTCGGTATAACTTTTGCTTTTATGGAAGCACCTGTGTGCCCCTGCTGCGGGCCTGTTCTTTTTATGCTTGCTATAGCTACTTTTTCTCAAGGAAAGTTTTTATTCGGTATTATCATTTTCTTTATCTACGCTCTGGGACAAAGCACTCCTATACTTCTCATCGGGATGTCGTCAAATTTTCTTAAGTTCAGCACAAAAAATATTCATAAAATTGAGGGTTATATTGAATCTGCGGCGGCAGCAATATTGATATGTTTCGGCGTATACCTTTTGTGGCTGGCATAATTTAAGATGAATACAAAGAACACACACCAAAAACACACCAATCAAGAACATACTAATGTTGATATACGCGTAAAATTACTTTTTCTTGCCTTGGGATTTATAATAATGGCCGCTCTAAGGCCGTTAATCGCGTGGCAGGTTTACAACCGTGCCACACTGTTTTATAACGCGGGAATGTATAAGCAATCCATACGGTATTTGAAAAAAACTCTTATTTTGTCACCACGGCTAGCGCGTCCTAACCTGCTGTTAGCCAGCGCATACGAAAATATTGGCGATTACAATAAAGCGATTGATGTCTATCTAAAATATATGAGAATAAATCCCGGTGACCCCCGGAGTTATTATTATATAGGGTGTATTTATGCTCAAGATTATAAAGATTACATAAAGGCACTTTCATGGTTTAAGACAACAATCAAAGTAGACAAGAAACACTGGCAGGCTCATATATGGATAAGTATATGCTATAAACTTCTTGGCAAAAAACAAATGGCATTAAACAATTATCTAAATATGAAGGAGATATTCCCTCAGGATAAAAGAATTGACCATTTTATAGATAATTTACTCAATAAAAAGATGTGATAAAACTGGATTATGCTGCTTCAGCAGCTACTGTGGTTCAGATAGTAGAAGGCTAACCGTAAAAACTCTATAATTGACAATGGATTATGACAGATTGAGAGCCGAGCTAAATATTTTTTTGGCCGGCATATTTTTAAGTACTTCCCCGAATTATGTGCGAATAATATTTATAAAGAAAGCTCTTTGAAAATATAAAACAGCCTCTGTAAAAGGAGGCTATAATGAAGCTAAAATTAGTTGAATTTAAGCGTGAACCAAAAAAGTGCATTTGCCCCGGGTGCGGCCTAAAGCAAAGATTCAAAAGCAACGGCAGGTATTTCAAAACGATAAAAGATCTAAGCATGGATAAGCCTCTAAAGCTAAAGGCAGAGGTTTTAAGAGCAAAGTGTCTGAATCAAGCCTGCTCTCTAAAAAGCTTTACCCGTTAGAGAAAGCCACCGACGCCGCGGACCGTTAAAGAACAAAGTTCTCTAACGGGGTTTACTTATAAATCGGTTAGCCTGAAAAGTTGCACAAAATATGAAAGTTTCTTTAATTATGTTGACAAAATGATATTATAGAGTAAACTAATGATTGCTTGCAATAAGGATATCTTGAGGCGCAAAGTTTCGGGATTACGGGGCTTTGCGGTTTTTTGTTTTAGGTATCAAAGATTTGTGATTACCCAAATAATGCAATTAGCATTATTTGGGTGCTTGTGCCCGTTAGGGTGCTTGTGCCCGTTAGGGTATAGGGTAAAGCATTTTTCCGGTTACAGGATTTAATTTTTCAGGAGGATAAAATGTTGCATAAATTTAAAGCATTAGGATTATCAGAAAATGCCCTGGCAGCCCTGCGGCGCAAGGGATTTGAAGAACCCACGCAAATACAGGAGAAGGTTATTCCTTTACTTTTAGCCGGCGATATCGATGTTATCGGCCAGGCACAGACAGGTACGGGTAAGACTGCGGCTTTTGGGCTTCCTTTAATTGAGAAGCTCAATGATAAAGCTAAAAACGTTCAGGCTTTGATTCTTACTCCTACAAGAGAACTGGCAATACAGGTAGCGGAAGAAATTAATTCTTTAAAAGGCAAAAAACGCCTTGATATTGTTGCTATTTACGGCGGCCAATCTATGGATCAGCAGCTTCGCCGTTTGCGCAGGGGAGTGGATATTGTAGTGGGGACTCCCGGCAGGATTAAAGACCATCTTCAGAGAGGAAGCCTTAAGGTATCGGGCATTTCCTATATGATATTGGATGAGGCTGATGAGATGCTGAATATGGGCTTTATTGACGATGTTGAAGATATACTGTCTTATACCAATAAGACCAAGCGCATGCTTCTTTTCTCCGCTACTATGCCGGGAAGTATCCTGCGTCTTGTAAAAAAGTATATGTGTCAATATAAACTCATTCAGATACAGAAAGAACAGCCCACGGTCAGCTTAACCGACCAGATTTATTTTGAAGTTAACTATTCAGATAAAATCGAGGCTTTGTGCCGTATTATAGACAGCGAGAATGGCTTCTACGGATTGGTTTTCTGCCGTACAAAGGTTGATGTTGATACGGTTTCTAAGAAACTCCTTGACCGCGGTTATGATGCTGACGGACTTCATGGAGATATTTCTCAGGCTCAGCGTGAGCGTATCTTAAATAGGTTTAAACAAAAGCGTATTAACATTCTTGTGGCTACTGATGTCGCCGCGCGCGGCATTGATATTTATAACCTAACCCATGTTATAAATTATTCTTTGCCTCAGGACCCGGAGAGATATGTGCACCGTATAGGAAGGACCGGCCGCGCGGGAAAAGAGGGAACGGCGATTACTTTCGTTACTCCTGACGAATACCGCAAACTTCTTATTATTAAACGGGTTGCCAAAACCGATATACGCAGAGAGAAAATACCGGCGATAGAAGATGTCATAAGAGCAAAGAAAACACGTATTAAGAATGAGCTTGCCGGTATTATTCAGTCTTCACTGGACAGTCAGTATCTTGATTTTGCCCAGGAAATACTGGCGGAAAATGAACCCGATAAGGCTCTTGCGGCCTTTATCAAATATTCATTCGGTGATGAGCTAAGTGTGCGCAACTACAGTAAGATTAAAGATGTATCGGTTGATATGAAGGGGACTGTCCGTCTGTTCGTTGCAAGAGGCAGAGCTGACAATATGGACCCTCGTAAACTTGTGAATATGATAAGAGAAATTGCGCAGGTTGATTCGTGGAAAATACGCGATGTGCGTATTTTTGATAAATTCTCTTTTATTACCGTGCCTTTCGCCGAGGCAGAGATTATACTTCACGCCTTCAAGAAACAAAAGACTACGCGTAAGCCGATTGTGGAACGGGCCAAAGAAAGAAAGAGAAGATAAATTTGCTCCAGACCGTACTATTTTCGTGTAAAACGTTATTATTAACCGGCGGATTGTTTTAGTTTGCCGCTTTTCTTTAAGAACCGCAGAAGGATATATCCGGCCGCCAGCAGTAAGAATACAATGAGAGGGCCGGTAATATCATTGATATTACGCGGGAATCCGTAAAGAAGGCGTTTTTTTATCAGCAGTATGGCGTAACAGCCTACGATTGTCCCGAAAAATGTTCCGTAATCTTTTCTTATCGCCTTGCGCCAGTCGTAATGGAATTCTTTTAGGGATTCTTTGAGCCCTGATAAGTTAGGCATAAAACGCGGTACTCTTTTGCAGTACTCTTCGTATTCTTTGCCAAAATGCCCTCTTAAATAATTTTCTTCCGTGATTACGATGGAAAGATAAATAAAGGCGAACAACGGGATTACTGCAATGTAAACATAGATAGAGCCGTAAATTATACCAAGCCCTGTAAGAATTAAAAAGTTTCCTATATACATTGGATTGCGCACATGGTTGTAAAAGCCTTTAGTCACTAAATTCTCGGCGTAAACTTTTCCGTCTCTGCCGCCTCTTTTAATATAAGCAAATCCTATTACAATACAGCGAAATACCACTCCCAAAAGAGCGGTTATAAAACCGGCCCCTACGGCTAATTTATCCGCAGTTTCGTTCTCTAAGAATAGTCCCGGTTTTGTAAATAAAAGCAAAGACACAATAAATAACGGAAAAAGCGCGTTGCGCAGTTTAAAAAAGAAATTTCCGCTTTTTATCAGGAGTTTTTGCCGCATTTACAATAAGTTATTTTATCGCCAGCATCCCGCAGAAGTTATACCATTTAAAGAAAGTGTCGCATTCTTTGAAGCCGCTTTCAAGCAGGAGGGTTCGGTTTTCCTCAGGGCGGTAAGGGATTAAGACGTTTTCCAAAGCTTCTCTTTTCTGGGCAATTTCCATCTCATCGTACCCCTGGCGCCTTTTGAAATTGTAATAGTATTTAATAAACATCCTATTAAGAGTTGAATCAATACTCAATACTTTCTCTATTAATATTAGGCACCCTCTTTCGTTCATGCCGCGGGCGATACTCTCGACTACTCGTTTTCGCCACAGGGGCCGTATGAACTGAAGCGTTAAGTTCATAATAACAACAGAAGCGTTAGCTATGGGCAGCTCGGTATTTAGGTCCATACATATGAATTTGTATTTCTTTGAAATATTGTGCTTTTTCATCTTATCCTGCGCTTTATCAAGCATATCCCGGGAATAATCAATGCCGATAAAATTAATATTATCAGGAACGAGTTTATCAAGGGCTATAAATGTTGTTCCGGTTGAGCACCCCAAATCATAAATATTAGTTTCTTCTACGGCAAAGTCAGCGGTTATTTCTCCTATCATTCTCTGGGTTTCCTGGTAGAAGGGCACAGAGCGGTTGAGCATATCATCAAAAACCTCAGCGACTTCCTTTTTAAAGTTAAAGTCAGGAATCAAATCCTCTTTTTTCTTAAAAACCTGGTCTTTGTTCATTGATTATCCTTTCTATGCATATTCTATTGTAGTATTAAATATTAAATTATCAACAACAAAAATGCTGCCAAAACAGCTCAATTTTTGATAATACTGTATTTTACTTTCTTCTCAAACCGCGTTATTCTGGTATAATGATGTTGTACTTATCAGCCTTTGTAAGACACGGGTTTGTTCCGGAATGTTCTGTTTAATTAAGGAGCGGGTAATAATGAAATTATTAAGATTATATTTAGTTCTTGCTGCTGGCATAGTAAGTTTAACCCTGTCGGGATGTAATAATATAAAAAGCAGCAAAAAAGAAATTTCCTCTCTAATCGATGATTATGTTAAATATTCCGCTGTGTTTTTCAGCATACTTAACGATAAGAAAAAGAGCAAGATAATAGAGAACGGCGATACTTCCAGTTTGAGCAAAGAAGAGCTGGATGCCGCCAATAGATATCTTAGATTATTCGCGGAACAGACGGCTTATGAAAGTACGACAGCCAAAATGATATGGTTTGGCAATATTGTCGGTTACCAGATAAAGAACATCAATATTTATGGGAACAAAGCAATAGCTGTAATTCAGGCGCGCGCCAAAAGCGCTTTGAAATTCTCTGATACGCCGGACGAATATAAATTTATATTTCATTTAAGGTATGTAGCATCAAAATGGCGCATACAAAGTATAGAAGCAGCCAAACCCATCTCTTCTTAATATCCTGCGGGATCTTTATGATTAATTTGTGAGTTCTTTTATGCGGCCAATTACATTCTGGGTAAGATAATCCGGCGTGGATGCTCCTGAAGTTACTCCTATATTTGAAGCTTCCTTAAGCCATTCTTTCTTCAAGTCCTTTGGCGACTCTACCCAGTAGGTCCGCTTATTAAGAGACCTTGATATTTCATAGAGCCTCTTTGTATTAGCACTTTTCTTAGAACCTACTATTATCATAATATCGTTGTCAAGGGGCATGGTTTGTATTTCCCTCTGCTTTTTTCTTGTGATAGCGCAAATCGTATTGAAAACCTTTAGGTCCCTGATATTCTTTTTTAATACCTTAATTATATTTTCTACCTTCTGAACGTTCTGCGTTGACTGGACAACCACAGCTCCTTTTTGTATCTTTTTTATTTTATTAAGCGGTATGTCTTTGCCGCTCTCTACAATCAAAGGCCTGGATTTTATGTTGCCGGCGATTCCTTTAACTTCAATATGATTTTTATCGCCGATTATTATAATTTTCCGTCCTTCTTTTTCCATTGATATCGCGGTTTTATGTATTTCATATACCATGGGGCAGGTTGCGTCTATTATCTTATAATCCGAGTCTTTTGCTTTCTTTATGATATTCCTGGGCATGCCGTGGGCCTGAATAAGAAGGGCTTTATTCTTCCCTTTTCTTAGCCGCTTTACTTTTTTTAATCCTAATTCCTCAATGTCTTTTACTACTTTCTCGTTGTGGACAATCTCATGGAGCATTTCAATTTTGTATCTGGATTTTGCTACTTCTTGAGCAATCTTTATCGCCCTTTTAACTCCGAAACAGAATCCCGCGTGTTTTGCCAGGTTGATTTTTGTTCTTCTTGTGCCCATAAGAATATTTTTTTACAGTTCAGCCTTGATTCTACGGTAAGAGGAACGTCAAATATTTATTATATTCGAAGAGTATTTTATCAATTCTTCTTTGTATATCCTTTTCATTCTTGATGTTTTTATTGTTTCAATAGATTTCCTAAAGAACCGTTTTGTTTCTTTCTTAGCATATTCCAAACTCCCGCTTTGTTTTATGATTCTGCGCATTGCAATAAGGTCTTTTTTGCCCGCGTTTTTCTTGTTCAGGACGCGTTTTATCTGTAACTTATCCTTAGGCGGCGAGTTTTTATAGGCCCGCCATATAAGCAGTGTTTTCTTTGCTTCCTGTATATCGGATATCCCGGGCTTTCCGGTTTTCTTATCATCTGCGAATATTCCCAGTATGTCGTCTTTTATCTGAAACGCCCTTCCTAAGTATATTCCGTACCGTGATAGTTTTTCCACTTCTTCATCCTGAGCCCCGGCAAGAATTGCTCCTGCCGCCAGCGGCGCGGCAAAAGTATAATAGGCGGTCTTGTAATCATATATTTTGTAAATTGTGTCTTTTCTGATTTTTTCCAGAGAAGACCCTGTATACATTATTTCAATAAATTCTCCGCATCCGGTGTAAGACGCCGATTCTATAAACTTAAGCAGGGCTTTTTCCTTGCGTAAAGAGTTTTCTTCTACAGAAAGAAACGATTCCACAGCTATTGAGAATATTATATCTGCCGCTACTATCGCCAGGTCTTCGCCGCCAAAACGCAGGTTTTTATTCCTGGGGATATACTTTTTAAGCATATAGTGCATTGAAGGTTTGCCGCGCCTTAACGCCGATTTATCGATTATATCGTCGTGGATAAGCAGAAAATCATGCAGCAGCTCTGTTGCCAGGGCACACCGGAAGAGGTTCTTTGGGTTTTTACGTGAAAATCCCCTGAAAGCTGTCATAAAAAGTATAGGGCGCAGTCTTTTTCCGCCGCGCAGAATGAAATCCTTAAGGGATTTATAGAGAGGGCCAGAGGAACTCTTTAAGCCGTATTTTTTGTCTATGTGGCTGATGAGTTTCTTAAGTTCCGCATCTAACTCAGCTTTTAATTTGTTAAACATTGGCTTATAATATCATATATCTTGGAGTAAACAAACACAAAAATATAAGTGTCTTTGTTAAGTTTGTAGGCAGATAAATTATACT